>CAZIUB010000103.1:0-37815 GCA_964542425.1 uncultured Rhodospirillaceae bacterium | reverse complement strand
CGACTGGCGCGGATCCTCCAGCCGGGCAAAGTGCGCCAAAAACCCGATCTCATCACGATCATCTTCAGACATCCAAGCCTCCACAAATGGGAGACCCCTATTACCCCCGTCGATTCCAGCGATTCAAGCGATTGCCCTAGGCCAAGATCGGGGGCGGATTGACTCGACCGGCGTGCCGGGCCTAGCTTTCAGCCAAGGCGGACCAAAAACCGTGACAACAAGGCGTCCGGCCTCAGACACAAGGGAGACGTAACAATGAAACGACAGCTATTGGGCGCCGTGGCCGCGGCGGTGATGGCACTCGGCCTTGCCTCGGCGGCCAGCGCCAAGACACTGGTCTATTGCTCGGAGGGCAGCCCCGAGAATTTCAATCCGCAGATCAACACCACCGGCACCAGTCTCGACACGGCCTATCAGATCTACAACCGGCTGGTCGAGTTCAACCCCGGAACCACCGAATTGCGGCCCGCCTTGGCCGAGAGCTGGGCGGTTTCGGATGATGGGCTTTCCTACACCTTCAATCTCAGGAAGGGCGTCAAGTTCCATGCCCGCGGCGCCTTCTCGCCAACCCGCGATTTCAACGCCGACGACGTGATCGCCACCTTCAATCGGATGTGGAAGGCGGACGACCCCTATCACGGCGTTTCCGGCGGAGCCTATGACTACTTCAACGACATGGGCATGCCGGATCTGTTGGCCGGGATCGAGAAGGTCAACGACAGTACCGTCAAGTTCACCCTGACCAAGCCGGAGGCGCCGTTCATCGCCAACATGGCCATGGATTTCGCCGCCATCATGTCCGGGGAATACATGGATTCAATGATGAAGGCGGGAACGCCGGAGAAAGTCGACCAGGAGCCGATCGGTACCGGCCCCTTTATCTTCGCAAGCTACGCCAAGGACGATCGCATCGTCTACAACGCCAACGTCAATTACTTCCGCGGCAAGCAGCCGATCGACCGGCTGGTGTTCTCGATCACGCCCGACCAGGCGACCCGCACCGCCCGCCTCGAAGCCGGCGAATGCGACGTCATGCCCTATCCTAGCCCGGCGGATATCGAGAGGCTTACGGCCAATCCCGATCTGCAGGTGCTGCAGAGCGAGGGGCTGAATGTGGGTTACGTCGCCTTCAACACCCAGAAGCCGCCCTTCGACGACAAGCGGGTGCGCCACGCATTGCGCATGGCCATCGACAAGGCCTCGATCATCACGGCGGTCTATGCCGGCGCCGGTAAGGCGGCGGTCAATCCGATTCCGCCCACGATCTGGTCCTATGATGACACGGCTACGGACATCGCCTACGATCCGGAAGCGGCCAAGGCGCTGCTGGCCGAGGCGGGTGTCACCAGCCTCTCCACCGACCTCTGGTATATGCCGGTGCAGCGTCCCTACAATCCGGACGCCAAAAAGATGGCCGAGCTGATCCAGGCGGATCTGGCCAAGGTCGGCGTCACCGCCGAATTGAAGACCTTCGAATGGGGCGAGTACCGCAAGCGCATGCAGGCGGGCGAGCACCAGATGGGGATGCTGGGCTGGACCGGCGACAACGGCGACCCGGACAACTTCATGGGCATACTGCTCTCCTGCGGAGCGGATGGCTCGCCCAATGGACAGAACGTCGCCAAGTGGTGCAACGCGGACTTCAACAAGCTGCTGAACGAGGCGCGGCAAGTCTCGGACGTGGCCAAGCGCACCGATCTCTACAAGCAGGCGCAGGCGA
The DNA here is from genome assembly GCA_964542425.1 of uncultured Rhodospirillaceae bacterium. GTDB lineage: Bacteria > Pseudomonadota > Alphaproteobacteria > Dongiales > Dongiaceae > Dongia_A. The sequence continues at coordinate 36,095 of CAZIUB010000103.1, read as the reverse complement.
TTTTCCGCGAGGAATCGCCCTGGGATCCGATCGCCCATTCGGTCGTCTACATGCCGATGAGCAAGAAGGTTTCCGGCTACAAGGTGCATCCCTTCGGCACCCACATCTTCGAAGGCGTGGACATCGCCGAGTAAGAGCGTCGTAATCCGACGAGGCGGGGGCGGGGAAAGGTGGACTTTCCCCGCCCCTGTTTTTGCGCCAACATGGGCCCATGCTCCGCTTCATCCTGACCCGGGTGAGCCTGGTGATCCCGACCTTTCTCGGGATCATTCTATTCACCTTCGTGCTCATTCGCCTGGTTCCCGGCGACGCGGTCGAGGTGCGGATGGGCGAGCGCGGCATCTCGCCCGAGCGCCACGCGCAATTGCTGCACCAGATGGGGCTGGACCGGCCGCTGCCGGTGCAATTCTTCGATTACGTGGGCGGCGTGCTGACCGGCGATCTCGGCATTTCGGTCATTACCCAGAGGCCGGTGCTGGAAGAATTCCTGACCCTGTTTCCGGCGACCATCGAATTGTCGGTCCTGGCCATGATTTTGGCCATCCTGATCGGGCTACCGGTCGGCATCCTGGCGGCGGTGAAGCGCGGTTCGCCCTTCGATCACACCGTGATGGGGGTGACGCTCACCGGCTATTCGATGCCGATCTTCTGGTGGGGCCTGCTGCTCATCATTCTGTTTTCCGTGAACCTGCATTGGACGCCGGTCGCCAAGCGCCTGTCCGATGACTTTTTCGTCGATCCGGTGACCGGTTTCATGCTGATCGACACGCTGCTCTCCGACGAGAAGGGTTCGTTCGTGAACGCGCTTCGGCATCTGATCCTGCCCACGATCGTGCTCGGCACCATCCCGCTGGCGGTCATCGCGCGCATGACCCGTTCGGCGATGCTGGAGGTCCTGAGCGAGGATTACATCCGCACCGCGCGCGCCAAGGGCCTCGGCAACATCCGGGTCGTGGGCGTGCACGCGCTAAGGAACGCGCTCATTCCGGTCGTCACGGTCATTGGCCTTCAGGTCGGCACGCTCATGGGCGGCGCCATCCTGACCGAAACCACGTTTTCCTGGCCCGGGATCGGCAGGTGGCTCGTCGAATCCATCGGCCGGCGCGACTATCCGGCCTTGCAGGGCGGCGTACTCTTGATCGCCAGCCTGGTGATGGCGATCAATCTCGGGGTCGACCTGGTCTATGGCCTGATCAACCCCCGCATTCGCCACCGGCGATAGGCGCGTGCCAACTTTCGGAAATGCGTGATCCATGGACCACATCCATCGTTCCACGAAAGTCGGGCCCCATGTTACCAAATGATGATACCCGCCGGCGTACGCTGGCGGAGCAAATTTGGCTCGAAACACCCATCCGCGACGGCGGGTACTAGGCGATGACAGACGCAGTCCTTGCCAGCGTCGAACCAGTCGCCCCGGCGATGTCGCCGGCCGGCGAGGCGTGGCATTCGCTGTCCGCCAACAAGGGCGCCATGGCCGGGCTTGTGGTAATCGTGTTCCTGGTCCTGATCGCGGTCTTCGCCGATGTGGTGGCGCCCTACGCTTACGCCGAGCAATTCAAGGAATACGTCTTGAAGCCGCTGCCCCCGGTCTGGAGCGAGGGCGGCGACTGGCGGTTTTTTTTTGGCACCGACGACGTGGGTCGCGATCTCTTGTCGCGGCTCATCCATGGCGCGCGCTATTCGTTGTTCATCGGGGCGATCGTGGTCACGCTGTCGCTGGCGATGGGCATCGCCTTCGGCGTGGTCTCGGGCTTCTTCAGGGGCACGCCCGATATCCTGATCATGCGCATGATGGATATCGTGCTGGCGGTGCCGAGCCTGCTCTTGGCTTTGGCCATCGTCGCCATTCTGGGCTCCGGACTGGTCAATGCCATGATCGCGGTCGCGATCACCTATGTGCCGCATTACGCGAGGCTGGCGCGCGCCGCGGTGCTCACCGAATTGCCGAAGGATTACGTGACCGCCGCCAGGGTCTCGGGCGCGGGGACGCTCCGGCTCATGTTCGACGCGGTGCTGCCGAATTGCATGGCGCCCTTGATCGTGCAGGCGACCCTGAGTTTTTCCTCCGCCATTCTGGATGCGGCGGCTCTGGGATTCCTTGGCTATGGCGCGCAAGCGCCAACGCCGGAATGGGGCACCATGCTCGCCGACAGTCGCGAGCTCATTCGCGCGGCCCCCTGGGTGGTGACCTTGCCCGGCCTTGCCATTCTGGTGACGGTGCTGGCCTTCAACCTGCTGGGCGATGGGTTGCGCGACGCGCTTGACCCAAGATTGAAGCGATAACCTAAGAATATGGCTCTCCTCGAGGTTCACAATCTGGCGGTCGAGTTCGGGACCCATGGCGGGGCGTTCCGGGCCGTCGATGGCCTGGATTTGACGCTGGATGCCGGAGAATTGCTGGGCGTGGTGGGGGAATCGGGCTCGGGCAAGAGTGTGACCATGCTGGCCGTAATGGGGCTCATCGCCTGGCCAGGAAGGGTCACCGCCGAAAGGCTCGCCTTCGACGGAATCGATCTCCTGGCGCTTAATGCAAGGGATAGGCGCCGGATCATCGGCAAGGACATCGCCATGATCTTCCAGGAGCCGATGACCAGCCTCAACCCCTGCTTCACAATCGGCTACCAGATCATGGAGACCTTGCAGGTCCATGAGGGCGGCGACCGCCAGGAACGCCGGCGGCGCACGATCGAGCTCCTGGAGCAGGTCGGCATTCCGGCGCCGGAGACCAGGCTCAATTCTTTCCCCCACCAGCTTTCGGGGGGCATGTGCCAGCGGGTGATGATCGCCATGGCGATTGCCTGCAATCCAAGGCTGCTGATCGCCGACGAGCCGACGACGGCGCTCGATGTCACCATCCAGGCGCAGATCCTCGATCTCTTGATCTCGTTGCAAAAGGATCGCGGCATGGCGTTGGCGCTCATTACCCACGACATGGGCGTGGTGGCCGAAGTGGCCGAGCGGGTGATGGTCATGTACGCAAGCCAGCAGGTCGAGGAACAGCGGGCGGAAGCATTGTTCGCCTCGCCCCGGCATCCCTATACCGCGGCACTCCTGGACGCGCTCCCGGAACGCGCCGAGGGGCGTCGGCTGAATACGATTGCCGGCGTGGTGCCGGGCATCGCCAACCGGCCCAAGGGCTGCGTGTTCAATCCGCGCTGCGGTTTCGTCCAGGAGCGTTGCCGGATGGAAGCGCCGCAACTGATCGGCGCCGGAGCCGCGCGCGTGCGCTGCCATTTCCCGCTTGTGCCAACTTTCGAACGAGCGTGATCCATGAAACGCTCCGCAGGTTCCACGAAAGTTGGCACATGTTGCCTAATGATAGTACCCGCCGGCGTGCGACTTCCGGGGTCGCTTGCTCGATTCAGCCGTCGGCGACGGCGGGTACTGTCGCCAAACATCGCGGCCGTGCAATGAGCCAGAACCAGGAGCACAAGCTGGTGTTGCGCGCCAAAGGGTTAGAGCGCCATTACCCGATCGGCCGCGGCCTGTTCCGGAAAGCCTTGATTTTGCGCGCGGTCGTGGGCACGGATTTCGCGCTGGCGCCCGGCCAGACGCTCGCGGTCGTCGGCGAATCGGGCTGCGGCAAGTCCACGCTGGCGCGCATGGTCGCCATGATCGAACGCCCCAATGCCGGGGAATTGGAGGTCGATGGCGTCGACGTGGTGCGCGCCGATAGGCCCACCATCCGGCGCCTGCGCCAGCGGGTGCAAATGGTGTTCCAGGACCCCTATGGGTCGCTCAATCCCAGGAAACAGGTCGGACAGATCCTGGGCGAGCCGCTGGAGATCAACAGCGATCTGAATTCGAAGGCGCGGGCCGAGGCCGCCGCCGCGATGATGGCCAAGGTCGGCCTGCGTCCGGAATTCATCGGGCGCTACCCGCACATGTTTTCCGGCGGCCAGCGCCAGAGGATCGCGATCGCACGCGCCCTCATGCTCAATCCCAAGGTGGTGGTCGCCGACGAGCCGGTCTCGGCCCTCGACGTTTCGATCCGGGCCCAGGTCCTCAACCTGTTGATGGACCTCCAGGCCGAGTTCAACCTCGCCTATCTGTTCATCTCGCACGATCTCTCCGTGGTCAGGCACATCGCCGGCGAGGTGATGGTGATGTATCTGGGCCGGGTGGTCGAACAGGGAACCAAGGAGGCGATCTTTGCCCAGCCCCGCCATCCCTATACCCAGGCGCTCTTAGCGGCGACGCCCTCGGTCGACCCCAAGGCGCGTTCGAAGCGCCTGACGGTCAAGGGCGAACTGCCCTCGCCCTTGGACCCGCCGCCTGGTTGTGCCTTCCATCGGCGCTGCCCCTTCGCCACCGAAATCTGCGCCCAAGAACGCCCCAATCTGCGCGAATTCGATGGGCAAAAGGTTGCTTGCCATCATGCAGAAAACTTGACAGCGGCGTGACTATTGCTGCGGCGCAACAAAGTTGCCAATGTAGGCGCCCGTCCCCGGGCCCTATGGAGATTCGGGGTGGGCTATGGTACTGACTCGGCCGCTGGACCGGTTTACCCTAGTGAGTCCCCCAAAGTCGAAGGTCTTGGTTACCAAGTCCTAACGCGACGCGGGCAATGATCGCGGGTCGATCGGCGATGGAGCCGGGAGCGTCGGGGGTGGCGGCGCGGCTCGAAAAGCTGGTGCTAAACAAACTGGGAACGGATGTTGCCGAAGGGGCTTTGCGCGTGATGAAACAGAACATGGCGAGGAAGATCGCCGCAGCGACGGCATTTCTTGGCGCCCTGACCATCATGGGGGGCTGCGCCAGCGTGCCCGACCCGCAGGATCAAGCGGCGAGCGAGGCTTATCAGGAAGCCAACGATCCCCTGGAGCCGATGAACCGCTATTTCTTCGAGGTCAATTTCTTTCTTGATGAAGTGCTGCTGAAGCCGTTCGCCGGCTGGTATCACGTGGCATTGCCCAATCCGGCCGAGGATGGGGTGCGCAATTTCCTGCGCAACCTGAATTCGCCGGTAATTCTCGCCAACGACATCTTCCAGGGCGAGATGAACCGCGCCGGAACCACGATCGCGCGCTTCTTCGTCAATTCGACCCTGGGCGTGGGCGGCCTGGTCGATGTCGCCAGCATGATGGATTTGAATTATCACGACGAGGATTTCGGCCAGACCTTGGCGGTGTGGGGATCGGGCGAGGGCGCCTATCTGCACCTGCCCTTCCTCGGCCCATCAAATCCACGCGATGCCACGGGAAGGCTGGTCGATTACGTGCTCGACCCTTTGACCTGGGTTGGCTACGCCTACAATGTCACCTATATCAACACCATCCGTACCGGGCTGGACACCCTCGATACAAGGGCCCGGAACCTCGAGGCGATCGCGGAATTGCGCAAGGGGTCGGTCGATTTCTACGCCACCATCCGCTCGCTCTATCGGCAGCGGCGCAACGATGCGATCCAGAACGGCGAGGAATCGGAGGAATGGAAACAGGCGCAGGCGGCGCCGCTTCTGACCATTTCGCTCTACACGCCCACGACCCACGGGACGGAATCCATCAACCCATGAGCGACCCGCGTCGATTTGGCCGGCGCGCATTCCTGGGCGGCGCGGCGTTGGGATTGAATTTGTCCGCGCCGCGACTGGCCTGGGCCGCAACCGACGTGGTGCAATTCGTCCAGGATCTGAGCGACGCGGCGATCACCGATCTGCATTTCGGGCCCGAGGCCACCGATGCCGAACGGGCGGTGAAGCTGAAGCCGCTCCTGGAACAATATTTTGACATGCCCGGGATCGCCAAATACATGCGGGGCAGCTATTGGCGCCGCGCCACACCCGAGGAGCAGGCCGAATTCATCGTGGCACTCACCGATTTCCTGAGCCTGGCCTATGCCAAGCGCTTTTCCAGCTACAACGGCCACGAAATGAACATCGGACGGGTGCGCGACGAGGGTGACGGGCGCTCGATCGTGTTCACCAGGGTCAAGCTGCCGAACGGGGAACCGGCGCGCGTGGAATGGGTGGTTCAAACCGGAGTGGAGCCCTATCGCGTCAGCGACGTTCGGGTGGAAGGCTTGAGCCTGGCGGAGACCCACCGCCAGGAATTTGCGTCCCTCATCAGCAACAACGGCGGGCAAGTGGCCGCCCTCATCGACGCGCTCAAGAAAAAGACCGGGATGTAAGCGGGCGGGGTTTCTGGACGCGGATCAACTTGATCCGCAAGTCCCGGCAAACCCCTGATGCAATGTTTGTTAGGCTAACAGACGGGAGAGGCCAGATCGATCGCGGCGACAATGCATTTTTCATTTACGTGACCGACCGCCGCATGACGAAGTGCAAGGGCGACCTATTTAGTGCACTGTCACCGGAATTAGCACAAACTGGGGCTGAACACCAAGAGGCTCAGGATCTCGAACAGCAATTGCGCGCCGGTGTGGGCGGTGTTGGTGGTGGCATCGTATTGCGGCGCCACTTCCACGAGATCGCCGCCGACGATGTCCAGACCTTTTAGCCCGCGCAGGATCGCTTGCGCCTCGCGGGTGGTCATGCCGCCCACCTCCGGCGTGCCGGTGCCCGGCGCATAGACCGGGTCCAGCCCGTCCACATCGAAGCTGACATAGACCGGACCCTCGCCCACCACCTCGCGCGCCTTGGCGATGATGGCGGCAATGCCCAGGCGCTCGATCTCCTCGCAGTGGATCACGGTCATGCCGGAATCGTAGGAGAACTCCCACAGATATTCCGCGGCGCCGCGAATGCCGATCTGGATGGTGCGTTTGGGATCCAGCACGCCATCGAGGACGGCGTTGCGGAACGGCCCGCCGTGATGGAACTTGGTGCCCTCGAAGGCACCCATGGTGTCGCAATGGGCGTCGAAATGCACCAGGCCCAGTGGCCGATCCCTCCCCAGCGCCTTCAAGATCGGATGGGTGATCGAGTGATCGCCCCCGACCGAGACCGGCGCCACGCTTGCCGCCTTCAACTTCGCGTAGAAGACCTCGATGTCCTCGATCGATTGCTCCAGGCTGAAGCGCGAGCGGAACGGTACGTCGCCGATGTCGGCCGCCCCGAGATCGGCGACCGGCGAACAATCGAGGGCATGGTTGTAGGGGCCGATGCGCTCCATCGTACGGAGTGCGCGCGGGCCGAAGCGCGCACCCGGCCGGTTGGTGACGCCCAGATCCATCGGCACGCCCGCGAGCGCCACCTTCAAATTGGCGAGGTCGGGCTCGCCATCGACCGGCGGCCGATGGGGTGCGCACAACAATGTTGGCAATCCGGCGAAGGGTGCGTCGCGCCTTGAGCCGGTGAACACGCCGGCCGCCACCTTGGCGAAACGCCGGTCGTGCATCGTCGCCGGGTCGCCGCCGCTGTAGCGCTGGCGTAGGCGCTCGAGTTCCGCTTGGTCCATGGGCCGGCCTCCCCGTGGCACGCATTTCCTGGGGCGCACAATAGCGCGCCGGTGGGCAACGGCAATGCCGGCGACGGGCGGGCGGAGCGTGTGGAGGACTGGCCGGATGGGGTCGCCGAGGGCGAGGAGCCCAAGCCGGGTTCTGGGAGCGCCATGCGCGCTCGGGCCTCAACCGGCGCCAGATCAAGATTCTAAACCGGGTGCTTGACGGATTCGAAGGGAAGTTGACGAGCTCGAAATGGGCCAAGCTCGGCAAATGCTCGCAAGACACCGCGCAGCGCGACATCCAGGACTTGATCGAGAAGGGTGCCTTGAAAAGGAATCCCGGCGGCGGGCGAAGCACGAGCTATGAGGTTGATTCGTAGGGTGGAGAGGCTGAAATCTGGCTGGGGCGCCAGGATTCGAACCTGGGGATGGCGGGACCAAAGCCCGCTGCCTTACCGCTTGGCTACGCCCCAACGCGAAACGCTGGAGACCATAGGCAAGAGGAATCGCCTTTGCAACCCCGGGCGGCCGCGAATCGATTCGGCGGATCGTTTGCTTGAAAGCCCCTCACCCGTGAGGCTTCGCCTCACGCCCTCCCGGAAAGAGAGGGAAAACGGCGCTCTCTCCCGGAGGGAGAGGGAAAATGGCTTGCGAGCGCCGTGGCACGTGCCCACCAATTGGGATGATGGCGGCGCAACTCGGCCTCGGCGTCCTTGGCGGCTTGCTCGGTCTCGAAGAGGCCGAAGCAGGTGGCCCCGCTCCCCGACAGCCGCGCCAGCGCGCAGTTCCGCAAGGCGCGGACTTTTTCCAGCACATGCGTGATCGCCGACGTCAGCATTGTCGCGCCCTCGGTCAGATCGTTGCGCGTTCCCTCGAGATAGGCAAGGAGGCCGGCAAAATCTTGCGGCGGATCGGCCCAGCGCGCGGGAGTGGAGAATGCCCCGGACCTCGCCCCGAACACGGCTTGCGTGGATATCGCGACTCCCGGATTGACCAGGAGCAGCCAGGCTTGCGGCAGGCGGCCAACGGGTTGGATTTCCTCGCCGATGCCGCCCACGAAACTGGCTCTGCCCGCGAGACAGACCGGCACATCCGCGCCCAGCGAGAGCGCGATCCGTGCAAGGAGCGCGGGCGCCGGATCGACATGCCAGAGTTCGGCGAGCACAAGCAGCGCGGCCGCCGCATCGGCCGAACCGCCACCAATCCCGGAGGCGATGGGCAGGTTCTTGGTCAGGCGAAGGGCGGCACCCTCGCGCAGGCCGAGCGATTCGCGCAAAGAGCGCGCGGCGCGCAGCACCAAATTCGATCGATCGGCGGCAAGGCCGGCAGCGAAAGGGCCGTCTATCTCGAGTGCGAGATCGTTGGAAGCGCTGGCGGTCACCTCGTCGCACAGATCGGCGAAGACGACGAGCGAATCCAGCAGATGATAGCCATCATCGCGTCGGCCCAGCACATGCAGATAGAGATTGACCTTGGCCCGCGCCAGCATGGAGACGATCCCTGAAGTCTCGCGCAAACAATTTGCATCGCCCCCTCACCCTGCCCTCTCACCCGTTATACGGGGGAGAGGGACGTTTGGGGTTTCAGCCGCCCCCTCGGCCGCGAGGCTTTGGCCAACGAATCCTCTCCCGGTGGGAGAGGGAAAATGCGCCGCCCCCTCACCCTGCCCTCTCCCGCGTTACATGGGGGAGAGGGACGTTTGGGGTTTCAGCCGCCGTTGCCTTCGGCGGTCGAAGGCGGTTGCGAGGCCGGCGGCGGCAAGCCGTCCTTCAACTTGGCCTCGATCGCCGGCACCAGATCCGGCTCTGGTTCGAAGCTCAATGCGCGCCGCCACTGGAAGCGCGCCTCCTGTTCGCGCCCAACCCGCCACAGCGCATCGCCCAGATGATCGTTGAGCACCGGGTCGGTCGGCGATAGCTCGACCGCACGCTCTAGACTGCCGACCGCCTTGTCGAAATTGCCGAGCTGGTAATGCGCCCAGCCCAAGGAATCGACGATGAAGCCCTCCTCCGGCCGATCGCCGACGGCTTTTTCCAGCATGCGCAGGGCCTGGTCCAGGTGCTCGCGCCGCTCGACCCAGGTATAGGCCAGATAATTCAGCACATAGGGCTCGTCGGGCGAAAGCTCCAGCGCGCGCTTGAAATCGGCCTCGGCCGGCGGCCAGTCGCCGGAGCGCTCATGGGCAATGCCGCGATAATAGAAGAGCTGCCAATCCTCGCGCCGGGGTTCGCCGAGATGCTTGATGGCCATGCCGTAGGCCTCGGCCGATTCCTTGAACTTCTTCTCGACTCTCAGCAGATTGCCGAGTTGAATCGCCGCCGCCCCATCCGAACCGCCGGCGATCAGATCGCGCAGCAGCCTTTCGGCGGCGTCGGCGCGCTCCAGCAGGCGCAGGCTTTCCGCGGTCGACAGGCGCGAGGCGCGAAAGAAAATCGAACCGGAATCGATACCATCATAGGCGGCGATGGCGAGATCATGATGCCGGTTCTCGCGGTGGATGTCGCCCAACGCCAGCCGCGCCACGTCCAGCCCGGGATCGAGATCGAGGCTGAGTTGCGCCAGCCACAAGGCATCGCCGAAAAGGCCCTCGGCAACAAGTTCCATGGCGATCTGGGCAAGTGCCACGGCCATGCCCTGTTTCGGGTCTTCGGTGATCGGGCGCTGATCGGGCGCCTTCTCGAGGCGCGCCTGGATCGCGTCGGCGACCTCGTCGGTCTGGCCGGCGCCCTGTTCGCGATAGCGGGCGATGAGGGCGCGGGCCTCGGCAAGTTTGCCCTGGCGATGCAGGAAATCGACGGCGAACTCCACCACTTGCGTGGAGAGTTTGGGCACCGTCGCCACCGCCTCGTCGAAACTCCGCGCCGCCCCCTGGCGCTCGTTCGCCTGGTCCTGTATCAGCGCCGCCTGGATCAGGCGCAGGCCATCGGCGCCGACGATATCGTTCAGGGGCTCGAGAGCCCTGAGCCCCGCGCCCAGGCCATTGGCGCCCAGCTCCGCCCAGGCCCGCAGCATCGGACCGGCGATCGAGAGCAAGCGATCGTCGGGCAGATCGGAGGCCGCCTTGGCGGCGGCGGCGAAATCGTTTTTTCTCGCCGAATCCTGGACCAGCGCCAGGGCGATCAAGGCCGAGCTCTGACCCTTGGCCCTGAGATTCCTGGCCAGATCGATTCCGCCCTCGATCCGACCGGCGCTCAGAAGCGCGTAAAGCGTCTGGTTGGCCAGTATCGGGTTGCCGAGATCCTCGGCGAGCGCCAGCGGCAGAAGGTCGGCCGCCTTTTCCATGTCGCGATTCTCGAAGGCGGAGAGACCGGCCAGATAGGCCCCGGTGCGCGACCAGCCGGAAAGCCCGGCGGCGGCAGCGGGTAGGGATGCGCCGGTCGCATCGGCGGTCCGGAAGGAAGTGCTCCCCTCACGCCCGGCGATCTCGCCATTGTCGCAGGCGGAAAGAATGAGCGCCAGCGCCAGCGAGGGCAAGGCCCGCCCGAACAGGCATGTCCCAACTTTCGAAAATGGGTGATCCATGGAACGTATTGCTGCTTCCAGGAAAGTTGGCACATCATACCAAATAGAGAGTACCCGCCGGCGTGCACTGGTGCGGTCAAATTGCCGACTCAGCCATCCGCGACGGCGGGTACCAGCGATTGGGGATCGATGGGACAACAACCAACTCCAACGGCGTTTCCGTGCCCCCTGATTAACAGGAAGCTACATGTTTGGGTAGTTGGGCCCGCCGCCGCCCTCCGGCACCACCCAATTGATGTTCTGACCCGGGTCCTTGATGTCGCAGGTCTTGCAGTGGACGCAATTCTGGGCGTTGATCCGGAGCATCGGATTGGCGCCATTGGCATCGCGCTCGATCTCGTAGACCCCGGCCGGGCAATAAAGCCGCTCGGGCGCGTCGTAGAGGGCAAGGTTGACCCTGATCGGGGCCCCTTGATCGATGAGCTTGAGGTGCGCCGGCTGATTCTCCTCGTGGTTGGTCGAGGACAGGAAGACCGAGGACAGCCGGTCGAAACTGATCTTGCCGTCCGGCTTGGGATAATCGATGCGGGGCATTTCGCCGGCCGGGCGCAATTGCAGATGATCGGGCTTGTGGCGCAGCGTCCAGGGCGCACGGCCCCGGAAGAGATAGGTGTCGATCGCCGAATAGGCGAGGCCCGCCCACAGGCCGAGGTGAAAACTGGGCCGGATGTTGCGCACGCGGTAAAGCTCGTCCCAGATCCAGCTTTTCCGGATCATCTCGCCATAGGTCCCGATCTCGGCGCCGGCCCCATCGCCGGCCCGGAGGCGGGGAAACAATGCCTCGGCCGCGATCATGCCCGTTTTCATCGCCGTGTGGCTGCCCTTGATTTTCGGCACGTTCAAGAAGCCGGCGGCACAACCGATCAGGCACCCGCCCGGAAAACTCAGGCCCGGAATTGACTGGAAGCCGCCCTCGTTGATGGCGCGCGCGCCATAGGCCACGCGCCTGCCGCCCTCGAAACAGGGGCGGATCGCGCGATGCTGCTTGAAGCGCTGGAATTCCTCGAAGGGGGAGAGATGCGGGTTCGAATAATCGAGCCCGACGACGAAGCCGACCGCCACCTGGTTGTTCTCGAGATGATAAAGGAACGAGCCGCCATAAGTGAAGCTGTCAAGCGGCCAGCCGATGGTGTGGATGATCTTGCCCGGGCTGTGCTTGGCGGGCTCGATCTCCCACAATTCCTTGATGCCGATGCCGAAGGTCTGTGGATCGCAGTCGCGACGAAGGTCGAATTTCTCGAACAGCGTCTTGGTGAGCGAGCCCCGGCAGCCCTCGGCGAACAAGGTCTGCTTGCCATGGAGTTCGACACCGCGCGTGAAATTCGCGGTCTTTTGCCCATCCTTGCCCAGCCCCATGTCGCCGGTCGCAACACCGATAACCTGGCCCCTTTCGCCATGAAGCACCTCGGAAGCGGCGAAACCGGGATAGATTTCGACGCCCAAGGCCTCGGCCTCTCGTCCCAGCCAACGGCACAAATTGCCAAGCGAGATGATGTAATTGCCTGCGTTGTGCATTTGCGGCGGCGTGGGCAGCTTGATCGCGCGCGCGCGGGTGAGGAACAGGAAATCGTCTTCTTTCGCCGGCGTGTGGAGGGGCGCGCGCTTTTCCTTCCAATCGGGAATGAGTTCGTTGAGGGCGCGCGGCTCGAAGACCGCGCCGGAGAGGATATGGGCGCCGATCTCGGCCCCCTTCTCGATCACGCAGACCGAGATCTCGTGATTGGCCTCGGCCGCCAATTGCTTCAGGCGAATCGCCGCCGACAGCCCGGAAGGGCCGCCGCCCACGATCACCACGTCATATTCCATCACATCGCGATCCATCCAATTCTCCTGACCGATCTCAAATGCCCGTGCGGCGCCGACGCCTTTTTAGGCGCGCGGGCGCCATGCTGGCAACCGCATGCGCGGGGTCCCGTTCCCCACTCCACCAAACCGGCCTCGGGTGCTAACTTCACTGGATGAACCCGACCCCCAGCGAGGACGCGCTTGCCCTGCTCAAGCTCTATATCGAGTGGGGCGTGGACGAGGCAATCGAGGAGAATGCGCAAACCCGCCTTGGCTCGGCTGCGTCCCCTGGCGCGTCCCCTGGCGCGTCCCCTGGCGCGCCATCGAGCGTGCCGCCGGCCGAACCCATCGAGGGTCGTCCCCGGCCGGATTTGGCGCTGGCCGATCATCCGCAGGCAATGGCGCCATCGGAATCACCGCCGAAACGGGGTGCCCGCCGCGCGAAGGGCCCGATCGACGAGGTCGCGATAAAATCGGCCCGGGAGGCGGCCAGGGAGGCAAGTTCGCTCGATGCATTGCAGGCGGCCCTCAAGGCCTATGACGGGATCGGGCTGCGCCGGACCGCGACCCGCCTGGTCTTTGCCGACGGAAATCCGGGTTCCGGAATCATGCTGATCGGAGAGGCGCCGGGGGCCGAGGAGGATCGCGAAGGACGGCCCTTCGTGGGGGTGTCGGGCCAGCTTTTGGACCGGATGATGGCGGCGATCGGCCTCGACCGCGACCGGTTCTACATCACCAATGTCTGTTTCTGGCGGCCCCCCGGCAACCGCAAGCCGACCGATCTGGAATTGGCGGCGCAGAGGCCGTTCGTGGAGCGGCATATCGCGCTGGTGGCGCCCCGGGTATTAGTCTTCGTTGGAGCCTCGGCCGCGCAGGAATTGCTCGGGACCGCGGAGGGCATTACCCGGCTCAGGGGCCGATGGCAAACCTACCATGTGCCGGATTCGCCGGAGGCCATTCCGGCCCTGCCGATCCTCCATCCGGCCTATCTTTTGCGGCAACCTTCTTTAAAGCGCGAGACTTGGCGGGACTTGCTTTCGCTTCGCGAAAAGCTGGAGGCGATGCGTGTCATCGGCGGCCCGGAAAGCGGAAATCCGTAACTCATAAAATGTGATCGATTTTATCGATAGGTAGTAGGTAGCCATCTCTGGAACACAACATATTGACATGGTTAACGGCTTTTTCGCTGGACTCCCCCCCCTCCATCGTCTACCCAGACTCCCGCAGGAAACAAGAATAAGAAAAGATTAACGGTTTGGGCTTTGCGCGTTCTTGGGCGAAGCGACCAGGCAGGGGAGCAACAGCCTTGGCACAAAATACGCCCCAAGGCGGCTGGCGCATTAAGCACGCGCTGGCCGCAGTAACGGTCATTTTGCTGGCTGCCGGAACGCTTGGTTGCGCCACGGCGGACGAATTGCGCCCGCGGACTGGCGCCCTGGGGGCGACCGCGTCGCTGCCGGAAGCCCCGGAAACCACAATGCCGGGAAAAAGCGTCCCGCCGCAACCCCTGGACCGGGTCAACGCCGACCGCTATCGCGACATTTTCCGGCTGCAAGCGGAAGGAAATTTCCGCGCCGCCGATCGCGTGATCTCGCGGCTCACCGATCTCTCGCTCCTGGGCAATGTCTTGGCGGCGCGCTATTTGTCGCCCCGCTACGCGCCGCTGGTGAAGGAATTGTCGGATTGGCTCGCGGATTACTCGGCCCTGCCCGATGCCCCGGCGATCCACGAAATCGCCCGCGACATGGGTGCCGGCGACGATCTTGTGGCGCCCAAGGCGAAGCTGCCGACCTTGAGCGAAGGCGAGGAAACCCAGGCGGATCGCAGCTATGTCTGGGATGCCGGATTGGCGGCCTGGAAAAGCGGCGATTTCGCGACCGCTTCGACGCTGTTTTCCCGGCTGGTCGATTCCAGCACCACCAGCCCCTCCAACAAGGCTCGTTTCGCCTATTGGACGGCGCGCGCTTGCTTGCGCGATCGCCATCCCGAAGAGGTCAGCTCGCTCCTGAGAATCGCCGCCAAGCAACCGCTCACCTTTTATGGCCAGATGGCACGGCGAGCATTGGGCGTGGAAGACGAAATCGATTGGACGGCGCCGAAATTCACCGCCGGGCATGTCGCGCAATTGCTGCGCTCCGGTGCCGGCAAGCGCGGCCTAGCGCTGATCCAGATCGGCCAGTTGGAAGCGGCCGACAAGGAACTCGTGCAGCTGGAGCGCGAATCGATCGGCAAGATGGAATTGGCGCTATTGGCGATTTCGCAGGAAGTCGATCTGCCGGGCCTTGCCGCCAAGCTCACCGCCTTCGAACCGGCCGAGGAAGGCGATCTGGGCGCGGCGGCGCTGTATCCGATCCCGACTTTCAAGCCACGCCACGGCTTCACCATCGATCGCGCGCTCATCTATGCCATCATGCGACTCGAATCGGGCTTCAATCCCAAGGCCAAGAACAAATCCGGCGCCGTCGGGTTGATGCAGATGATGCCCGCGACCGCGCGCATCCTGGGCTACGATCCCAAGCAGTTGAAGGACCCCTCGCTCTCGATCGAGGCCGGCGAGGTCTACATCAAGCGCCTGCTGACGGAACGGGTCGTCGGTGGCGATCTTCTGCTGATGCTGTCGGCCTACAATGCGGGGCCGGGAAATCTCGCCAAGTGGAAGGCGGAAGCGAACGCCGGCGACGATCCCTTGCTGTTCCTCGAAATAATGCCGTCGCGCGAAACGCGGCAATTCGTGCGGCGTGCGATGGCCTCTTACTGGATCTACCAGCAGCGTCTGGGTGAGGACACGCCGAGCCTGACCGCGCTGGCCAGCGGCGGCTGGCCGCGCTACGTCGAAAAAGACGGCGCGCTCGCTTCCGCCAACACCAATTAGCGGCAATATCGCGCACCCAAAGCCTGACGCCATGCCCAAGATCGACGAATCGAGGCCGTTTCTTTCGGTCAACATCGCGATCATGACGGTCTCGGATTCGAGAACAGAGGCCAACGACACTTCGGGCCAGGCGCTCATCGAGCTCGCCACGCGCGATGGCCATCGCGTCATCGATCGCGCCATCATCAAGGATGAAGTGCCGCTGATCGTGGACAAGCTGCGGACGTGGATCGCGCGCGCCGACATCGACGTCGTCATCTCGACCGGCGGCACCGGGGTCACGGGGCGCGACGTGACGCCGGAGGCCTTCTCAACCGTGTTCGAAAAAAAGATCGAGGGTTTCGGCGAATTGTTCCGATGGTTGTCGTTCCAGAAGATCGGCACCTCGACGATGCAAAGCCGGGCGTTGGCGGGCGTTGCCGGAGGGACTTATCTCTTTGCCCTGCCGGGCTCGCCAGGCGCGGTCCGAGATGGTTGGGAAGAGATCCTGAAATGGCAGCTCGACAATCGGTACCGGCCCTGCAATTTGGCCGAGCTCATGCCCAGGCTGGAGGAGCATCGGCGCTAGAGAACGAAGTTTGTTCTTTATTTGTTCCTTGATACCGATCATAATGATCCGATGTCCAGGCACCCAACACAGCCTTTGGAAGCGGATCGCGGGTCGCCGCATCCAGACCTCACCCTGCCCCAGGAGGCGGTGAAGGGACGAGGCGCCATCAGCAACCGGCCCGGCCGCTACGAGCCCGGAGAGCGCCCGCGCGAGGACGATTGCTGGCAAGGGCAAGAGGACGAGGAATTCAAGCCGGGAGCACCTGCGACCGTTGTCGGCATCGATACCAGCCGATCGATCATCGCCCGCAACAATTCGCCCGACATCCCCTTCGACCGGTCGATCAACCCCTATCGCGGCTGCGAGCATGGCTGCGTCTATTGCTATGCCCGGCCGACCCACGCCTTTCTCGGGCATTCCCCGGGGCTGGATTTCGAGACCAGGCTCTATGCCAAGCCTGACGCGGCGAAGCTCTTGGAGCAGGAGCTGCGCCGACCCGGATATCGGCCGAGCATGATCGCCCTTGGCACCAACACCGACCCCTATCAGCCGATCGAGCGGCGCTGGCGCCTGACCAGGCAGATCCTCGAGACCCTCTCCGCCTTCAACCATCCGGTCGGCATCACCACCAAGAGCGCGCGGGTAGTGGAGGACATCGAGCTCCTTGCCGAGATGGCGCGGCGGAACCTGGTCATGGTGACGGTTTCGGTGACCACGCTGGATCGCGACTTGGCCCGCGTGATGGAGCCGCGCGCCTCGACGCCCGCAAACCGCCTGGGTGCCATTCGAGCGCTTAGCCAAGCGGGAATTCCGGTCGCGGTCTCGGTGGCGCCGATCATTCCGGCACTGACCGATCACGAGATCGAGGACATCGTCGCGGCGGCAGCGAGTGCGGGCGCCGGAGCGGTCAATTGGATCGTCCTCAGGCTGCCGCTGGAGATCAAGGATCTGTTCGCCGAATGGCTGGCGAAGCATCGCCCGGAGAGAGCGAAACATGTCCTCTCGCTAATTCGCGATCTTCACGGCGGAGAGCTCTATCGCGCCGAGTTCGGTCGGCGCATGAGCGGGACCGGCGCCTTGGCCCAACTCATCCGCCAGCGCGTGCTGATGGCGGCCAAGAAGAACGGCATCTCGCGGCGGCAATGGGACGGGCTCGATGCATCGAAATTCCGAGCCCCCGAAATACCGAGCGCGCAGATGCGATTGTTCGAGTGAAGTGCGGCCTAGGCCGCCGAGCTATCCCTTGGCATCGGCGAGAATCATGGCAGAAGCCTTCTCGGCCTTACGGACTCACGGTGGGACTTACGGTAACAGTGCATCGAATAAGTCGCCCCTGCACTTGGTCGCGTGACGGTGAGGTAATTAAGTGCACTGTCACCGGAATTCGGAATTGCACGGAATTGGAATTCACTTGGCATCGGCGAGAATCATGGAAGAAGCCTTCTCGGCCACCATGATGGTAGGCGCGTTGGTGTTGCCCGAGGTGAGATTGGGAAAGACCGAGGCGTCCACCACGCGCAATCCGGAAAGCCCATGCACGCGCAGGCGGTGGTCGACCACGGCCTCGCCTGCGAGGCCCATGCGGCAAGTGCCGATCGGGTGATAGACCGTGCCGGCACGGGCGCGGAAATCGGCGAGGATTTCCGCATCGCTCATGGCGAGGGGATCGGGCGGAATCGCGGCCGCGATCGATTGGCGGAGCGCCTTGGTGGCGGCCAAGCGTTGGATCAGCCTCCCGCCAACGATGATGTCGGCCAAATCATGGTCGGTCGAAAGCGAGTTGGGCTGGATGCGCGGGGCCTGGAAGGGATCGGGAGAGGCGAGATCGATCCGCCCCCGGCTCGTCGGGCGGCAGGGCTGGAACGACAGCAGGAATCCGGAGAAAGGATCGGGCCGGATCAGGCGCCGCTTGCCGGAGAGTTCGGTCGTATAGGTGAGCGGGTTGAAATAGAGCTGCATGTCGGCGCGCGGGCGCGCGGGATCTGAGCGCACGAGGCCGCCCGCCTGGTTGACGGAGAGGCTGAGCCAGCCCTTGCGCCGGAACATGTAATCGAGACCGGCCCTGATCCGCCCCAGCCAATTCCCCAGCTCGTCATTCAGCGTGCGCTCGCGCGAGCGGTAGAAATAATTGACCGCCAGATGGTCCTGGAGATGGCCGCCTACCGCATCGTTGGCGAGCACGGGTTCGATGCCGAATTTCCGGAGCAATCCCGCCGGCCCGATCCCCGACAATTGCAGGAGCTGTGGCGAATTGACGGCACCGCAGGCAAGGATCACCTCGACGCGCGCGCCCACCGCGCGGAATTCGCCGTGGCGCCGATAGTCGACACCGATCGCCCGACCGCCATCGAAGCGGATTCGTGTCGCGTGGGCGTGGGTTTCCACAAGGAGGTTCGGCCGCCGGCGCGCGGCACGCAGGAATGCGTCCGAGGCCGAGCAGCGCAACCCGTTCCGGGTGGTAATGGGGTAATGGCCCACGCCTTCGGGGTTCGGGCCGTTCATGTCCGGGGTTCGCTCTAGGCCGATCTCGGCGGCCGCGGCGAAGAAATGTCGCGACAAGGGATGGGCCTGGTCGGCGACATCGGTGATCCAAAGCGAGCCCTCACCCAAGGCCGCGCGGCCGGGTACGATCTTTCGTTCGATCCGACGATAAAAAGACTCCACCTCGTCCCAACCCCAGCCGGGATTGCCGGCAGCGCGCCAATCCTCGAAATCGCCGGGCAGCCCGCGGCAATAGACCAGCGCATTGATGGAACTGGATCCGCCCAGGAGCTTGCCGCGCGGCCAATAGCCGATGCGATGGTCGAGCCCGGGATCGGGCGCGGTTTCATACATCCAGTTGCGCTTGGGGTCGTGGAACAGCATGCCGTAGCCGATCGGCACCCTGACCGACAGCCCGCGATCCCCGCCGCCCGCCTCAAGCAGAAGGATTCGATGTCGGCCCGAGATGCTGAGCCGATCGGCCAGCACGCATCCGGCCGATCCGGCGCCGACGATGACGAAATCGAATTCTTGCATTGAGGCTTTGCCGCGATTGGTCCGATGTCCGCCGCCCGACCGTTTGCGCCGGGTGCCGTCAAGTTAATCGAGTCTGCCCGAGGATGAACAACAAGAACTGCGATCCGCGATCGCCTGCGGGTGATTTCCGGCCTTTGGCCGAAGCGTGCGCCCTGCTAGCATTGTCGAGCTTGAAACATCGGCAATGGGCAATCCCTTGAAAATCCGCGATCTCAGGACCTTCATCGTCGGCAATCCCCCACCCGGCTTCGGCGGGCGCTATTTCGTGTTCCTGAAACTAGTAACCGACGACGGCATCGAAGGCGTGGGCGAAGTCTATGGCGCGACCTTCGGCCCCAAGGTCGTGGCGGCCATGGTCGAGGATGTGTTCCAGCGCTACCTGTTGGGGCGCGACCCGCATCGGATCGAGCGCTTTTGGCGGCGCGCGCATGGTTCCGGCTTCAGCTTTCGGCCCGACCCCAGCCTGATGGGCGTGGTGAGTGCCCTCGAAATGGCCTGCTGGGACATCATCGGCAAGGCGGCGAACAAACCGGTCCATGAATTGCTGGGCGGGCGCGTGCACGAGCGCTTGCGCACCTACACCTATCTTTATCCCAAGCCCGGCCAGGATCCGGGCGAGTTCTATGCCGATCCGGATGCCTCGGCGGAGCGCGCCCTGGAATGCGTGAATATGGGCTTCACCGCAATCAAGTTTGACCCGGCCGGCGCCTATACGGTGTTCGATGGAAGGCAGCCGGATCTGGGGGCGATCGAGCTTTCGGCGCTGTTCTGCAAGCGTATCCGCGAGGCGGTGGGAACGAAGGCCGATCTCCTGTTCGGAACCCACGGGCAGTTCACTGCGTCAGGGGCGATCCGGTTGGCCAAGAGATTGGAGCCCTACGATCCCTTGTGGTTCGAGGAACCCACGCCCCCCGACATGCCGGAGATGATGGCCGTGGTGGCGCGCGGCACCTCCATTCCGATCGCGACCGGGGAACGCCTGTGCACCAAATGGGAGTTCGAGCGCGTGCTCCAATGCGGCGCCGCATCGATCCTGCAAATGAATCTGGGTCGCGTCGGCGGGCTCCTGGAGGCCAAGAAGATCGCCGGCATGGCCGAGGCGCGCTACGCCCAGGTAGCACCCCATCTCTATTGCGGGCCGGTGGTGGGTGCCGCCAATATCCAATTGGCGGCGTGCACGCCCAATTTCCTGATCCTGGAGAGCATCGAGCGCTGGCAGGGATTCCATGCCGACATCCTGAAGGCGCCGATCCGTTGGGAGGACGGCTATATCATCCCGTCCGACAAGCCGGGACTGGGAATCGAGTTAAACGAGGAAGTGGCGCGCGTCAATCCTTATACTGGAGACAGATTGCATTTGGAGATGGGGGCGGAGCCGTACGATCCCGTCGGCCAAGGAAAATTCAAGGGAGGATGAAGTGAAATATGGCTTTGTCGGCTTGGGAAGGTTGGGCGGCTACTTGGCCGAAAACCTGATCCGGGCCGGATTCGACGTGACCATCCACGACCTCGATCGCAAGGCGGCGGACAAGCATCTGAGGCTTGGCGCCAGATGGGCCGACACGCCGCGCGGGGCCGCCGCCAATACCGATGCGGTGTTTACTTGCCTGCCGACGCCAGCCGCCAGCCTGAAAGTGGTCAGCGGGCCGGAAGGCGTGTTCGCCGGACTGACGCCGGGTGGCATCTGGATCGAAATGAGCACGACCGATCGTGACGACATCGTGCGGCTGGCCAAGGAAGTGGCCAAATCGGACATCGGTGTGCTCGAGGCGCCGGTGACGGGCGGCGTGCACCGGGCACAGGCGGGCGAGATCACGGTGCTGGTGGGCGGCGATGAAAAGTTGTTCAAGAAGGTCCGGCCGGCCCTTTCGGCGATGGGTGGAGAAATCATTCATGTCGGGCCCTTGGGCGCGGCGGCGGTGATCAAGGTCGTCACCAACATGCTGGCCTTCATCCACCTGCTGGCGGCGGGCGAGGCGCTGATGCTGGCCAGGCGTGGCGGGGTCGATCTCGGCAAGGCCTTTGCCGCGATCAAGGCCTCGTCGGGCAACAGCTTCGTCCACGAAACCGAAAGCCAATTGATCCTGAACGGCAGCTATGATGTCGGATTCACCATGGATCTGGCATGCAAGGATCTGGGTTTCGCCATGGCCTTCGGGCGTGAATTCGGCGTGCCGCTCGCGCTGGGCGAATTGACCGACAAGATCTTCCGCCAGGGCCGCGAAACCTATGGCGGTGGCGCCTGGTCGACCCAGATCGTCAAGCTCCTGGAGGATGCGCTCGGCACCGATCTCCGGGCGCCGGGATTTCCGTCCAGACTGGAAATCTGACGGGCATCATGCCCGATTCGGGGTCATGGATTTTGGAATTCGAATTCGGAATTCGGTGATGGGGTGGACGGTGCTCCTTCGATGAGACGTTTCGACAACGACCATCATGGCACATCAGATGCCGAGGGCGGGCGCCGTCCACCCCATCACCGAAATTTAGATTTGGCCATCGAGATCGCGAACGGTCGCCTTTCGGGGCGGATCATCTGCGGCATCGACGAGGCGGGGCGCGGACCTTGGGCCGGGCCGGTCGTGGCGGCGGCGGTGATCCTGCCCACCGACATGCCCGGTGAATTGCTGGGAAGAATCGACGATTCCAAGCGCTTGAGGGCCCGCCTCCGCGAATTGGTGGCAAGTGCGATCATCAAGCTCGCCCCCCATGGCCTAGGCCAGGCAAGTGTCGCGGAGATCGACCGGCTCAACATCTTGCAGGCGACGTTCCTTGCCATGCGCCGCGCCATCGAGTCGCTCCCGCTTGCCCCCGATTTGGCCCTGGTCGACGGCAATCGAGCGCCCCCGCTCCCATGCCCGGTCCAGACTATCGTCAAGGGCGACCAGCGCTCGCTTTCCATTGCCGCCGCCTCCATTGTCGCGAAAGTGGCACGAGACAAGATCATGAGGGGTTTGGCGTGTCGCTACTCAACATATGGTTGGGAGCGCAATGCCGGTTACGGAACGGCCGCCCACCGGGATGCCATAGAGCTTCATGGAATCACCCCGGAGCATCGAGTTTCTTTTAGACCAATATCTGAGAGTCTTCTTATAAAAGGCTGACTAAAATAACTTTTTTGTTGACACGCCAAATCGCGTGACTCAACATCCGCCCCATGAAACGCCCGCAATCTAAGTCACCGCTCCACACGCTGCCTTTGGATTCCATCGTCGAGGGGGAATGCGTTTCCGTCCTTGAATCGTTACCTTCGGAATCGGTGGACATGATCTTCGCCGACCCGCCCTACAACCTTCAACTCGAGGCGGAGTTGCACCGGCCCGACAATTCCAAGGTCGATGCGGTCGAGGATTCCTGGGACAAATTCGCCGATCTTGGGGCCTACGACCGCTTCACCGAAGCCTGGCTCAAGGCGGCGCGGCGCGTGCTTAAGCCGGACGGCTCGATTTGGGTCATCGGTACCTACCACAACATCTTCCGGGTCGGCGCCAAGCTCCAGGATCTGGGCTATTGGGTCTTGAACGACGTGATCTGGCGCAAGACCAACCCGATGCCGAATTTCCGCGGCCGGCGCTTCGCCAATGCGCACGAGACGCTGATCTGGTGCGCGCGCTCCAAGGACTCTCAACACCTTTTCAATTACGACGCGCTCAAATCCCTGAACGACGACTTGCAGATGCGCAGCGATTGGCTGATGCCGATTTGCATCGGCCACGAGCGGTTGAAGGATCGCCAGGGGCGCAAGGGTCACCCGACGCAGAAGCCGGAAATGCTGCTGTATCGGGTGATCAGTGCCGCGACCCGCCCGGGGGACGTCGTGCTGGACCCGTTTTTCGGGACCGGCACGACGGGGGCGGTCGCCAAGAAACTGCATCGGCGCTGGATCGGGATCGAGCGCGAGCGCCCCTATATCGAAATGGCGCGCGCGCGCATCGCCGCCGTGAAACCGGTGGAGGATGGGTCCTTGCTGCTGACACAATCGAAGCGCGAGGAACCGCGCATCCCTTTTGGCTGGCTGATCGAGCGCGGCCTCTTGGAACCGGGCACCGTGCTGCAAAGCCCGAACCGGCGCTGGAGCGCCAGGGTGCGAGCCGACGGAACCGTGATCTCGGCCGATCATCGCGGCTCCATCCATCAGGTGGGGGCGGCGGTCCAAGGGGCGCCCGCCTGCAACGGCTGGCAATTCTGGTGCATCGAGCGCGAAGGCCGCCTCATTCCGATCGACTATTTGCGCCAGCAGGTGCGCGCCGAATTGCACTGACCGGTATCGGTCGTTCAGTCCTTCGGTAGTGCCAACCAAAAAAGGGGCAAAGGGGACGCTACTCTTTTCTCGCCTGCCGTGGCCCACGCACACGGGGGAGCCGCCCAGGGAAGAAAAGGGTAGCGTCCCCTTTTCCCTTCGGAATCAGCTAGTCACGCGACGGTGGGTACTAGACCCATGCGCCGGGAATAGATCGATTCTTTCGGGCGTAGATCCTTGGGCAATATCTCCCAGGCCTTTTCGATCACCAGCAATTCGATCTGATCGCGGCCGATCGATTTCTCCAGCAGCTGATTCCTGTACCAGGGCGAATTCCGGAGCGCCACGCAGGTCTCCTGATGCACTTGATCGACCGCGATCTTAAACACCGATCGGCGATGCGCGAGCGATTCGCGATATCGAGCGGCCCGGGTGACCGCGTCCAGCCCGAGCAGCGAGGCGAGCCATCCCGGATTTTCCCCCTGCGCCGGCGCGCCGGCGCCGAGCATTCGATCGATCTCCTCGCCCAGTCTTTGGGCTCGGCCTTCCATGCGCTGCAGGATCTTTGATTTGGTGATCATGCCTGGTACCCGGCGTCGCGGATCGTTGATTTGGCAGGATGCCTCCGACAATGCTCGCCGCCGGGTACCATGATTTGGCAACAGGTGCCAACTTTCCTGGAAGTATCGGAGAAATTCACGGATCACGCTTTTTCGAAAGTTGGCACCAGGGGCCTCGATGGCGCAGTGCCGCTGCGGCGATCTTGCGCATGATGGTGGGCAGGGCAACCTCGCCAAGCCGGTCCGGCGGGAGCCAGATCGCGCCCTCGATCGCGGAACGCGGCGCGCGACCCATTGCCACTGAAAGATCGAGCGAGAAATGCGTGAAGACATGGCTGATCCCGTCATCGAGCCAGCGCCAAGGGCCGGACGAGGGGGCGGCACGCGCCGCTTCCGCGCGGCTCCAGGGACTTGCGCGCCAGGCCGTGCCCGGAACTTCCATCATGGCGCCGAGGAGCCCATCAGGCGGCCGACGGCGCAAGGCGACGTTGCCGCGCCGATCGGTGACCCAGAAGGCGATGCCATAGCGCCGGGGCCGGGTGGGTCTTGGGAGCCGGCGTGGATAGGTTTCCATGTCGCCGGCGGCATAGGCGAGGCAGGAGCCCATCCACGGGCATCGTGGGCATTTGGGCGCGACGGGCGTGCAGATCGTCGCCCCCAGATCCATTGCCGCCTGGGCGTAATCGCCGGGCCGCCTGGTGGGGGTGAGGCTTTTGGCCAAGGCAAGCAGCGCGGGCCTGGCCTTAGGGAGCGGTGTGGCAAGCCGCGCAAGCCTAGAGAGGACCCGCTCCACATTCCCATCCAGGATCGCGGCGCGGCGGCCGAAGGCGATGGAAGCAATCGCGGCGGCGGTGTAGGCCCCGATCCCGGGAAGAGCGCGCAAACCCTCCTCGGTGTCGGGAAACTTGCTACCGAGTTCGCCCGCGACCAGGCGCGCGCATCGATGGAGGTTCCTCGCCCGCGCGTAATAGCCAAGCCCCGACCATTCGGTCAGGACCTGGTCCAGCTCCGCCCCGGCCAGCGCCCGGATATCGGGCCAGCGCTCGATGAAGGCGTCGAACCGGTTCCTGACCGTCGCCACGGTCGTCTGCTGGAGCATGATTTCGCTCAGCCAAACGCGATAGGGATCCGGCGCCACCCCATCGCACCGGCGCCAGGGCAATTCGCGGCCATGGGAATCGTACCAGGTCAGCAATCGCCGGGCCAAGTGCCCGGCTTGGCGGGTGCTTGGCGACCAGAAAAACGAGGATTGCGAATCTCTTGCGCGTGACATGGGGCCCCAAGATAAACTGAACGGCGATGGGCACCAACGAAAAGCAATCCAAGCCAGCGAGGAAAAGCAAGCCCGGAGGGCGCGGGCTGCGCCGGTTGGCGGCGGAAGTACCAGCCCTTACCCGCGCGGCTCTGGGGACAAAGGGATTCGCCGAGGCCGGGCTGCTCGCCCATTGGCGGGAAATCGTAGGCGAGGAACTGGCGCGCATGGCCCAGCCGGCGAAGCTCTCCTTCCGGCGCGGGGAGCGCTTCGGTGGCACGTTGACCGTAAAGTGCGGCGGGGCGGCCGCGCTCGAAATCCAGCACCTAGCGCCCATCGTGCTGGAGCGCGTCAATGCCTATCTCGGGTATGGCGCGCTGGGCCGGCTCAAGATCGAGCAGGGCGCCATCGCCGGACGCTCGAAGCCCTTGTTCCTGCCGCCGGTTTCGGGATCCGAGAAAGGCGCGATCGAGGGCAGGCTATCGGGCATCGGGGAAGCGAAACTGCGCGAAAGTCTGTTGCGACTCGGGATCGCGATGCGCCGGCGCGCCAAGGCCGGGAAGTAGCCGGGCGCGAAGGAAATAACGTGCGACTCGGCGGAAACACTGGCGCCTCGGGAATGGTTGCGACACCTGGGGGCGCGCGGCCTTGCGCGACCATCGAAATCCTGCCAGAAAAACCGAAGGATCAGTCTGGAAGGACGTGTTTCTTGAACAAACGGGTATTGTTCGGGCTGGGCGTGGCGGTGGCGCTGGTGATCGCAATCGGCGCCTATTTTTTGATCGCGGCCAAGAACGCCGAACGGGCGTCGATCGGGGCGACGCAGACCAAGGCCGCCGCCGGCACCGACGATTCGACACCGCTCAAGGAGGCGCCGCAAATCGCCGCCGACGAAATGTTCCTGGGCGATGCCAACGCCAAGCTCGCGATCGTCGAGTATTTCTCCCTCGGTTGTCCGCATTGCGCCAGTTTCCACAAGGAAATCCTGCCCCAATTGAAGAGCGAGTACATCGACACCGGCAAGGTCCGATTGGTGTTCCGAGACTTTCCGTTCGACCAGCCGGCCTTGGCCGCGGCGATGCTCACGCGCTGCGTGCCAAGCATGGCCTATTTCGCGATGGTCGACACCCTGTTCCAGCAGCAGGATGCCTGGCACATCCAGAACGGCCAGGCGGTGCTGACCGGCATCGCCAAGGGCGCCGGCCTCGACCAGGCAAGGGTCGATGCATGCTTCAACGATACGGCGCTTCGAGAGCGCATGGTGATCGGCATCCAGGAGGCGAAGGCCAAGTACGAGATCCAGTCCACCCCCAGTTTCCTGATCGGCGAGCGCAAGGTGAGCGGTACCGGCGCCTACGCGGATTTCAGGGCCACGATCGAGGCCCAGCTGGCAAAGCTGCCATGATCGCCGCCATCCGGGATTGATTTCAGAGGAACCCGAGCCCCATGGTCCAGTTCACCCGTCTCCGCCTCACCGGCTTCAAGTCCTTCGTCGATCCGACGGACTTGGCGATCCTGCCCGGCATGACGGGGATCGTCGGCCCCAATGGATGCGGCAAGTCGAATCTGGTCGAGGCCCTGCGCTGGGTGATGGGCGAGAATTCGGCCAAGCGCATGCGCGGCGGCGAAATGGACGATGTCATTTTCTCCGGCACCGTCAGCCGTCCGGCGCGCAACATCGCGGAGGTGATGCTGCAATTGGACAACCAGGACCGCAAGGTGCCGGCGCAATTCAACGATGCCGAGGAACTGGAGATCATTCGGCGCATCGACCGGGGCGAAGGCTCGCTCTTCCGGGTGAACGGCAGGGAAGCGCGCGCCAGGGACGTGCAATTGCTGTTCGCCGATGCCGCGACCGGCGCGCATTCGACGGCGCTCGTTAGCCAGGGGCGGGTCGGCGCCATCATCAACGCCAAGCCGATCGAGCGGCGCGCGCTCTTGGAGGAAGCGGCCGGCATCACCGGCCTGCATTCGCGCCGCCACGAAGCGGAATTGCGGCTGAAGGCGGCGGAGGCCAACCTTTCGCGCCTCGACGACGTGATCGTGACCCTGGAAAGCCAATTGGCGGCGCTCAAGAAACAGGCGCGCCAGGCTTCGCGCTATCGCAACCTCAACGGCCAGATCCGGCGCCAGGAAGCGACCCTCCTCCATCTCTTGTGGCTGGATGCGACCCACCGCGCCGAAGCGGCCGAGAGCACGCTAAGCACGGCCTCGGGCGCGGTCATGTCGCTAACGAGTGTCACGGCGATCGCGGCCACGCGCCAGGCGCAAGCGGCGGCGCATCTGCCGGGCCTGCGCCAGGACGAAGCCGAGGCGGCGGCCGAGTTGCAGCGCCTCACCATCGCGCGCGCGCAATTGGAGGACGAGGCCCTGAGGATTGCCAAGCAGCGCGCCGATTGCGATCGCCAATTGGCCGATCTGGAAACGGATATCGCGCGGGAGAACACGCTCGCCGCCGACGCCGCCGAAGCAATCCAGCGCCTGGCAATCGAGCGCGATGCGCTCGTCGCCAGCGAGGCCGAGGAGGCCCGGCGCACGGCTGATATCACGCGGCGCCTGGCGCACGCCACCGCCGAGGTCGAGGAAACCGACCTCGAAGTCGCCCAGGCCGGCCAGGAGCTGGCCGAGGCGCAAGCCAGGAAAGCGGCCCTCGGACGGCGCCTGGCCGATCTCAACGGAAGGCGCGATCTGCTCGCCCGTCGCCTGCTCGAGGCCAAACGCGATCGCGGTCAACTTGCCGCCGAGATCGCCGGCAACCAGGAAACGATCGAAGCGCGCCAGTCGCTCAGCGAGGCCGATTGGGCGCTCGAGGCGGCGCAGGCGAGCGTCAACAGGGCCGAGGCCGAGAAGGGCGAGGCGGCGCGCATCGAAAGTGTCGCCCGCGAGGCCTTGCGCGACCAGCAGGCGAACCGCGCCCGCCTCAAGGGCGAGCTCGACGCGCTCACCATCCAGTTCGCCGATAGTGTCGGCGAGATGTGGCCGCCCCTGGTCGATTCGCTCATCGTGGCGCCGGGCTATGAGGCGGCGCTAGGTGCGGCACTTGGCGATGATCTGGCCGCCTCCACCGATTTGGGCGCGCCGACGCATTGGCGCGACGAGGATGGCGAGCCCAACGGACCGGCGCTGCCGGGCGCAATCCCATCGCTCCTTGAATTCGTCACCGGATCGCGGATTCTGGCCCGGCGCCTGCGCCAGATCGGCGTGGCGCCGGGCGAAGCGAGTGCACGCAAACTTGCCCCGCGACTGGCGCAGGGCCAGCGCCTGGTGACGCAGGATGGCGGCCTGTGGCGCTGGGACGGATTCACTTTGAGCGCCGGTGCCGCAACGCCAGCGGCGCAACGCCTGCGCCAGCGCAATCGACTGAAAGAGATCGGCCCCCTCGTGGCGGCGATGGAAGGCGGTATCGCAGGGGCCGAGGGTGAACTTGGCGCCAGGCGCGCAGCTCTTGAGCTGGTGGAGCGCGCCGAACGGGAAGCCCGCGAGGCCTTGCGCGCGGCAATCGCGATCCAGCGCCAGTCGCGCGATCGCTCGGGTGCGGCAGAAGCGGCGCTTTCGCTCCTCGCCTCGCGTTTGGCCGCGGCCCAAGAGGCGGAGCGCCGGGTCGAGGCCGACATGGCCGAAACCCACGACCAGGCGAAGGCGGCGCAGAGCGAATATTCGAGCTTGTCCGATCTGCGTCCGCTGACCCGGCGGCTCGACGAATTGCGCCCGATCCTGGCCGAGCGGCGTACGCGCCTGGTCGAATGCCGTTCCGAGAGTGAATTGGCCAGGCGCCAGGGGGAGCAACGACAGGCGATTCTCGCCGGCATCGCGCGCGATCTCGATTCGTGGTCAGGGCGCGATGAGGCGGCGCGGCGGCAATTGGCGAGCTTCGCCCAGCGCCGGCAGGCATTGATCGCGGAGATCGAACGCCTGGCCAAATTGCCCGGCGAGATCGAGGGTCGCAAGCTTGGCCTGCTCGACCTCCTCGAGCGCGCCAACGAGAGGCGCCGGAGTGCCGCCGACGCGCTGGCCGAGGCCGAACAGCGCCTGGTCGAGGCCGATCGCGCATTGAAGGCCGAGGAGGCTCGGCTCGTCGAGGCGCGCGAGGACAAGGTGCGGGCCGAGGCGGGAATCGCGCAAGCCGCCGAAGCGATGGATCATTTGCTGGAACGGGTGCGCGAGCGCCTGGATTGCGCGCCCGAGGAAATGCTGGCGTTGGCCGAGCTCGATCCCGGCCTGGAATTGCCGCCCCGCGATCAGACCGAGGGGCGCCTGCAACGCCTGTTGCGCGAGCGCGAGAACATCGGCCCGGTCAACCTGCGGGCCGAAATCGAATCCTCGGAATTGGACCAGCAACTGACCGGCATGCGGACCGAGCGCTCCGATCTGGTCAACGCCATCGCGCGGTTGCGCCAGGGGATCGGCAGCCTCAATCGCGAGGGCCGCGAGCGGCTGCTGGCGGCCTTCGAACTGGTGAACGGGCAGTTCGAGAAATTGTTCGTGCGCCTGTTCGGGGGCGGGCGGGCGCATCTCAAGCTCACAGAGGCGGAGGATCCGCTGGATGCCGGGCTCGAAATCCTGGCCCAGCCGCCGGGCAAGAAATTGCAGGTAATGTCGCTCCTGTCGGGCGGCGAGCAGGCGCTGGCGGCACTCGCCCTCCTGTTCGCGGTCTTCCTCGTGAACCCGGCGCCCATTTGCGTGCTGGACGAGGTCGACGCGCCCTTGGACGATGCCAATGTCGAACGCTTCTGCGATCTGGTGGAGGAATTGAGCCGCTCGACCGCGACCCGGTTCCTGGTCATCACGCATCATCGCCTGACCATGGCGCGCATGGACAGGCTCTATGGCGTGACCATGGCCGAGCGCGGCGTCTCGCAACTTGTCTCGGTCGATCTCGAACGGGCCGGGGAATTGAAGGCGGCGGAGTAGCCCAACCAGACGGTGGCACTGGTACGGATGTAATCAACATGGCCCGCAAGTTGCTGAACCCACTTCATCCCTGCTTGTCGGTCCGAGAGGATTGCCTGAAGTCCCTGGGATTGAGTGTCACCGAGGCGGCGCGGAAGCTCGGCGTCAGTCGCAAGCAGCTTTCGGAGATCGTCAATGGCTGGGCCGGCATATCGGCCGAGATGGCGATCCGGATCGACAAGGCGTTTGGCGGGGGCGCGGAGACGTGGCTGCGGCTCCATGCAGCCCATGATCCGGCGCGAGGCCGATGCGCCGCGCCGGCCGCACCAAGATCGCGCGCTTGACGCGGGCGGCATAGTGCCGACTTTCGAGCAGGTATGGTACATGGGGTACTCCGAAGCTTCCACGAAAGTCGGGCCACTTCCTACCAATCAATAGTACCCGCCGGCGTGTGCCGGTGGAGTCATGTTGCAGAATCACCGATCCGCGACGGCGGGTACTAGAGCCGGGAGACAAGGACGCGCTACCACATTCCAAGGAATCGAGAAAACTTCGTCCATGGCCGACACCCCCACTCCCGCCGCCAATGCGACCCTCGGCACCGAGGCGACCTACGCGCATATGGGGACGTTCCTGCGCTTGGCCCCGGGGGGAGCAGACTTGACCGGTATGGATGATGCGTTCATGGGCGTGCCTTTCGACACCGCGACCACGTTTCGCCCCGGCGCGCGCTTTGGCCCCGGCGCCATCCGCGCGGGCTCGGCGCAATTGGTGGAACTCCGCTCCTTTCCAGACGGCATCAATCCCAAGGAGCATCGGCGGGCGGTCGATTGCGGCGACGTTAAATTCGACCCTGCGCTCCCCTCCGGCATCCCGAGGGCGATCGAGGCAGAAGCGGCACGAATCATCGCCGCCGGTTGTTTCCTGACCAGCTTCGGGGGCGATCATTTCGTCACCTATCCGCTTCTAAAGGCGCATGTGGCCAAGCATGGGAAACTGGCGCTGGTGCATTTCGATGCCCATCCCGACACCTGGGCGGAATCGAAAGGAAAGGAAATCGAGCTCAATCACGGCACCATGTTCACCCGCGCCATCCGCGAGGGTCTGATCGTGCCCGGGCGCTCGGTCCAAGTCGGCATCCGCACCTGGGTCGATGACACGCGCGGCATGAATCTGCTCAGCGCGCCCTTCGTGCACGCGGAAGGCGTCAAGGCGACGCTGGCGCGCATCCTGGAGATCGTCGGCGATCACCCGGCCTATTTGACGGTCGATATCGACGCCATCGATCCCGCTTTCGCGCCAGGAACGGGGACGCCGGTCGCTGGGGGCCTCACGACGGCGCAGATGTTCGCCATTCTGCGCGGGCTTGGGGCCCTCGATATCAGGGGCATGGACGTGGTCGAGGTGGCGCCTGCCTATGACCAGGCCGAGATCACGGCCATCGCGGGTGCGACCATCGCCTATGACCAGTTCTGCCTGCGCGCACTCAAGAGCGGGGCCAAATCGCGGGCCCGCTGAAGGCCCCCGGAAATGCCCCGGAACGCGGCCGCGCGAAGCCCGCCAAGCACGGGGATTTCCGCTGTATTTCAATCTCTTAGCTGGGGTGGAAACGACTTGACAGGGGCCGGACAAGACACCTATGTTGCGCCCGCTTTCGCCGCTTCTTGGGTGGCGGAGAGCGGGGTTTGTGGCACAGGGGGTTTCTAGGTCACACGCGATGAACGATGACAACCCGTCGGACATCGATCGGTTCAACGCGAAGCTGAAGGCGGCGCAGGAACGAATCGAGGGTGGCGGGGACAAGGGATCGGCCAATTACACTGATAACCTTGCCGGGGTCGCGATGCGCATCAGCATCGAGCTGGTGGTCGGGCTTTGCGTCGGGCTTGGCATCGGCTGGCTCATCGACCGGTCGCTCGGAACCAAGCCCTGGTTCATGCTGGGCTTCATGTTCCTGGGTCTGGGGGCGGGCATTTTCAACGTCGCGCGCCTGGCCAGGCAGATCGAACGCGGGAGCGCCGAGGCGCACGGAAAGAAGGATTAGGACGTGGCAGAGGGTCACCATTCGCCGCTGACGCAGTTCGAGATCCACCCCATCGGCGGCCGGATCGAGATCGGCGGCGTCGATGCCTCCTTCACCAATTCCGCGCTCTGGATGGCGATCGTGGTCGCCGCCATCACGATCTTCATGGTCATGGGCATGCGCGAGCGTGCGATCGTGCCGGGGCGATGGCAGGCGCTGTGCGAGCTCCTCTACGATTTCGTCGCCAATCTGATCCGCGAAAATGTCGGCAGCGAAGGGCGCCAATATTTCCCGCTGATCTTTTCGCTGTTCATGTTCATCCTGTTCAGCAATCTGTTCGGATTGCTGCCCGGCGCCTTCACGGTCACCAGCCATATCATCGTCACTTTCGCCATGGCGATCAGCGTCTTCGCGATGGTGACGGTGATCGCTTGCGTGCGCCATGGCCTGCATTTCGCGACCTATTTTATCCCCAAGGGCGCGCCCTTGTGGATGCTGCCGCTGATGATCCCGATCGAAATCGTCTCGTATCTCATCCGCCCGATCACCCTTTCCGTCCGACTGTTCGCCAACATGGTGGCGGGCCATGTGATGCTGGCGGTGATCGGCGGTTTCGTGTTCGCGCTCGGTATCTGGGCCGGATGGCTGCCGCTGGCCTTCATCACCGCGCTCATTGGCCTCGAATTCCTGATCGCCTGCCTGCAGGCCTATGTGTTCACCATCCTGACCTGCATCTACCTCAACGACGCCATCCACCTGCATCATTGATTTGGGGAATCCGCCCCGTGCCAGCTTTCGAAAAAGCGCAGTACATGAAACACTCCGATGCTGCCACGAAAGTTGGCGCTTGCTATCAAATGATCGTACCCGCCGGCGTGTGCTGGCGGGGTCATCTGGCTCGAATCAGCCGGTCTCACGACGGCAGGTACTAGGGGCGGAGAGAATTTCAGTCAACTTCAAGATGAGAGGAAATAACATGGAACTCGAAGCTGCGAAGATGATCGGTGCCGGCATGGCGGTGATCGCGCTGGGTGGGGCCGGTATCGGCCTTGGCATCCTGTTCGGCAATTTCATGAGCGGGGCGCTGCGCAACCCAGCCGCCGCCGGCAAGCTCTTCGGCCAGATGATGATGATGTTCGCGCTGGTCGAGGCAACCGGCTTGATCGCCTTCGTCGTGGCCATGCTGATCCTGTTCGCTTGAGGAACTGAAAGGCTGGCCGCCATGGCGCGGTCATCCATTCAGCGCTCTGGGCCCCCTAGTGTTCCGACTCCGACATTCCGCTCTAGGGACACGTCGGCCCGGAACACTAGCAAACTCAATGGCATGTGTTGTGATTCCAACATAATGATTGGGAATCAAACGTTGGAACCACAACACTTGGAGAATTGACCGATGCCGCAGCTCGATCCGGCAATGTTTTCGCCCCAGCTGGTGTGGCTGGCGATCTCGTTCGTGGTGCTCTATCTCTTGATGTCGCGCCTCGTCCTGCCGCGCGTTTCGGCGGTGTTGGAGCAACGCGCCGATCGCATCCGGGGCAATCTGGAGCGGGCCGAGCATTTGCGCCAGGAAGCAGCGACATTGCTCGCCGCCTATCAGACGGCGATCGCGCAGGCCCGGGCCGAGGGCCATGCCGCCCTGATCGAGGCCGCTGCCGGCATCGCCGCCGAGACCCACCAGCGCGAGGCCGAATTCGGCCGTAAGCTCGCCGAACAGGGAGCGCAAGCGGAGGCCCGCATCCGGCAAGCCAAGACCAAGGCGATGGCCGAATTGCGCGGCATCGCCGGCGAAGTGGCCGGCGCCATGGCCCACAAGCTGACTGGGGCCGGCATCGATTCCGGCCAGGCGCGCCAGGCGGTCGAGCAGGTAACGCGGGAGCGGGCGTGATGGAAGGCCTCGAGACAATCGTCGAGAACCCGCATACCTGGGTCTATCTCGGTTTTTTCATTTTCGTTGCCGCCGTTGGACCCAAGATCTGGAAGGCGCTCGCCGCCATGCTCGATCAGCGCGCGCTCAAGATCAAATCCGATCTCGACGAGGCGCAGAAGCTCCGGGACGAGGCCCAGGCGCTCTTGGGCGAGTATCAGCGCAAGCAAATAGACGCGATCGCCGAAGCCCAGGGCATCATCGCCGGCGCCCGCCAGATGGCCGAGCGCCAGGTCAAGGAGGCGGCCCTCAAGCTCGATCAAATGCTGGCCCGGCGCGAGAAGATGGCGATCGAAAAAATCGCCCAGGCCGAGGCCGAGGCGCTCTCCGAAGTCAGGCGCGAGGCGATCGACGTCGCCACCTTGGCCGCCCAGCGCCTCATCGGCCAGCAGATGACCGATGAGCGCGCGAGCCGGCTCATCGATCAGGCGATCACGGAGGTCGGGCGCCAGGCGCATTGATTTGGGAACATCGGCGATGGCCCAAAAGCCCCGCTCTGGCCGGGCTTTTGGCTTACGGCTTTGCCACTGGAAACGTGCGCTGGAATCGGCCACAGTCTTAGCCTTCGTCATTGTTGGAATCCACCCATGCTGAAACTCAAGGTGACCAGGATCGGCGACGCGCTGGGGCTCATCCTGCCCGAGGAAGCGCTCGCCAAGCTGAAAACCGGCGAGGGCGATGAGGTCTTCGCGATCGAAACAGCGGACGGATACACGCTCTCGTCCCAAGACCAGAATGTGGCGGAGCAGATCGAACTCGGCCGCGAGTTCATGCGCCGCTATCACGAAACATTGCGGGTGCTGGCGAAATGACCGAGCCACGCTGGATCGACAAACGCGCGCTGTTGACGCTCCACGACGAATGCGTGGCCGAGCATGGCGGCCTGTTAGGAATCAGGGACGAGGGGTTGTTCGATTCCGCGCTCGGCCGGCCGCCCAATCAATTCGCCTATGCCGGGGTCTCGGATGTTTGCGAACTGGCATCGGCCCACGCCTTTGGCATCGCCAAGAATCATCCCTTCGCCGATGGCAACAAACGCGCGGCCTTCATCGCCGCCGGCCTCTTTCTGGCGTTGAACAAGAACCGCCTCGAGGCCGACCAGAACGATGCCGTTCAGGCCATGTATCGCCTCGCCGCCGGGGAATTGGACGAGACGGGATTCGCCCAATGGCTGAGGACGAATTCGCGGCCGCGCTGAACGCGTCCACCCGCTCGACTGATTATTCCGCCGCCTTCTTGGGCGCCTCCGGGCGCCGGCGCAGGATCGGCTGGCGTCCTTCCCGGACCTCCAAGAGAGGTGGCCGAGCATTGTCAACCATGGGATCGCAGGCATAGACTTGAACAACGGCTTCGCTAAGAAAAGACAAACTCCATGCTGCGCAGGTTGACCGCGATCCTCTCGGCCGATGTCGTTGGCTATAGGCCACCTCTAAAAACCCTCTATTCCGCGGCATGAATTTCTGATTCAGTGATTCCAGAAGGAGTCACCGATGACAAGCCAGCCGGGATTTTTCGACGTTCAGGACAGATACGCGGCGCTGAGCCGGGCGGGCGACCCGCTGGAAGGGTTGCGGACATTGATCCCGTGGGAGAGTTTCCACAAGCCCCTGAAGAAAGCGTTGCGGCGCAAGGACAATGGCCTTGGCGGGCGGCCTGCGTTCGATGACGTTCTGATGTTCAAGGCTCTGGTATTGCAGGCGCTGTACAATCTGTCCGACGACCAGACGGAGTACCAGATACGCGACCGCCTGTCGTTCATGCGGTTCCTGGGACTGGACATGGACGGCACGGTGCCGGACGCGAAGACGATCTGGCTGTTCCGCGAGAGGCTGGCGCAGGCGGGCGCGGTGGAGAAATTGTTCGCGCGGTTCGACCGGCATCTGGAGGATCATGGGTTGATGGCGAACGGCGGGCAGATCATCGACGCCTCCATCGTGCCGGTGCCGCGGCAGCGCAACGACCGCAAGGAGAACGACACGATCAAGGCCGGAGAAACGCCGACGGCGTGGAAGAAAAAGCCTGCGAAACTGCGCCAGAAGGACGTGGACGCGCGATGGACGATGAAGAACAAACAGAGCCATTACGGCTACAAGAACCACGTCAACGCGGACAA
>CAZIUB010000102.1:0-17660 GCA_964542425.1 uncultured Rhodospirillaceae bacterium | reverse complement strand
ATCGCTTGAACGGTTCCAACGAGGAGATTTTGGCGCCATTGTCGGCATTTCTCTCGTCACCCCCGCGAAAGCGGGGGTCCATGGTGGGGTCAAACGGGTGTGCGACCCGCAAGACTGTACCGACGGCGCCATGGATGCCCGGCTTCGCGGGCATGAAGGTTGTGGTTTTGGGAGGTCATTCCTTCAAGCGATTCCCCTGGTTGCAGGTGTCGGTAGCTCATGATCTGACCGGTGTTGGTAGCACATCACTTGTCCGGTTTTAGACTTGCTCCAAAGAGGGGGGGCGTGGTCGGGTGCCGGAATCCGTGGCCGGCCCCGATTATCATCAGGGCTTGGCGGCAGTGACCATGATCTCGACCTGCCACATCGATCCGGCGAGCCTGGCCTCAACGGTCGCGCGGGCCGGGGCTTGGCCCTTGGCCACCCATTCGCGCCAGGCGCGGTTCATCTCGCCGAAAGTGGCGATGTCGGAGAGCCAGACATTGGCCTTGAGGATGCGGCTCTTGTCGGTTCCGGCCTGGGCCAGCAATTCATCGATCTGTTTCAGAACGTTCCTGGTCTGCTCGTAGACCGAGGGCGAAACCGGCTCCTCGGCCACCTGCCCGGCCAAGTATACGATGTTGCCGTGGATCACCATGTCGCTGATGGCATTGGTGTCGCCAAAGCGTTCGATGCTCATGGGAGGCGTCCTTTCCGAGGGGTGTGTTGATTGAAATCGGCCGCATCATACCCTGCCATCCGGGCCGCACAATCGGGCGATGCCGGCCGGTGAGGGGCCATGGCACGGGGATTGCGACATCGGATCCGGGTTCATTTGGAGAAGCGACCATGACGGCGAAATCACGGGATTCGCGCTCTCTCTCGGTACTATGGCCGGCAGAATCTGCCGGGCTCGCCGCTGGCGATCGGAGCATTGGGGGCAGCCCATGGTAGCCAACATCAATCCGCTATCGGGGGGCGTGAAGGCCGGGGGCTATGACATCAGCGGCGAGGTTCTGGCCGGAATCCAGAAGGCGAGCCACGAAACCGGAATCGATTTTGGCTATCTGATGGCTCAGGCCGCCAAGGAAAGCAGCTTTGATCCCCTGGCGAAGGCCAAGACTTCAAGCGCCTCGGGGCTCTATCAGTTCGTCGAACAGACTTGGCTTTCGGTCATGCGCCAGCACGGCGCGGCCCACGGGCTGGGCGATCTGGCCGCGAAGATCAAATTCGCCGATGGCGGTGGATTGCGGGTCAGCGATCCGGCCTTACGCAAACAGATCCTCGATCTGCGCCGCGATCCGGAAATTTCCGCGGTGATGGCGGCCGAGCACGCCGCCGACAACAAGGCCACCCTCGAGGCCAAACTGAAGCGCCCCGTCGACGGTACCGATCTCTATTTGGCGCATTTTTTGGGCGTCAACGGCGCGCAAAAATTTCTGCGCGCGTTTGATGCGTCGCCCGAGAAATCCGCGGCCGGAACCTTTTCGCGCGCGGCCCAGGCGAACCCGTCCATCTTTTACCGAAAGGATGGCTCGGCGCGTTCGCTGCGCGAGGTCTATGACCGCTTCGATCGGCGGATGGATACCGACATCGCGCTGTTCGACGATCTCGAGGGAACCGGCGGGCCCGGTGGCGACACGGGCGATGACGCGACCCCGATCATGACCGCCGAGGCCAAGCCCGGCGCGATCGGTAACGGCAAGAATCCGATCGGCGTTCTTTCGCCGGTTACCCTGATGGCACTGGCCTCGCTGCCGGTCGAAAGGGGCAACGCCAAGGAAGACAATGGACAGCGCGGGAGCCTGTTCGAGCGCAATTTGATGGCCGAACCGCTGGCCTAAGTAGTGGCTTGCAACGTTGATCGAGGGCTGTCCGGCGGCCAAGGAAGTTGGTATCGCCGCACTTCTTCCCTCAGTGTCTTGTTAGAGACGATGCGCGCGCCGACATGGTCCTTGGCATTGCCCTTTCCGCCGACCGGAAATGGTCGGGTCCTGCCCAATTGATAGTAACTGTCGTGGCTCAGGACGGATCCCCGAATCAACGGCCATATTTCCCAAGCCAGGAACGACTGGTCGACACCGTAACGGTGGTCGTCACCATGCCGGGATCGAAACGTCTTTATCCGTTTCTCCATCATCAACTGCCGGTCGGCAATCCCGCCCCACAGACCCGCGAGAATGAGGTCGCAGTGAAAGACGTGGTCGCGCATGACATGAAACGCGATGCCGCTCGCCATCCAATCCTCGATTGCGGCGACTTCCTTCGCCGAAATTCGAGCATCGCAGTCCCGGCATAAAAACCGGGCGACAGAGGGATCGTCGATCGCCAGGAACCGCCACATATATCTTGGGATTCCCGCGGGGATTTCGCGCTCGAGAACGATCTCGGCACCGGTGGACTTCAAATCCTGGACCACGCAGTCAGGAACATCATCCGCCAGATAGAATCTGGCTGTCCAGTCGGGGAGCAGCGATTTTACAAGTCGCGCGTTCACCATGGCGCCGACGCAGTATTGAGGTAACTTGCCCCACAAGCAAAACGATACGATCCGCTTGCCGTCTCGATGCGCAAACGCGGGGACGAATTCAGCGGATTGAACGGCGGCAAACCTTTGATCAAGCAACCGCAGCCTCTTGTCGCCAGCCTCGATCGCCCGAGCAACATTGCCTAGCCGAAAGTGGCAAACCTTGAGAACGTCGAACAGCGCGGTATCCCATGTGCTCCCATCAAGGAGCTCGTCCACCAGCGCCAAAGCGGCATCGAACTTGCCGTTCTCTTTCAGGCAAACCGCGAGCAATTTCCTGTAGTACTTATTGTTTGGCTTGCGTCGGACGGCTTCTTCGATTGCCGCCTGGGCCAGATCGAATTTTCTTTGCCCCATCAGGGCAAGATGCAAGAGCCGCCAGTTCGCGCTGCTTTCCGCATTGGCGGCGATCAATTCCTGGGCGGCGGAGATTGCTGCCGTGAAATCGCCTGATCTAATCAGCGCCTCTATCCGTTCGACCCTTGGAGCGGATGGCGGCGCCAAGAAACCTTCCATCACTACTCGCCTCGGCTTGGCTATGGAGGCCGGGCCTCGACCGTTAGGTTCGTCGGTCAACGCGAGCGCCCGATTCGGATGCGATTGAACTTTGGCCGCGACGGGTCGAGCACCAAGGCCGGTGTTGACTTTTCGATATGGCGCTCCGGCCCATGTGCGTCGGATTGCATGAAATCATTCCCGGGACAGCAGCGATCTGCCGTCCTCGGTCAACTTGCAGACCAGCCAGTCGGGCTTCAATGGGTTGCTGAACCAGGGTTCCGCCCAGCCACGGGCGATGCAGGCCCTGACCATGCCTTCGTGCACCCGCTGGCCCCATTGGTCGAACAGCGGCAGCTTGCCACCCGATTGGGCCAAGCCGCGCGACAGCCAAGCCAATTGCGCCTCGGTCGGTTTGGCTTCGAGCGTCTCCAACCCTGGGCTTCGCGCCATCGACTTCCCCCGGTGTTGTCGCGGCCATCCTAGCAAAGGCGCGAAGGTGTCGGCAAACTTTCCGATTCACCCTCGTACCCGCCGTCGCGGATGTCCGACTCAGCGATCTCGCTCGCCAGTACGCTCCGGCGGGTACTCTCTATTTGGTAACATGGGGCCCAACTTTCGCGGAAGCACGGACGCGTTTCGGGTATCACGCTTATTCGAAAGTTGGCACTTGGAGGCGGGGATGCTCGATTGCCGGGCAGCGATCCATGACCACCAACAATCCGGCCTGGCGCGCCCGCGCGGCAGCTGCTTCGTTGACGACGCCGAGCTGCATCCAAACCGTCTTGGCGCCGATTTCGATCGCCTCAATCGTGGGTGCGGCGGCATTGGCGGAATTCCTGAATATGTCCACCATGTCGATCCGCCCGGTCTGGTCCTGGGGGATGTCGTTGAGGGAGGCGTAAACCAGTTCGCCGTTGAGTTCGCGCCCGGCCAAATTGGGATTGACCGGGATCACCCGATAGCCTCGCGACTGCAGGAAACGCATCACGCCATTGGATGGCCGCATCGGGCGATCGCTGGCGCCGACCAGCGCGATCACCTTGCTCTCGATCAGGATCTTGGCAATGAGGGAATCGTCGAGGCCGTCCGCGGACATGGAATCCCCACCTCAAACCGCCAGGGGTCGGCCGAGGCGCCCGGCCAGATCCTGGATGAATTGCCAGGCAACGCGCCCAGATCGGGCGCCCCGCGTCATCGACCATTCCAGGGCCTCGGCCCGCAATTCCGGCCTGGCGATCGGCAGGCCGAAGGCATCGGCATAGCCCTCGACGATCTCGAAATAGGTTTCCTGGTCGCAATTGTGGAAGCCCAGCCACAGCCCGAACCGATCGCTGAGCGAGACCTTCTCCTCCACCGCCTCGTGCGGGTTGATCGCGGTCGAACGCTCGTTCTCGATCATTTCGCGTGGCATCAGGTGCCGCCGGTTCGAGGTGGCGTAGAACAGCACATTTTCCGGCCGTCCCTCGATGCCCCCTTCCAGAACGGCCTTCAGCGATTTGTAGCTGGCATCGGCCTGATCGAACGAGAGGTCATCACAAAACAACACGCAACGCCGCTTGCATGCGCGCAGAATCGAAAGCAACCGCGGCAAGGTCGGCAGATCCTCGCGATGAATTTCGATCAGCGCGATTTTTTCCTGGGCGCCCTCGTTGATGGAGGCGTGCACGGCCTTGACCAGTGATGATTTGCCGGTGCCGCGCGCCCCCCATAGAAGCGCGTTGTTGGCCGGCAGGCCTTGGGCGAAGCGCCTGGTGTTCTCCAGCAAGATGTCCTTGGGCCGGTCGATGCCGCGCAGCAACGCCAGATGCACCCGCGAGACCGATGCGACCGGCTCCAGCGAGGCTTTCTCCGCCAACCAGACGAAGGCCTCGGCCACGCCCAAATCATTCTTGTGCGACCGCGGCGGCGCCAGGCGCTGGAGGGATTCCGCGATCGATCGCAGAACGTCTAGGAGCTTCGCGTCGGTCATGGATTGCATTGGTTCAGGCTGCGGCAGTATGGCGCGCGCCGCCAGCGATTCAAGACTGAATTCATGGAATGGCCGCGATTGGCGACATCGAGAGCGATCGGCGCGCCGGGTCGATCGCCACGCGCCGCTGGTGGAATCGCGCGACCGAGGGCCGATGCGCGATGCTGACCATCGTCGAGCGCGCCAGGCGTTCGGCGACCAGGCGATAGAGGTGGTTCTCATTGTCCTCGTCCAAGGCCGACGTGGCCTCGTCAAGGAAGAGCCAATCCGGCCGGTTCAGAAGAACGCGGGCGAAGGCCAGTCGCTGTTGCTCGCCGACCGAAAGCGTCATCGACCAATTGGCTTCCTCGTCCAACTTGTCGACGAGTTGCGGCAGGCGGACATCGAGAAGTGCCGCCTTGAACGCATCGTCAGTGATACTCGCCGGATCGCCTGGGAAACTCATCGCCTGGCGGAGCGATCCCAGCGGCAGATAGGGCCGCTGCGACAGGAACAGGACCTTGGCGCCGCGCGGCACCTTCAGCCTTCCCTTGGCGAAGGGCCACAATCCCGCCAATAGCCGGAACAAGGTGGTCTTGCCGCTGCCCGACGGGCCGGAGATCAGCAGCTTTTCGCCCTGCGCGATCCGCAAATCGACATCATGCAACAGAACGCGCCCGTTGGGGAGCGAAACCTCGACATCCTCGACGGAAAGCCCTGGTTCCGCGGCTTCCGCGATCGCGAGCTTGGTCTCCGCGGCACTCGCCCGTGCACGTTCGATGGCATCGACGAAGGTGGTGAGGCGGTCGGTGGTCGCCTTCCAAGAGGCGAGGTTCTGGAACACGTTGATGAACCACGACAGCGAATCCTGAACCCTACCAAAGGCGTTGGCCACCTGGAAGATGGTGCCAAAATCGGTCAACCCGGCGAAATAGCGGGGTGCCGCGACCAGATAGGGGAAGACCACGGTCAATTGATCGTAGAAACTGGTGAACCAGTTCAAACGCTTGGTCAGAAGCATCAGCCGCCACCAATTGGCCCAGACCTTGCCGAAACTAGATTCAAAGCCGCGGCCCTCGTGGACTTCGCCACCGTAGAGGGCAACGCTTTCCGCGTTCTCGCGCACCCGCATCAGGCGGAAGCGGAAATCCGCGCTGAACCGCTGCTGGTCGAAATTGGCCCTCACCAGCGGCCGGCCGAGCCAGAAGGTCAACAGCGTGCCGCCGGCGGCATAGATTACCGCCACCCAGACCATGTAGGCCGGCACATGAATGGCAATTCCGCCCAGGAAAAAATCCAGTGGCCCGGAGAGCGACCACAGAACGATGATGAAGGTCACCAGATTGACGATGTTGCGCAGCAGACTGAGCGAAAGACCTAGCGTGTCATCGGTAAAATTATGGACATCGGCCTCGATTCGCTGTTCGGGGTTATCGGTGCCGTTGCCCACCAATTCCATCCGGTAATAGGCGCGGTTGGCGAGCCATTTGCCGCTGAGATCCCTGGTCATCCAGCGCCGCCAGCGCAATTGCAGGATCTGGCCCAGATAAATCCCGTAAACAGCGACCACGATGAAAATGAAGGCAAGAACCAGGAACTTGCCAAGAAGATAGGTGAAACGGTTAATCTCGAAGAATACATGACCGGCGAGTTCGACCGGTGTCGGGGTCAAATCCTTCTGTTCCAGCGCATTGAAGAAGTCGCGATTCCAATCGTTGAACAGAACCCCCAGATAGACCCGCCCGAGCGAGAGTGCCACGGCCGCGATCAGCAGCACCCAGGCGAGCTTCCATTCCTCGGATCGGAAATAGGGCCAGGTCAGCCGCCACAATTTGGCGAAAAAACCGCTGGAGCGGCCAAACTCGATCGAGACTTTCGCCATGAATCACCCGTTTGCCGGCATTGGTGCGAATCAGAAACGCCGCATCTTAGTGACGATGCGGCGTCTCTGTCATCGCGGAAGGCAAGGGGTTAGGGAGCGTTCAAATCGCCCAGGCGTCGACCGGAGCCAGGGGGGCGGCGTTGCCGTCGACGAACTCGACCAGGCGCGCGATCGCCGTCTCGATCGAAAGCCGGTCGGTGTCGACAACCAGATCGGGGTGCATCGGCGCTTCGTAGGGCGCGCTGATACCGGTGAATTGGGAGAGCTTGCCGGCTCGGGCGGCCTTGTACTGGCCCTTGGGATCGCGCTTCTCGCAGGCCGCGAGATCCGCCTTCACGAATATCTCGCGGAATCTCGGGCCGATGATGCGCCTGGCTCGCACCCTATCGGTTTCGGCTGGCGAAATCATCGCCACAATGATGATGAGGCCAGCCTCGGAAAAAAGCCTGGCCATCTCGGCCGCGCGGCGCGCATTCTCGGCCCGATCCGTGCTCGAATAGCCGAGATCACAGCTGATTCCCTGGCGCAGAATGTCGCCATCTAGAACGAAGACCTGGCGGCCACGTCGGAACAGCTCGCGCTCCAGGCCCATGGCGAGTGTCGATTTGCCGGAACCGGGCAGGCCGGTCATCCAAAGAACCGCGCCGCGATGGCCATTGGCGATGGCGCGGGATTCGGTGGTCACGATGTGGGAAAGTGGGGCGGCACTCGCGCCCGAAGGCGCCATCGCTGGCACCACCACCGAGCCGGCTGGTTGGGACTCGATCGAGCCCATCATGTCATCGCTCTTTCACACGCTGTGAATGCCGCATTCGATCTTGTCGGTGCCGGACCAGCGCCCGGCCCTGATGGGCTCGCCCTCGAGCAGGCGTCGCGTGCAGGGCGCGCAACCGATCGAGGCGAACCCCTCGTCGAACAATGGGTGCGGGGGCAGGGCAAAGTCCTTGAACGCCTGGCGCACGTCCTCGTCCGACCAATGCGCCAGCGGATTGATCTTGATGCGCCCGGAAGTCACCTCGACGATCGGTAGTTCGGCGCGATCGGTGGATTGATGACGCTTGCGCCCGGTGATCCAGGCCGAAAAGCCGGAGAGCGCCTTGGCGAGCGGTAACACTTTGCGCAAGTCGCAGCAGCGATCCGGGTTGGACCGCCACAATTCGCCCGCGGGATCGCGATGGCCGATGTCCATTGAATCGGGCGTGAGCGATCTGGCGTCGGAGAATCCGAACCGGTCGATGAGAATGTCGCGATAGGTCAGCGTTTCCATGAAGTGCTTGCCGGTGTCCAGGAACAGGACTGGGATACTGCGATCCTGCCCGGCGACAAGATGCAACAACACCGC
The DNA here is from genome assembly GCA_964542425.1 of uncultured Rhodospirillaceae bacterium. Lineage (GTDB taxonomy): Bacteria > Pseudomonadota > Alphaproteobacteria > Dongiales > Dongiaceae > Dongia_A. The sequence goes on along the minus strand of CAZIUB010000102.1, from coordinate 9,484 downwards.
GGCATCGGCTCCAAAGGAAGAGACGACCGCAATGCGGCCGGGAAAAAAGATCCTCAGGGCTTCCGATAGGATGGTTTCCTCGCCGGAATCTTGCCAGCGGCGGTTCAGGAATTGCGCCCAGGCTTCAAGCGCCGGCACGTTGTCCAGTGCCTGCTCCCGCGCGAGCAATCGATAGCCTGAATCATGGCGCATCGTAGTTTGAACACCAAGAAAATGTAATACACTGTTTACTCGTTATTAAAATCATACTGGTTTGTATCGTCGTCAAGGTAAAACTGGCGCCTTACGTGTGAAATAAATTATTTTAACTGTTATTCTGTGTGTATTTAACATTACAAGGGCCATTGGGCGGAGCGCGTCGAAAATCGTCAACCCAAGGATCGCGACCGTGGTAGAGGCGGAGCACCTCTTGATCTCTGGGAGAATGCGACATGAGCGATCCGGTTCGCGTGGAAAAGCGCGGTCACGTCATGGAAGTGACCCTCGATCGGCCCAAGGTGAACGCGATCGATGTCGAAACCAGCCAATTGCTGGGCCGGGCCTTCGTCGCTTTGCAGGACGATCCTGAACTGCGCGTCGGCATCCTCACCGCCACAGGCGATCGCGTTTTCTCGGCCGGCTGGGATCTGAAGGCCGCGCACCAGAAAGAGGAAGTGGGCAAATGGTGGGAGACCACCGATTACGGCGCCGGCGGCTTCGCCGGGCTCACGGAATTGTGGAGCCTCAACAAGCCGGTCATCGCCGCGGTCAATGGCTTGGCGTTGGGCGGCGGGTTCGAACTGGCCATCGCCTGCGATCTCATCGTCTGCGCCGAGCATGTCGAATTCGCACTGCCGGAATTGCCGATCGGCATCATCCCGGATTCAGGTGGCATCCAGCGCATTCCGCGCAGATTGCCGCACAACATCGCCATGGAATTGCTGCTGCTCGGGCGGCGGATGAAGGCGGCCGAGGCGCTTCAGTACGGCATGATTAACAAGATCGTGCCCAAGGACCAGCCGCTGGCGGCGGCGAGGGAATGGGCGTCAACCATCGCCGATGGCGCGCCGCTCACCATCCAGGCGCTGAAGGAGGCCTTGCGCGAGATGGACGGGCTCTCGATCCAAGAGGCATTCCGGCTGATCCGCGCCGGCAAGCTGCCGATGTATGAGCGGGCGCTGGTCTCGGACGATTCCAGGGAGGGCGTGCGAGCCTTCTCGGAGAAGCGCAAGGCCAATTTCAAGGGAAGCTGATCCGTGACCAAGAAAAAGGCGCTGGCCCTTGGTCCGATCGTGACAGAAAGCACCCAGGCCGGATGATTTCTGTCAGGTGAATCGGCCCACAGTTTAATTTTCCAGTGGTATTCAGCTTCCGACAAGTGAACCGCGCGAAGTTCACTTGTCGGAACCATACCACTGGCGGGCCGACGCCTGAGTGTTTCTCTTGGGAGAGATGGGCTAGACGATGTTGGCCTGCACCTGGTTGCTGATCTCGACCACCGCTTGGTTGGCCGGATCGCTCCAGGAATAGATGGTTGCATCGAGGGTCACGTCGACCACATCCCAGGTGCCAATTCCGTCACCGGTGAGCGTCACCGTGTCGCCCTTGCCGCCCAGGATGGTCAGGTGGTTGTCGTCATCGGTGATGTTGAGAATGTCGCCGATGGAGAGCGTGATCGAGTGCGCGGCGCCATTGGTGGCATCGATGATGTCGATGCCCTCGCCGGTATGCAGGGTTGCGTCCGCCCCGCCGAAGGTCTTGGCCTTGCCGTTGAGCGCGAAAATCTGATCGCTGTCAAAGGCAACGAGATCGGTGATGTCCGGGTGCGCGCCGCCGCCTTCGCCCGCAATATCGTCACTGCTGCCGGTGTTGCTGGGATCGTACCCGCCGGCATCATTGCCGTGGCCGTTGTCGTCGTGGGGCGGTGCGTTTCCGTCTGAACCACTGCTGCCACCGCCGTTGTTTCCGCCGGCTTGGGCGCCGTCACTATTGCCGGGATTGCTGGGATCGATGCCGCCGGCATCGTTGCCATTGCCGTTGTTGTTGTCTTCGGGCGCCGGGGGATCGCCGGCCGGATCCTCGCCACCACTGTCACCGGGAGCAGGGGGATTGCCGGCCGGGTCGTCGACCGGATCGCCGCCACCAAGATCATCGGGTGCCGGGGGATCGCCCACGGGGTCGCTGATCGGATCGCCGCCGCCTTCTTCGATTGGGGGGGGATCGCCAGCCGGATCGCCGCCGCCATTGTCCTCGGGCACCGGGGGATCGCCGGCCGAACCGCTGCCGCCACTGGCACCATCGTTTCCGCCAGCTTGGGCACCGTCGCCATTGCCGGGATTGCTGGGGTCGATGCCGCCAGCGTCGTTGCCATTGCCGTTGTTGTTGTCATCGACTACCGGGGGATCGCCAGCCGGATCGCCGCCACCGCCATTGGCTCCATCGTTCCCGCCGGCTAGTACGCCGTCGCTATTGCCGGGGTTGCTGGGATCATCGCCGCCGATGTCATTGCCGTTGCCGTTGTCATCACTGGGCAATTGAGAGCTCGGCGGCGGATCGCTGTCCACGACATCGCTCACAATTGGCGGGAATTCCGTGCTTGGGTCTGGATTGGGGAATCCGACGTCGCCACTGTCAACCAAGCGGGGTCGGTCGGCCACCGCGATGCCGTCACCATCGGTATCCTGTTGGACACGATCCGGCCGGTGGATGATGCCATTGCCCTTGCCGCCGGCGGAGGATTCGAAGGTGATTGGCTCTCGCGCGTCGTCGACCAGTATATAGGTGAGATCCGTGCCGCCGAGAACACCGGCGCCGTCAAGCTGGAAGTCGTCTTGGCCGCTGGCTAGGGAGATATAGACTCCTGTTCCAAGGACACCGGGGTCCTGTCCAGGGGCGCCCGCCGCGGTTTGCAACTGGGCTATCCGATCATCGGCGAGGATTTCAGCCAAGTTGACCAGTTCACCGTTTGGCAGCCGCAAGGCGCCGCCGGCTTCATTGATGTCGAGGCTATCAACCACCCAACCCGCCGCATCGCGAACAACAATTTTGCTCCCGTCCACTTCGATCTGGTACTCGCCGATCTCGATTTGCTGCAGCATGGTAGGGCTCCATCCATCGTTTGGCGTCTTTGCCGGAGATGAATTTGCGCCTATGTTGATCGAACTGCGAGCCAGCTTTGGCCGATTTCGATACAGCCCAATGTGAGAAACAAGAAAAAATCGACCTCCGGTAAAATTTTACTTTGTTGTTTACCTTCTGTTAACCATGCAGGCGGATTTCTCCAAAAAACCTCACAAAACATGGTGTTGAATATGTAACATTCGATCGAAAATCGGCTAAAATTGTGCGAAAATGCGGGGCACTACGAAACATGCCGCGTGTCCAGCGCCTTGCCAAGATAATAGGACTATTATCTCCTAAGATTCGAGTGGGCGAAGGATCTGCCGAGAGATGATGTGGCGCTGGATCTCGGAGGTACCATCCCAGATCCGCTCGACCCGGGCGTCCCGCCACAAGCGCTCGATTCCGGTTTCCTCCATCAGCCCCATGCCGCCGAAGATCTGTACGGCCTGGTCGGTAATCCGGGCCAGGGCCTCGGTCGCGAACAGCTTGGCCATGGCGTAATCCGAATCGGTGGCGATGCCTTGGTCGGATTTCCAGGCAGCCTGGAGGGTGAGGAGGTTGGCGGCCTCGATTTCCACCGCCATGTCCGCGAGCTTGAACGCGACACCCTGGAACTTGCCGATGGTTTGGCCGAATTGCTTGCGATTGGCGGCCCATTTCGCCGCCATCTCCATCGCTCTCCCGGCCCGCCCGACGCATTGCGCGGCAACCGTCAACCGGGTAGCGCCCAGCCAGGTATTGGCGACATCGAAGCCCCGGTGGATATTGCCCAGCACCTGGCGCCGATGTACCCGGCATTGGGTGAAGGAAAGCTCGCAATGGTGAAAGCCACGATGCGAAACCGAGCGTGGGCCGCGACGTACTTCGAGCCCTTTGCTCTCCTTGTCGATCAGGAACGCGGTGATCTTCTTCTTGGCGCCCTTGGACGTTTCCTCGGTCCCGCTGGCCGCGAACAGGATGATGAAATCGGCGACGTCGGCATAGGAGATGAAATGCTTTGTGCCGGTGATGACGAAATCATCGCCGTCGGCCACGGCGCGCGTCTTCATCGAACGCAGATCGGAGCCGGCATTGGGTTCGGTCATGGCCAGGCATTCGACCCGCTCGCCCCGGATCGCCGGCTTCAGGTAGCGTTCGATCTGCTCGTCCACGCAAGCGCGCAGGATGTTGGAGGGTCTGGCGACCGCGTATTGCAAGGCATAGCAGGCGCGGCCCAATTCGCGTTCCATCAAGGTCAGCGACAGATGGTCGAGCCCGCCCCCGCCCAATTCCTCGGGCATGTTGGCGGCATAGAACCCGGCCTTGATCGCGCGCTCGTGGATCTGTTGGATGAGATCGGGGCGCACTTCATCCGTTCGCTCGATCTCGTCCTCGTGAGGATCGAGTTCTGCCTTAACGAAAGACCGGACGCTGTCCACCAACATTTGCTGTTCTGTCGAAAGGGCGAAATCCATTGGTCGCAGCCTATTTTCTGGCAAGCGCGATTGAGCGCCCGGAATTGGCCGGCTTAGGGAGATCCTTGTGTTCCTGCCATATCCGGCCAAGCGCGGCCGCTACCTCCGCGCGGAACGGCGCCGAGCGCGGCGTGCCAGAGTTGTCGATATTGATCACGATGTATTCGGCAGTGGCCGCCGTTTCTTTGCCCAGCCGATCGGCATGCATGGTCAAAAACAACTGGAAGCGCTTCTGGTCATGGCCGATCAATTGCGCCCGGACCTCGACTTCCTCGCTCTCCTTGATCTCGCGCAGGAAGTTGATGTGCGCCTCCAAGGTGTAAATGGTGGTCATGGTCGCGCGGCGTTCGGCATCACCCATGAAGATCAAATCCATGAAAGCATCGATCGCCTCGCTGAAAACCACCATGTAATAGCCGTCGCGCAGATGGTTGTTATAGTCCACCCATTCGCGTTTGACGGTGGCGCGGTAAAGCGAGAGTGGCACCGCTTCGACCAATTCAATCCTCCGCCCGCATTCCGTGGCGGGCCTTGGCGGACTTGATCGCGTCCAGAACGCTGATGATGCAATCATCGCGGTAGCGCTCCAGTTCCTTGATCGATCGGCCGCCCTGTTGCGACTTCGTGCCCTCGACCACGCGATCGATGATCTGGTCGGTCAGCTTGGGCGCGACCAGCTTGGTCCAGGGCAATTCGAGCGCCGGCCCGAACTGGGCCATGAAATGCCGCATCCCGGCCTCGCCGCCTGCCAGTGTGAAGATGAGAAAACTTCCCATGAACGAGAATCGGATGCCGAAGCCGAAGCGGATGGCGTCATCGATTTCGCCGGTGGTGGCGACACCTTCATTGATGAGGTGCAGGGATTCGCGCCACATGGCTTCCAGCAGCCGGTCGGCGATGAAGCCGGGAACTTCGTTGCGGACATGAAGCGGGCGCATACCGAGCGCGCCATAATTGGCGATCGCGGCCTGGATGGCGTCGGGGGCGGTCTTCTTGCCGCCGACGACCTCCACCAGGGGCAAGAGATAAACCGGATTGAAGGGGTGCCCGACCAGACAGCGATCCGGGTTCACGGCATCGCCGTAGAAATCGCTGGGCAGCAACCCGGAGGTCGAGGAACCGATGATGGCGTTGGGCTTGGCCGCCTTGGAGATCTGGGCGTGAAGCTGACGCTTCAGATCCTCGCGTTCCGGGGCGCTCTCCTGGATGAAATCCGCAGGCCCCACGCATTCCTCGATGGTCGCCACGAATTTCAGCCGCGACTGGCTGGCGCCGGGATTCAGTCCAATACGCTCCAACGCGGGCCAGGCGTTGGCGACGTTGGCGCGCAACTGCGCCTCGGCGCCCTTGCCGGGGTCCCAGGCGATCACGTCCTTGCCGTTGGCGAGAACGCGTGCGGCCCAGCCCGAGCCGATGACGCCGCCGCCGACAATGGCAATGGTCTTGATCTCTGTTATGTAGGCCATGATGCGATTTATCCTGATTTCAGCCGCGCGCCTTGAGGCCGAGCTTCTTGCGCCCCTCGGCGGGCGACAGTGGTCGCGCACCGAGGCGCCGGATGATCTCGCAGGCCCGCTCGACGAGCGATTCGTTGCTGGCCGGAACGCCCTTGTCGAGCCAGATGTTGTCCTCCAACCCCACGCGCGCGTTGCCGCCGAGCAACATCGCCTGCGCCACCATCGGCATCTGCATGCGCCCAATGCCAAATCCCGCCCAGATGGCGCCTTCCGGCAGATTGTCCTTCATCGCCTTCATGCTGATGGTGTTCGCCGGAGCGCCCCATGGAATGCCGAGGCAGAACTGAAAAAGGGGTGGCCGGTCGATCAACCCCTCCTTGATCATTTGGGACGCAAACCATAGATGGCCGGTGTCGAACACTTCCAGCTCCGGCTTGACGCCCAATTGCTGAATGCGCTTGGCGCCCGCGCGCAACTGGTTGGGGGTCGAGACAAAGGTCATGTCGCCGTCGCCGAAATTCAGCGTGCCGCAATCGAGGCTGCAAATCTCGGGCAGCAATTCCTCGACATGGGCAAGACGCGTCATCGCGCCGACGAGGTCGGTGTTGGGGCCGAACTTCAGCGGATCCTCGCCGGCGCCGATTTCCAGATCGCCGCCCATGCCCGCCGTCAGATTGATGATCACATCGGTGCCGGAGGAGCGGATGCGCTCAACGACCTCGCGGTAGAGCTTGACCTCGCGGCTGCCCTTGCCGGTCTGGGGATCGCGGACATGGCAATGGACCACGGTGGCGCCGGCCTTGGCGGCCGCGATCGCGGCATCGGCGATCTGTTTCGGGGTGACCGGAATGGCCGGATGCTTGCCCACGGTATCGCCCGCACCGGTGATCGCACAGGTGACGATGACTTCATGATTCATGGATTTCTCCCTCTAGTACCGACCATCGCGAGACTGGGTGATTCGGCAATCTGATCCCGCCAGCGCACGCCGGCGGGCGACTCATCAATTTGGAAACATGCGGCCCGACTTTCGTGGAAGCATCGGTGTTTTTCTCGTCTCATGCGATTTCGAAAGTTGGCACTAGTGTTCCGCAACCGACATTCCGTTCTAGGGACATGCCGGCCCGGAACAATAGCAAACTCAATGGCATATGTTGTGGTTCCAACGGGATTGATTGGGAATCAAATGTTGGAACCACAACACTAGGGGCATCATTGGGTCGCCAGCCAATATGGTCGCTGAATCGGCTGGCGCTGTTGACGTTTGGCGACATCAAGTGACCAGTTTTCGACGGCATGAATCACCGCAGAACCGGCTGAATGCCCGTGGGTGCCCGACGTCGCTCGGTGATCGGAGCCTTGCCCGCCCAGGCCCGGTACGCGCGCGAGAAATGCGCCGGCGAGGCGAAGCCGCAAGCGATCGCGATCTCCAGAACCGGCAAGCCGCCATATTGCAGCAAGGCCCGCGCTCGCTGCAGGCGCAGCTCCAGATAGTAGCGATGGGGCGTCATCCCGAAGTGGCGCCGGAACAAGCGTTCGAGCTGGCGCAGCGACAGGCCGGCGCGGCGGGCCAAGTCGGTGGCGTCGATCGGCTCCTCCAAATTCTGTTCCATCAGCGAAAGCGCCTGGGCCAAGCCTTGATGGTTGATGCCCTGGCGCAAGGGGGGCGCCATGCGCTGATGGTCGTTGGGCGGTCGAATGCGGTCATGGATGAATTGCTCCGAGACCGCCGCCGCCAGCCGGTGGCCGTGCTGGAGCGAAATGCGATACAACATCATGTCGAGCGAGGCCGTGCCGCCGGCGCAGGTAAGCCGGTTGCGGTCGATGACGAAAAGCGCGTTCTCGGTTTCGACCTTGGGGAAGGTCTCGCGGAAAGAATCCAGGCTTTCCCAATGGGTCGTCGCCCGAAATCCATCGAGCAGACCCGCCCAACCGAGATAGAAGGCGCCGGTATCGATCGAACCCAGATCGCTGCCGCGGCCCACGAGCCAGACCAGCCAGCGTTTCATCTTGCGGTCGAAATAACGGCTGGGCTCGAAACCCGCGCAGGCGACGACCAGTGAAGGCTTGAACTTGTTCTCGATCGAATAATCGGCCAGCAGCGCCATGCCATTCGAGGCCAGGACCGACTTACCATCGCGCGATACCACCCGCCATTGATAAAGCTCGCGCCCGGCCATCCGGTTGGCGACGCGCAGGGGTTCCACCGCCGACGCGAAGGCCAGCATGGAGAATTGCGGAACGATCAGGAATCCGACTGAATGCGGCGCGTCGAGATTGGGCGAAGCGGTCATGAACGGCCGGCGGAGGTTTTTCGGAAAAGCTTGCGGAGATGGTCCTATCCGTCGGATACAGGACGCAATTAGTCAAGGGGAGAGCTGGATGACGGAAGCACGCATGAGCCCGGTATTGGCGGCGTTCAATGCCGATCTCGATCGGTGTTTCGGCGCTGAATTCGAAGCCGCCAACCTCGAGGACCAGCGCAGCCGCTACGATCGGTTCTGGCGCCGCTATCACGCGCCGATGCCAGCGGGCATCGAAACTCGTGACTACGCAATCCCGATCAGAGATGGAGCGACGATCGCCGCGCGGCTCTATCGCCCGGAAACGCCCCCTTCGCCAATGCCCCTATGCCTCTATTTTCACGGCGGTGGCTGGGCGTTCGGCTCCATCGACAGCCACGATCTGGTGACCGCACGGCTGGCCGATCAGGCCGGAGTGGCAATCCTCTCGGTCGAATATCGCTTGGCGCCGGAGCACAAATACCCGGTCCCGTTCCAGGATTGTTGGGATGCCTTGGTCTGGGCCCACGAAAAGGCTGGCGAGCTGGGTGTCGATACGGCCGGGATCGGCGTTGCCGGGGATTCGGCGGGGGGTGCGCTTGCCGCCGGGATAGCGCTGATGGCGCGGGATCGCGGTGGGCCCGAGATCTGTCATCAGGCATTGATTTATCCCGGTCTTGGCGATCGGGATTTGGGATTCTATCTCGATCTTTATCTCGCTGATCCGATTCAGGCGCGCGATCCCTATGCCATGCCGCTAAGGGCCGGCGATCTTTCCAGGCTGCCGGGGGCGGTGATCTTGGTGGCAGGCATGGACATCTTGCGCGGCGATGGGGAGGCCTATGCCGCCCGTCTGAGTCAGGCCGGAATTGAGGCCGACCTCATCACCGTCGAAGGCCTTCCGCATACCTTCCTGCGGATCATCCACCTTGAGGCCGCCGCCGCCGCCGCCTTTGCCGCTTTTTGCCGGAAGGTAGCGAAGGCTCATGGCTGTTCCGGTCGCGACGATGGCGCAAGGCAGGCGAAGATCGGTTCATGACCAAGGGAGTCTCTGATTTAATCGCTTGCACTTGATTTGTCATTCTGATTCAAGGCCACCTCTAAAAACCCGGTATTTTGAGCGGATTTTTGCGGCGGCGATGGGATGAGGTTGTTTTTGACAGGGGTTCTTCCGCCATTTTCTATTTTT
>CAZIUB010000101.1:0-40009 GCA_964542425.1 uncultured Rhodospirillaceae bacterium | reverse complement strand
TGCCGGCGCGTCTGCTTGCCATGAATTTCAAAACCCAAACTCGAAAATGTCTTCTGGCGCATGGTTTCCTCCCAAAAACACTCGAATCACTTGAATCAGAATGACAAATCAAGTGCAAGCGATTAAATCAGAGGCTCCCTTATGTGAGTACAGACCCTAGTGGTCCGATCCTGTGAGACAAGTACCCCGCAAGGGTACGGGCCTCACGGGTGAATCGGCCCACAATCTCAATCATGCTAGTGGTATTCAGCTTTCGGCACATGAATCCCCAAGGGATACATGTGTTGGAAACATACCACTGGGTGGCCGCGACCCGCGCTTGATTCCAGGGTCAATGGTTACCCTTGGTCCCGCGCGAGAAGCGCACCGCCTCCTGGGCGGCCCGAACCAGCGCGCGGGCCTTGTGGTGGCATTCCTGGTTTTCCGATTCCGGAACGCTGTCGGCGACGATGCCGGCGCCGGCCTGGACGTACATGATCCCGTCCTTCAGCACGGTCGTGCGTAGCGCGATACAATTATCCATGCCGCCCCCGGCGTCGAAGTAACCGATTGCGCCGCCATAGATGCCGCGCTTTTCCGGCTCCAGTTCCTCGATGATCTCCATCGCCCGGACCTTGGGCGCACCCGACACCGTCCCCGCCGGAAACCCCGCCATGAGCGCGTCCATGGCGTCGTACTTCGGATCGATCCTGCCCTCGACATTGGAAACGATGTGCATGACGTGCGAATAACGCTCGACCGTCATCTTTTCGGTGACCCGCACACTCCCGATCGTGGACACCCGTCCGACATCATTGCGGCCAAGGTCGAGCAGCATGAGATGCTCGGCCAGTTCCTTTTGATCGGCGAGCAAGTCGCTGGCCAGGGCGCGATCCTCTTCCGGCGTGCGCCCACGCGGCCGGGTCCCGGCGATCGGGCGGATGGTCACCGTCCGGTCGCGCAGGCGGACCAGGATCTCCGGGCTCGAACCGATCACCGAGAATCCGCCGAAATCGAGGAAAAACAGGAACGGCGAGGGATTGAGGCGCCGCAGCGACCGATACAGGGCCAAGGGCGCAAGCTGAAAGGGCAGACTGAACCGTTGCGAAAGCACAACCTGGAAAATGTCCCCGGCAAGGATGTATTCCTTGGCCCGATCGACCATGGCGCGGTAATCGGCGTCGCTCATGTTGGATCTGGGTTCGCCCGGGACGGGCACCTCTTCCGACGGATCGCGCGACCGTGGCAGCGAACGGTCCAGGTCATGAACCACGTCCGATAGCCGTTCTTGCGCCTGGGCGTAGGCGGCCCGCGCGTTCATCCCCGCACTCGGCCAGACTGGCGTCACGATGGTGATCATGTCCTCGACATTGTCGAAGATGGCGACCAGGGTCGGGCGCAGGAAGATGCTGTCGGGAAGTTTCAACGGATCGGGTTTCAGATCGGGCAGTCGCTCGACTTGCCGGACCATGTCGTAGGACAGGTAGCCGAACAATCCCGAGGCCATCGGTGGCAAGCCGGCCGGCAATTCGAGCCGGGATTCCCCGATCAGCCGGCGCAGCGAATCAAGCGAGGCATCGGGTTCGGGCGAGAATGCTTCTGGCTGCGAACGGGCGTGGCGGTTGATCTCGGCCTTCTCGGCACGGCAGCGCCAAATCAAATCCGGCTTGAGCCCGATCAGCGAGTATCGGCCGCGGCTGCGCCCGCCCTCCACCGATTCCAGCAGGAATGAAAAGGGCCTACCGTCGGCGAGCTTTAGCATCGCGGAAACTGGCGTTTCCAGATCGGCCACCAGGCGAGTCCACGCGACCTGCGGGTTGCCGGCCGCGAAAGCAGCGGCGAAACGGTCGAAATCGGGCTCGACCATCATGGTTGGGGCGCGATCAGGCGCTGCACCACTTCCTCGTTGCGCTCGACGGGGATCGCCTGCTCAAGGGCGCCCAGGAATTCCTGGGCGAGATCGGCCTGGAGCGCCTTGGCGACCTCCGCAGCCAGAGCCTTGACAACTTCGGAATCAGGCTTGGCCGGGATGATGCCGGAGAGGCGCGCCAGCACCGCACCGTCGGAATTGCGCCCGATCGCGACCTCGCCAATCTTGAGGGCGAACAAGGTGCCGGCAAGCGCCCGGTCGATGCCGGCTGCGACACTGTCTTGATCACGCCTGAACGGGGGGCCGACATTGATGCCCTGGCCAATTTCCTTGGCCAGCACGGAAAGATCGCCGACCGCCTTCAATCTTTCCTGCAAGGCCTTGGCCTGGGCATCGGCGGCCTCGCGCCTGGCGTTATTTAGCCAATCGGTATTGACTTGCCTCTCGACCTCGGAGATCGGCCGCACCTCCGAAGGCGTCAAACTGGTCACCTGCACGACGGCGAAATTGCCATCGTCGAGCGCCTCCACCTGCGAGGTGGCGCCCACATCCGTCGATTGCAGGAGCTCTTGAACTTCCGGTGCCAGCGTGATGGCCTTGCCGTCGTGATCCTTGCCTTGCGCATCGATGGCCGCGATTTCGGCGACCGTCAAACTGAGGGCCTTGGCCGCTTGTTCCAATCCCTCGCCACCGGCGAGCGCATCGTCAAGTTGGTTGACAATCGATACCAGCGAATCGCCCGCCTTGGCCAAGGCGAGGTCGCGCCGCAACTGGTCCTTCACTTGATCGAGGGTCTTGGCGGTCGCCGGCGTGACCGAGATGACATGAACGACATGCCAACCGAAAGGACTCTTCAACGGCGCGGAAACCGCCCCGTCCTTCAGCGCGAATGCCTGATCCGCGATCTCCTTGGGTAAGAGATCCTTGATGACATGGCCGAGATCGACCGGCGCGCCGCCAGTCGTTTCCTTGACTATATCGGCGAAATTTTTTCCGGCCGCGATTCCGGCGACGATGGCCGCGGCCATCGCTTGTTCTTGAACCACCACCTGCTCGATCGCCCGGCTCTCCGCGGCGGAAAACTCGGCCTGACGACTGGCGAATTCTTGCGCGATTTCCTCCTCGGTCACGGTCATGTCGTCGACCAAATCGTCGGGGCGCAAATGCAGCACGCGCCCGGCCCGGTACTCTGGTCGCCGGTAGGAATCGCCATGGTCCGTGTAGTAGGCTTGGATGGTCGCCGCGTCCGGCGGGGCGATATCGGTCATCGAAAGATCGGGAATGATCAGAGTCTCGGCGGTCCTGGTTTCGCCCTGATAGGCTAGAATCCGGTCCACCAAGGTTCTCGGGGCGACCGCGCCGGCCATAGCCAGATCGAGCAGCTGCTGGCGGGTCATCTCGCCGCGAACCATCTCCACATAGCCGGCCTCGCCGAGCCCGTTCTGGCGCAGGACCGCGACAAAGCGGTCGCGATCGAAGCCCCCGCCCAGCCCGGCGAAGGCGGGGTTGCCTTGAATACTGGCGATCGCCGCGCTTTGCGGCGCGAGGGCGCCGATCCGGTCGGCAAAGGCATCGAGCAGCATGCGATCCGCGCTTTGCCGGACGATCTGCGCCACGCCGCCCAATTGCGCGAATTGCTCGGCGGTCAAGGTCACGCCCTGGCTCTGCATCTGTTCAAGCCGCCGCTCAAGATCGCGGCGGAATTCCAGCGCGGTGTAAGTGGCCTTGCCAACCGATAGAACCGGATCGCCGAGGTCTTGGCGGGTGAAAATATCGCCGATCCCCCAAGCGCCGAAGGCGATTATCAGGACGGCGAACAGGAGCTTGACGACCCAGGAAGTGACCCTGTTGCGGATGGCGGTGAGCATGACGACCCATGACCTTGAAAAACGGCGGGCATCATAGGGATGGGCCTAGGCGGGGGCAAGCAGCCGCGACTCCCGCCGATTGCGGTGCCGCCCCTAGTTGGCGGGGCGGCCAAGGCTGTGATAGCTAGCGCGAACGCGAAACCCTGGCGACATGAACCGGAGGCAGAACATGACCTGGAATGCCTTGCGACCGCTGATCGCGGGGAACTGGAAAATGAATGGCAGCCGCGCCATGACCCGAACGCTGATCGGCGATCTGACGGCGCGCGCGGCGGCTCGACCGGACCTGAAGGCCGAACTGCTGCTTTGCCCTCCGGCGCCCTATCTGGCACTGGCGGCCGAGTTGACCCGGGGCGGGACCATCATCATCGGCGCCCAGGATTGCCATGTCGTGGCCGCCGGCGCCCATACCGGCGACGTTTCGGCGGAAATGCTTGCCGATTGCGGGGTACGCCATGTCATTCTCGGCCATTCCGAGCGCCGCGCCGAACATCAAGAAAGCTCCGCGATGGTGTCGGCCAAGGCCCACGCCGCGATCGCCGCCGGATTGGGCGCCATCATTTGCGTGGGCGAGACCCTGGCCGAACGGGAAAGCGGCGAAACGCTGGCGGTGGTTGAGGCTCAATTGGAAGCGTCGGTCCCCGCCGAGGCCGTGGCCGATCAATTGGTGGTGGCCTATGAACCGGTCTGGGCCATCGGAACCGGGCGCACGCCCAGCCCGGGCGACGTGCAATCCGTGCATGCCCATTTGCGCAAGCTCCTGATGGCCTGGTTCCAGGACGGCGGGGATATCCGGCTGCTATACGGCGGGTCGGTCAAGGCGAGCAACGCCCCGCAGTTCCTCGGGCTCACCGAAGTGAATGGCGCCCTTGTCGGCGGGGCCAGCCTGAAGGCCGACGAATTCTGGTCGATCGCCGTTGCGGCCTGACGCGCCAGGCCCACGTTTCGGGCTGGCAAAACGCCACAAAAACCGCTAGAACCCCGCCCAATCGCGTCGGTTCTGGAAAGAAGACATGGTCATCATTCTGGCGGTCCACGTCATCATCACCGTGTTCTTGATCGGGATCATCCTGCTGCAAAAAAATGAAGGCGGCCTCGGCGGCTTGGGCGGCGGCGCCGGCGGGCTGGGTGGCATGATGTCCGGCCGCGCCAAATCGAACGTGCTCAGCAAGGCGACAACCGGCCTGGCGGCGACTTTCTTCATCACCAGCCTAGCGCTGGCCATCCTATCCAGTCGCCAATATCAGACGGGCCCGCTGGTTCCCGATGCGCCGGTGGTACCGAGCGCTGTCCCCCAGCCAGAGCCCGCGCCGGAACCCGAGCCGGCGACTCCAAGCGTTCCGGCGGGACAATAAGCCTCGCCCCCCTTGGTCCGCAATCGACTTTCCGCGCCCGGAAAGTCGGCCCGGACCACGAGCAATTTCAAAGTGTTGTGGTGCGACGCCGACACGGATGAGAGCCGGCTCAACCGTTGGCGTCGCGCCACTAGCCCGCCCATTGGGTCAATCCGAATAGGCACCGGCCGGCGAAGATTGTTTGCTTGCCGGGCCGGCCCGACTCGTACCATAAAGACAGCCCATGACGCGTTTCATCTTTATCACCGGCGGCGTGGTTTCCTCATTGGGCAAGGGTCTTTCATCGGCGGCGTTAGGTGCTCTGTTGCAGGCCCGCGGATTCAAGGTGCGTTTGCGCAAGCTCGATCCCTATCTCAACGTCGATCCGGGCACCATGAGCCCCTATCAGCACGGCGAGGTCTATGTCACCGACGACGGGGCGGAAACCGATCTCGATCTCGGGCATTACGAGCGCT
Source organism: uncultured Rhodospirillaceae bacterium (assembly GCA_964542425.1). GTDB lineage: Bacteria > Pseudomonadota > Alphaproteobacteria > Dongiales > Dongiaceae > Dongia_A. The sequence goes on along the minus strand of CAZIUB010000101.1, from coordinate 34,482 downwards.
TCACCGGCATCTCGTGCCGGCGTACCGACAGCGTTACCACCGGCAGAATCTATTCCGACGTGCTCGCCAAGGAACGGCGCGGTGATTATCTGGGGGCCACCATCCAGGTGATCCCCCATGTCACCGACGCGATCAAGGATTGGATTGGCGCCGATCTGGGCGAGGAGGACTTCGTACTGTGCGAGATCGGCGGTACGGTGGGCGACATCGAAAGCCTGCCTTTCCTAGAGGCGATCCGGCAATTGGGCAACGAATTGGGGCGGGAGCGCACGATGTTCGTGCATCTGACGCTGGTTCCGTTCATTCCGGCGGCCGGCGAATTGAAGACCAAGCCGACGCAGCATTCGGTCAAGGAATTGCAATCGGCGGGCATCCAGCCGGATCTGCTGCTGTGCCGGTCGGATCGGGAGATCCCGGCCGAGAGCCGGCGCAAGATCGCGCAATTCTGCAACGTCCGCCCGAGTGCCGTCATCCAGGCACTGGACGTGGACACGATCTATGCCGTGCCGCTTGCCTATCACGCCGAGGGTTACGACCGGGAAGTCTGCCGCCACTTTGGGCTCGATGCGGCCGATCCGGATCTGGCGCGCTGGCGCGAGGTGGTCGATCGCATCCATTCGCCGGAGGGCGAAGTGACGATCGCAATTGTCGGCAAATACACCTCGCTTCTCGATGCCTACAAATCCCTTGCCGAGGCGCTGCGCCACGGTGGCATCGCCAACAACGTGAAAGTCAATCTGGACTGGATCGATTCCGAGGTGTTCGAGCGCGATGATTCGGTGCTCCACCTCGAGGGCGTGAACGGCATCCTGGTGCCGGGCGGGTTCGGGGAGCGCGGCTCGGAAGGGAAGATTCAAGCGGCACGCTTCGCGCGCCAGCGCCGGGTGCCCTATTTCGGCATTTGTTTCGGCATGCAGATGGCGGTGATCGAGGCGGCGCGGAATCTGGCGCATCTCGAGCAAGCGGGCTCCACCGAATTCGGCCCCAGCGCCGATCCGGTGGTCGGGCTGATGACCGAGTGGATGCGCGGCAACACCCTGGAGAAGCGCGACACAGGCGGCGATCTGGGCGGAACCATGCGCCTTGGCGCCTATGAATGCCATCTCGCGGCCGGCAGCCAAGTGGCGCGCGCCTACGGCCGCGCCGTGATCAGCGAGCGCCACCGCCACCGCTACGAGGTCAACATCAACTACAAGGATCGCCTGGAAAAGGTGGGCTTGCGCTTTTCCGGAATGTCGCCGGATGGGGTGCTGCCGGAAATCGTCGAGGTTCCGGACCATCCGTGGTTCATCGGCGTGCAGTTTCATCCGGAACTCAAATCGCGTCTGTTCGAGCCCCATCCCCTGTTCCGCTCCTTCATCGAAGCGGCGGTAGCCCAGGCTCGGCTGGTCTAGTAGGATGGCGCCATGACCGAGGCACGGCACGTCAAGATTCGTGATCTGACATTGGGCAACGATCTGCCCTTTACCATGATCGCCGGGCCTTGCGTGCTGGAAAGCCGGCAGCATGCCCACGAGATGTGCGCTTCCTTGAGCGAATTGTGCAAGGCGTTGGGTGTCGGCCTCATCTACAAGACCAGCTTCGACAAGGCCAACCGCACCAGTGCTTCGGCCGAGCGTGGAATCGGCCTGGAAAAGGCGCTGCCGATCCTGGCCGAACTGCGCGATCGTTTCGGCGTTCCGGTGCTGACCGACGTGCATACCGCCGAGCAATGCGCCGAGGCGGCCCAGGTCGTGGACGTGTTGCAGATTCCGGCCTTTCTATGCCGCCAGACCGATCTGCTGGTCGCGGCTGCCAGGACCGGCAAGGCGATCAACATCAAGAAGGGCCAGTTCCTCGCTCCCTGGGAGATGAAGAATGTGGCCGCCAAATGCTCGCAGGCCGGAAACGACGACGTGCTGCTTTGCGAGCGAGGCGCGAGCTTCGGCTACAACACCTTGATCAGCGACATGCGAGCGCTGCCCATTCTGGCCTCGACCGGCTATCCGGTGGTGTTCGACGCCACCCATTCGGTCCAGCAGCCAGGCGGGCAGGGGACGTCCTCGGGCGGGCAGCGGGAATTCGTGCCGGTGCTGGCGCGCGCCGCGATCGCGGTCGGCGTGGCTGCCGTCTTCATGGAGACGCACCAGGATCCCGACAACGCGCCTTCGGATGGTCCGAACATGGTGCCATTGAAGCATCTGCGCCGGGTCGTCGAGACGCTGATCGCCTTCGACCGCCTGGCGAAGTCGCACCCGATCGAGGACATCCGCCCCTAGTGTTCCATAACCAACATTCCGCTCTAGGGACATGTCGGCCCGGAACACTAGCAAATTCAATGGCATGTGTTGTGGTTCCAACGGGAATGATTGGGAATCAAATGTTGGAACCACAACACTAGGTTCCTGTCCATGGGCGGCGCGCGCGGGATCGGAACATGGGCGCAATTCTTGGCGTGGGCCATCGGCCGGCGATCGGCAAATTGGGGCAGGCATGGACCAGAATCCCTACGAGACCGGGCTGGATCAGAACGCGGCCAATCATGTTCCCTTGAGTCCGCTCAGCTTCCTGTCACGTGCGGCGGCAATCTATCCCGATCGCGTGGCCATCATCGCCGGTGAAAGGCGTATCACCTATCGAGATTTTTACGCTCGCTCGCGCCGATTGGCCTCGGCACTGGCCGGGCGAGGTGTCGGCCTCGGCGACACGGTGGCGATCCTGGCCGCCAATATTCCGGCGATGCTGGAGGCCCATTACGGCGTGCCGATGATGGGCGCGGTCCTGAACACGCTCAATGTCCGGCTGGATTCCGCGGCGCTTGCCTTCATTCTGGATCACGGCGAGGCCAAGGCGCTACTGACCGATCGCGCCTTCGCGAGTGTGATCAGGCAAGCGTTGGCCATGGCCCGGGTCAAACCGATGGTCATCGATATCGACGATCCGGAATTGGGTGCCGGGGAATTTCTGGGCGATACCGAGTATGAAACGTTGCTAAAGGAAGGCGATCCCGATTTTGCCTGGCGACTGCCCGACGACGAATGGCGCGCCATCAGCCTCAATTTCACGTCAGGCACCACCGGCGATCCCAAGGGTGTGGTCTATCACCATCGCGGTGCCTATCTGAACGCGATCAGCAATGTATTGGCCTGGGGCATGGGCGACGCGCCAGTCTATCTCTGGACCCTGCCGATGTTCCATTGCAATGGGTGGTGTTTCCCCTGGACCCTTAGCGTGGTCGCCGGCACGCATGTCTGCCTGCGCCGGGTCGAGGCCGCGGCCATCTACAAGGCCATCGCCGAACACCGGGTCACGCACTTTTGCGGCGCGCCCATTGTGATGGGCATGGTCGCCAACGCCAAACCCGAGGAGCGGACGCACTTCGAGCACAAGGTCAGGATGATGACCGCGGCCGCGCCGCCGCCGGCGACGGTGCTCAAGTCCATGCAGGAACAGGGCTTCGAGGTGACCCATGTCTATGGCCTGACGGAAACCTATGGTCCGGACACGGTGTGCGCCTGGCATGGCGAATGGGACGCGCTGGCCCTCGAGGAGCAGGCGCGGTTGAAGGCGCGCCAAGGGGTGAGCGTGCCGGTGTTGGAATCATTGATGGTCGCCGACCCGGCGACGCTCGACCCGGTGCCCGCCGACGGCAAGACGATGGGCGAGGTCATGCATCGCGGCAACATCGTGATGAAGGGCTATCTGAAGAATCCCAAGGCCACAAGCGAGGCCTTCGCCGGCGGCTGGTTCCATAGCGGCGACCTCGCGGTCATGCATTCCGATGGCTATATCGAAGTCAGGGATCGGGCCAAGGACATCATCATTTCCGGTGGCGAAAACATCTCCACGATCGAGATCGAGGCCGTGATCTATCGCCATCCGGCGGTACTCGAAGTGGCCGTCGTCGCCAGGCCCGACGATAAATGGGGCGAGACGCCTTGCGCCTTCGTCTCCCTGCGCGAGGGCGCCCAAGCGAGCGCCGCCGAAATCATCGAGTTCTGCCGCGCCAACATGGCGCGTTTCAAGGCGCCTCGCACCGTGATCTTCGGGACTCTGCCCAAGACTTCAACCGGCAAGGTGCAAAAATACATTCTTCGCGATCGCGCCAAATCATTGAATGAGGCCGGCTGACATGACGTTCGTATTGCCGCGCTCGATCGCGGACTGGCCATGGTTCCTTCGCTATGTCTGGCAGCGCTCGGTCCGTGACGCTTGTGTCAGCGTGGCGGCGTCGCTTTCCTTTACATCGCTCTTGGCGCTGGTGCCGCTGACGGCGATCGGGCTTGCCATGTTCGCGGCTTTTCCCGCCTTCAGCGATTTGCGCGCCGATGTGGTTTCATGGGCGTTTTTCAACCTGACACCGCGGCTGGGCGGGGTGATGCAGACGCATCTGCAAACCTATGTTGAGAATGCCGGCAGGACCACGGGTTTCGGCGTTCTGGCCTTGGCCCTGACCGCGATCCTGATGCTGAACACGATCCAGACCGCCTTCGATCGCATCTGGGAGGGCCGGCGCCGTCCGCGCTTGAGTCGCTTGTTGGTCTATTGGGCGCTGATCACGCTGGGGCCGATTCTGTTCGGGCTTTCGTTCTCGGTGTCGGGCTATGTGCTGGCCTTGGCCCGGACCAGCGGCGTCATTGGAATTTCGGACGGCATTCAGTTCCTGGGCATCGTGATGCCGTTCATTCTGCAGACAGCGGGCTTCGGACTGTTCTATCGGCTGGTGCCCACGCGAAGCGTGCGCGTGACCGATGCCGCCGCCGGCGCGGTGATCGCCGGATTGCTGTTCGAGGGGCTGAAGCACGGTTTCGGATACTATCTTGGGCACGTGGCGGGGCTGGAGGCCGTCTATGGCGCATTGGCTGCCATCCCTGCCTTCTTGGTGTGGATGTATTTGGCCTGGCTCGCGGTGCTGACTGGGGCGGAGGTGGCGGCGGCACTCCCGGAATGGCGGTCCGGACGGCGCGGTTTGGATGATCGGCCGCGCCGAGGTGATCTGCTTGGCCTCGGCCTGGGCGTTGTTCACGCCCTGGCGCTGGCGCGCACCAGCGACGGTACCGGACGCCATCCCGCAAGATTGACGGAACGCCTCCGTGCCGACCCGGAAAAACTTCAGGGCGTTTTGGAAAGCCTGAAAGCGGCAGGAATCGTGGTTCGAGACGAATTGGGGCGTTTTCATCTTGCGCGCGAGCTCGATCGGCTTGGGCTGACGGATGTCATCGCCGCCCTCGATTTGTCGCTGGGCCGCGCCGAACGATGCCCGCCCGAATTGGCGGCGCGGATGGAGCGGCTCAACCGCGCGGAAGGCGCCGCTTTCGCCGGTACAGTCGCGGAATGGCTGGCCCAGGAGCGGCAATCGGATCCCGGTGCCGGATGAGTTGGGCCTGGATTTGAGCGCCGCCATGTCTGTAACTTCGCGCCGGGTCTAGCCCGCCAATGTTCCGCAACCGACATCCCGCTCTAGGGACATGTCGGAGAGGGAACACTAGCAAATAGGAATGGCATGTGTTGTGGTTCCAACGGGAATGATTTTCGAATCAAACGTTGGAACCACAACACTAGTGCCAACTTTCGAGTAAGCCAGTTTCATGAAATGCTCGAATGCTTCCACGAAAGTCGGGCCACATTTTGCCAGATGATGGTACCCGCCGGCGTGTCCTGGTGGTGTCATATTGCTGACTCGGCCGTCCGCGACGCCGCGTACTAGAGGAACCAAGAATGAGCGCCATCGTTACTATTCACGCCCGCGAAATCCTGGACAGTCGCGGCAATCCGACGATCGAGGTCGATCTGACGCTGGAAAGCGGCGCCAGCGGCCGGGCGGCAGTTCCCTCCGGCGCCTCGACCGGCGCGCACGAGGCGGTCGAAATGCGCGACGGCGACAAGGGGCGCTATCTCGGAAAAGGCGTGCTGAAGGCCGTACGGGCCGTCAATGGCGAAATTCAGGAGGCGCTGATCGGCATCGATGGCGCCGATCAAGTCAATGTCGACCGTGCCATGATCGAATTGGATGGAACTCCGAATAAGAGACGGCTCGGTGCCAATGCCATTCTCGGCGTCAGCCTCTCGGTAGCCAAGGCCGCCGCCGCCGAGGCCGGCCAGCCCCTCTATCGCTACATCGGTGGCGCCCAGGCCCGGACCTTGCCGGTGCCGATGATGAACATCATCAACGGTGGCGCGCATGCCGACAATCCGATCGATTTCCAGGAACTCATGATCATGCCGGTGGCCGCGACCAGCGGGGCCGAAGCCATCCGCTGGGGCGCGGAGGTCTTTCACGCCTTGAAGGCGCAGCTGAAGGCGGCCGGCCACAACACCAATGTCGGCGACGAGGGCGGCTTTGCCCCCGATTTGCGCAATGCGGAGGCTGCGCTGGAATTCATCGTCACGGCGGTCGAAAAGGCCGGCTTCAAGATTGGGAAGGAGATCGGCTTGGCGCTGGATTGTGCCTCGAGCGAGTTCTATCGCGACGGCAAGTATCACCTCGAAGGCGAGGGCAAGGTCCTCGATTCCGACGGAATGACCACCTTCTACGAGGGGCTGTGCGCCGCGTTTCCCATCCTCTCGATCGAAGACGGAATGGCCGAGGATGATTGGGATGGCTGGAAGGGCCTGACCCGCGCTCTTGGCGCGCGCGTGCAACTGGTCGGCGACGATCTGTTTGTGACCAATTCCAAGCGGCTGGCCAAGGGCATTCGCGAGGGTGTCGCCAACGCGATCCTGGTCAAGGTCAACCAGATCGGGACCCTCACCGAGACCCTGGAGGCGGTGGAGATGGCGCACAAGGCTGGATATCGGGCGGTCATGTCGCATCGCTCGGGCGAGACCGAGGATTCGACCATCGCCGATCTGGCGGTGGCGACCAATTGCGGCCAGATCAAGACCGGGTCCCTTTCGCGTTCGGATCGCGTCGCCAAGTACAACCAGCTGCTGCGGATCGAAGAGGCGCTGGGTCAGGCGGCGCGTTATGCCGGCATCGCGGCACTCCGGCGCGGCTGATCGCAGGGGATTCTACCATTCCTGTTGACGCGGAAATCGGTCCGTGATTCGCTGAGCCCATGATTCTTCGCGCCGATTTGAAACGTCGCCTGAAGCCACTGGCTGCTCAATTGCTGGGGGCCTGCCTTGCCGGGTATTTCCTTTATCACGCGGTGGAAGGCGATCGTGGGCTGCTGGCTTGGTTGCGCGTTCACCGCGAACTGGCCCTGGCCGAGGCAGAGCTGCGGCAAAGCACCGAGCAGCGCCAGGCGCTGGAGCGCCGGGTGGCACAATTGAATTCTTCGTCTCTCGACCCCGACATGCTCGATGAACGTGCCCGCGCAATGCTCAATTTCAGCCATCCCGACGATGTGGTGATTTTTTCCAGTGAGTCGGCCGATTCCGCCAAACAATGAATTCGCCTAGTTAACCGAAATCAAGCTAACTCGTACTTTATGTCATAATTTCAATATATTACAGTTTATTGTTTTTTTTACTCTCCTCCCCGATACTGTGGCTTGGATCGGACTGCCGGCGTTCTTCCTTGGCATCCGGATGATCCAATAGGTTGCCGCCAGCCAACGGGCGGCAGGGGATTTGAGCCATGGCAAGAGCATCGCTTCAAGGCGGCGGGAAAACCGCCCCGGCCAAGCCGGCGGAGGTTCTTCGCTATTACCGGGACATGCTTCTGATCCGCCGTTTCGAGGAAAAGGCGGGTCAGCTTTACGGCATGGGGCTAATCGGGGGCTTCTGCCATCTTTACATCGGCCAGGAAGCGGTGGTGGTCGGGATGCAGGCGGCCTCCGAGCCGGGCGATACGGTCATTACCAGCTATCGCGATCACGGCCACATGCTGGCCTGCGGCATGGATGCCAAGGGCGTGATGGCCGAACTGACCGGAAGGCGCGGCGGCTATTCCAAGGGCAAGGGCGGCTCGATGCACATGTTCAGCCGCGAAAAGAATTTCTATGGCGGCCACGGCATCGTCGGCGGCCAGGTGCCGCTGGGAACCGGGCTGGCCTTTGCCCATCGCTATCGGGGCGATGGCAAGGTTTGCATGTGTTATCTGGGCGACGGCGCGGTCAATCAGGGGCAGGTCTACGAATCCTTCAACATGGCGGCCTTGTGGAAGTTGCCCGTGGTCTATGTGATCGAGAACAACCAATACGCCATGGGCACCTCCGTGCGGCGCGCCTCGGCGGGGACCGAGTTGCACAAGCGCGGCACCGCCTACGGCATTCCCGGCCAGCGCGTCGATGGCATGGACGTGATCGAAGTGCGCCGCGCCGGCGGGGCCGCGCTCGCGCATGCGCGCAAAGGCGCTGGCCCGTACATCCTGGAAATGATGACCTATCGCTATCGCGGCCATTCGATGTCGGATCCGGCCAAGTACCGGAGCAAGGAAGAAGTGGCCAAGATGCGCCAGGAAAACGACCCGATCGACAGATTGCGCGAGCAAATTCTGAAAGAGGGCGTCGCCGAGGAAACGAAACTCAAGGAGATCGACCGCGAGATCAAGGACATCGTCTCGACCGCGACCGAGTTCGCTCAGCAGAGCCCGGAGCCGGATCCGGGCGAGCTCATGACCGATGTCCTGCTGGCGAGCTGAGGGAGCAACCATGAGCATAGAGATCCTGATGCCCGCGCTGTCGCCGACCATGACCGAGGGCAAGCTCGCCAAGTGGCTGAAATCGACCGGCGAGGCGGTCAGGCCCGGCGATATCCTGGCCGAGATCGAGACCGATAAGGCGACCATGGAGGTGGAGGCGGTCGACGAGGGAATCCTGGACCGCATCCTGGTTGCCGCCGGTACCGAGAATGTCCCGGTCAATACTCCGATCGCTGTCCTGCGCGGCGAGGATGAAAAGGCGGGCGCCGCACCGGCCCCGACCAGGGCCGCCACGGTCAGCCAGCCCGCGCCCAGTTCGCTCACCACGGCGCCGGTCCGGCCACCGGTGCAAGCCCCAGTCGCCGCCGAGACGGAATATGCCGGGCCGACCCACACCCAGACGCTGCGCGAGGCGCTGCGCGATGCGATGGCCGAGGAAATGCGCCGCGATCCCGACGTCCTGCTGATGGGCGAGGAGGTGGCCGAATACCAGGGCGCCTACAAGGTCAGCCAGGGGTTGCTGGAGGAATTCGGCGCCAAGCGCGTGGTCGACACACCGATCACCGAGATCGGGTTCACGGGGCTTGGTGTCGGCGCGGCCTTCATGGGATTGAAGCCGATCGTCGAATTCATGACCTTCAACTTCGCAATGCAGGCGATCGATCACATCATCAATTCCGCCGCCAAGACCCTGTACATGTCGGGCGGTCAGATCAATTGCCCGATCGTGTTCCGCGGGCCCAATGGTGCCGCCTCGCGCGTCGCCGCCCAGCACTCGCAATGCTACGCCAGTTGGTACGCGCATTGCCCGGGATTGAAGGTCGTGGCGCCCTATTCCGCCGCCGATGCCAAGGGGCTGTTGAAATCGGCGATCCGCGACCCCAACCCGGTGGTGTTCCTGGAAAACGAGATGCTCTACGGCCAGAGCTTCGCAGTGCCGAGCGACCCGGAATATCTGGTCCCGATCGGCAAGGCCAAAATCCTTCGCAGTGGTTTGCATGTTACGATCACGGCCTTCTCGCGCATGGTGGGATTGGCGATGGCGGCGGCCGACGAACTGGCCAACCAGGGGATCGAGGCCGAAGTGATCGACCTGCGCACGATTCGGCCGCTCGACCTTGAGACAATCGTTACTTCGGTCAAGAAAACCAACCGACTTGTCTCGGTCGAGGAGGGTTGGCCGACCGCCGGGATCGGTTCCGAACTGGCCGCTCTGATGATGGAGCACGCCTTTGATTGGCTGGACGCACCGATTGCTCGGGTGGCCGGTGTCGATGGGCCGATGCCCTATGCCGCCAATCTGGAGCGGCTCGCCCTGCCACAGACCGAGCACATCGTCGAAGCCGCCAAGCGCGCCTGCTATCGCTGAGCGCGGGAAGGAGGCGCAATCATGCCGATCAATATCCTGATGCCGGCCCTGTCGCCGACCATGACCGAGGGCAATCTGGCGCGCTGGCTGAAGAAGGAAGGCGAATCCGTGAAGCCGGGCGACATTCTGGCCGAGATCGAGACCGACAAGGCGACCATGGAAGTCGAGGCGGTCGAGGAAGGCCGGTTGGCCAAGATCGTGGTTCCCGGCGGGACCGAGGCGGTAAAGGTCAATGACGTGATCGCGATTCTCCTGGAAGAGGGCGAGGATTCGAGCGCGCTCTCGGCGCTACCTTTGGCCAAGGCCGCGTCGGTGCCATCCGCTGCAACCGCGCCGAAGGTGGCGCCCGCGCCAACGCCGGCAACGGCGCCGACCGCAGCGTCGTCGGGCGCGCGGGTCTTCGCTTCGCCGCTTGCCCGCAGGATCGCCGGGCGGCATGGCATCGATCTGTCACGCATCACCGGCAGTGGTCCCAGTGGCCGCGTGGTCAAGGCCGATGTCGAGCGCGTCCAAACCGGTGGCCAGGCGAAGGCCGCGCCGCCAACTTCACCCGCGTCGGCTCATGCTGCCGCACCGAAATTGTCCGGCGCGCGCGCCTTTGGCGAGCCGGAATTCGATTTGGTCGCTCACACAATGATGCGCAAGACCATCGCGCGCCGCTTGCAGGAATCCAAGCAATTCGTGCCGCATTTCTATCTGACGGTGGATTGCGAGATCGACGCTCTCCTGAAGGCGCGCGAACAAGCGAACAGCGCGAGCCCCAAGGACGGCCCCGGCGCCTACAAGCTTTCGGTCAACGATTTCCTGATCAAGGCCTGCGCGGCGGCGCTCGCCCAAGTGCCCAAGGCCAACGCATCTTGGTCGGACGATGGCGTGAAGATGTACAAGACCTCGGATATCTCGGTCGCGGTCGCCATCCCGAATGGGCTGATTACACCGATCATCCGCGAGGCGGAAAAGAAGCGCCTGACCGAAATTTCCGCCGAGATGAAGGCGCTCGCCACCCGCGCCAAGGACGGCAAGCTCAAGCCCGAGGAATATACCGGCGGCGGATTCTCGCTGTCCAATCTCGGCATGTTCGGAATCAAGGATTTCGCCGCCATCGTCAATCCGCCACAGGGCTGCATCCTGGCGGCGGGCGCGGGCGAACAGCGCGCGGTGGTCAAGAATGGCGCTCTTGCGGTTGCCACCGTCATGAGTTGCACATTGTCCGTCGATCATCGGGTCGTCGATGGCGCCATCGGGGCCGAATTCCTGGCGGCGTTGAAGCGCCTGATCGAGAACCCTGTCGCGATCTTGATCTAGGGCCGGGTTGCTGCCGGCATGTTGTGAGCTTCGGAATAAAGATGGAACAATGGGCCGTGCCGCCTTCCTGGAAGAACAATCCGCCTCGGCCCAGGCGCGCCGCTGTTTCGCGCGACCGAATTCGGTCCGATGAAAGCGCTCCTGATCTCATTGGCGGTTGTTTGCGGCGCGATCATTGCCCTGGCATTTCTATACGATCTTTGGAGGCGGGAAGCGCTCGACCGGCCAATAGAGATCGAGGCCGCCGATCCCAGCGACGTCGTGCGATTCAAGACATTGTTTATCGAGGCTTGCAGCAAGGGAATGGAAGATGCGCTTCGTGACCAAGGACTCTCGTTGGATGGAGATCGCCCCGAGAAGATCAGATTCACTTGCGGCTGCGCCATCGTGGAACTAACGCCGCGCATCGAAGGGCTAACCCCGCGTCAGCTGGAAGAAATACCCAAGGACAGCGCACTTGCTCACGAATCTGAGAAAGTCATGCGCCGATGCGCGGAAAGTGTGGGGCTGCGATAGCGATCAAGTGCCAGGTGCTTGCTGGTAAGAGGGTAAGAGTCACAAATGGCCGACACTAATTTCGATCTTGTCATTCTGGGCGGTGGGCCGGGCGGCTATGTGGCCGCCATAAGGGCGGCGCAGCTTGGCATGAAGGCGGCACTCGTCGAGCGCGAGCATCTGGGCGGCATCTGCCTCAATTGGGGCTGCATTCCAACGAAGGCGCTGCTGCGCTCGGGCGAGATCGGGCATTTGATCGGCCACGCCGATGCCTTCGGTTTCAAGGTCGAGGCCTACAGCTTCGATCTCGGCAAGATCGTGGAAAGGTCGCGCAAGGTGGCCGGACAGCTGTCGGCCGGCGTCAAGCATCTCCTGAAGAAGAACAAGGTGAGCGTGTTCGACGGCCATGGAAGGCTGAATGGGCCGGGCAGGGTGAATGTTTCGAAGGACGGCAAGCCAACCGCCGATCTCGCCGCCAAGCACATCATCCTGGCGACCGGGGCCAGGGCCCGCGCGCTTCCCGGCCTCGAACCGGACGGCAAGCTAGTTTGGACGTACAAAGAGGCGATGGTACCCACCACTCTGCCGAAATCGCTGCTGGTCGTGGGATCGGGTGCGATCGGTATCGAGTTCGCCAGTTTTTATCGCCAGCTTGGCGTCGATGTGACCGTCGTCGAGGTGATGGACCGGGTTCTGCCGGTCGAGGATGCCGAAATCTCGGCACTCGCCCGCAAGTCCTTCGAGAAGCAGGGCATGAAGATCCTGACCTCGGCCACGGTCAAGGGACTGAGGAAGGGCGCCAACAATGTAGCCGCCAACGTGGAATCGACCGGCAAATTGCAGGAGATCATAGTCGATCGTGTGATCCTGGCGATCGGCATCGTCGGCAATGTTGAGAACATCGGCCTCGAGGGAACCAAGGTCAGGGTCGAGAAGACCCATGTCGTCACCGATGCCTTTGGCGCCACCGGTGAGGCCGGTGTTTACGCCATCGGCGACTTGGCTGGGCCGCCTTGGCTGGCGCACAAGGCCAGCCACGAGGGCGTGGTGTGCGTGGAAAAGATCGCGGGCGTTAAAGGCGTGCACCCGATGGATGTCGCCAATATTCCCGGCTGCACCTATTGCATGCCACAGGTCGCCAGCGTCGGCCTCACGGAACAGGCGGCCAAGGATAAGGGCCGCGAGGTCAAAATCGGGCGCTTCCCCTATATCGGCAATGGCAAGGCGATCGCGCTCGGCGAGGCGGAAGGTCTGGTCAAGACCGTGTTCGATTCCAAGACCGGGGAATTACTGGGCGCGCACATGATCGGCGCCGAGGTGACGGAGCTCATTCAAGGCTACGTGATTGCCAAGACCCTGGAGGCGACCGAGGCCGAGCTCATGCGCACGGTGTTTCCGCACCCCACACTTTCTGAGATGATGCACGAATCGGTCTTGGCAGCCTATGGCCGCGCGCTTCATATTTGAGCCCCGCAACACCTAGGAGCAAGGAAAATGGAACCAGACATGTTCGGATTCGTCTTCTCGATCATCGTGATTCTGATTATCATCGCCCTCTATGGTGTTCCCGTGGTCATGATCATCCGCAAGGCCGGGTATTCCGGGTGGTGGGCGATTTTGGCTTTCATCCCGCTGGTCAACATCATCATGCTCTGGGTGTTTGCGTTGTCCAGATGGCCGGTCGAGGGGCGGGGCGGCGCCTGATGGAGTTGGTGCGTCCCCGCCACCCAGAAAAGGCACACCGTCCGGATCAGCCGGTTTTACCCAAGCCGGACTGGATTCGCGCGCGTGCGCCGGGCGGGCCCGTCTATGCCGAGACCAGGGCGCTGATGCGCGGGCTGAAGCTGCACACCGTTTGCGAGGAGGCTGCTTGTCCGAACATCGGCGAGTGCTGGCAGCAGCGCCACGCAACCTTCATGGTCCTGGGATCGGTGTGCACGCGGGGCTGCGCCTTTTGCAATGTCGCGACCGGGCGCCCGGATGTGCTCGACCCGCATGAGTCGGAAAACGTCGCCGAGGCCTGTGCCAGGCTCGGCCTCAATCATGTGGTGGTGACTTCGGTCGATCGCGACGATCTCCAGGATGGTGGGGCCGGCCATTTCGCTTGCGTCATCCGGGCGATCCGGGCACGCATGCCGGCGACCACGATCGAGGTGCTGACCCCCGACTTTCTCAACAAGCCGGGGGCGATCGAAATTGTGGTCGCCGCAGGGCCCGATGTCTACAACCACAATCTGGAAACGGTGCCCAGGCTCTATCGCCCGGTGCGGCCGGGGGCGCGGTACTTTGCCTCGCTGCGGCTGTTGCAGCGGGTGAAGGAAATCGATCCCGCCATGTTCACCAAATCCGGATTGATGGTCGGCCTTGGCGAAAGCAACGACGAAGTGTTTCAGGTGATGGACGATCTGCGCGCGGCGGAGGTCGATTTCCTGACCATCGGGCAATACCTGCAGCCGACCCGCAAGCACCACGCGATCGAGCGCTTCGTGCCGCCCGAGGAATTCGAAATGCTCAAGCGCCAGGGCCTGGGCAAGGGCTTCCTGCTGGTCGCGGCCTCGCCGCTGACGCGCTCGTCGCATCACGCCGGCGCGGATTTCGCCAGGCTGCGCCAGGCACGCGCTTCGTTCCAATCGCGGGGCAGCGCCTAAACTCCAGTACCCGCCGTCGCAGACAGATGATTCGAGCCGAATGACCCCGGAGGTCGCGCGCCGGCGGGTACTATCATTGGGCAAAGTGTGCCAACTTTCGTGGAACAGTGCGCGCGATTCAAGAATCACCCTTCTTCGAAAGTTGGCACTTGGGCATGAAGGTCCATACCGAAAGTCGCGTTCTTCCCTACACGCCGAAACAGATGTTCGATCTGGTGGCCGATGTGGGCCGCTATCCCGAATTCCTGCCCTGGTGCGTGGGCGTGCGGATCCGCGAGCGGGACGAGAACTGGCTGCTCGCCGATCTCATGATCGGATTCAAGTTGGTGCGCGAGCGCTTCACCAGCCGGGTGACGCTCGATCGCGCGGGGCTTGGCATCGACGTCGCCTATATCGACGGACCATTTCGCCATCTCAAGAATCATTGGACTTTTTCGCCCACCGGCGACGGGCATTGCCAAATCGACTTCCACCTGGAGTTCGAATTCACCTCGGTCGTGCTGCAAAAGCTGATCGGCGTGCTGTTCCACGAGGCGGTCAGGCGGATGGTGAGCGCGTTCGAAATCCGGGCCAGCGTGCTCTACAGCTCGAAATAGACCCTTCCCTCCAGCCGCTCGAAGGAGTTGGGCGTGGCCGATAAATCGGCGCGCGCCACGGCGATCGCGCCAATGGCCGCGTCCAGCGCATCGCCGCCCTGGTTCTCCAGCAACTTCCGGCGCAAGGTGCCGGTCGGCGCCGCCATGTACTGGCACTCGATCAAGGTGTCCAGGATGCGGCATCTGGCCTCGGCCCGCGCAGGCCCCGGCCCCTTGTATGAGGGGTAAAGATCGATCGATTTCAGCGTGCAGGCGGCGCAAACCTCCATCACCAGAGGCAGGCCGGGCTTCGGGCGCTGCTGCGGGCACACGATCACGGATCGCGCCGCGACCAGCGGCCGCAGCACGCCGGCGATTCCCCACCAGGTCTGGCGGTAAAGCCGCAAATTGTAGGAATTGAAGGGTGTGCGCGCGATGCGGTCGGTCTGGCGCTTGTGTTCCTGTTTTCGGGTCCGGCGCATCAGGCTTCGGCGAAAACTGTCCGGATCGGGGAAGCGCGTTTCGTAGCGGAGCGCAAAAGCCGACCAATTCTTGTCCGCGACCAACGCCTTGGGCAGGCCAAAGGGAAAATCGCAGCCGATGCGGGCCTCGCCCTGGTTGGCGATGTGATTTGCCAGCGCCGGTATCGCCATTTCCGGCGCGATGCCGCCGCCGGGCAATTCAATCGCCGGCGACAGGCGTTCCAGTTTGAACGTGCCGCGACCGATCGAATTTCCCTCGGCCACCCAGATCTTGCGCCCGGCATCCTTGGCGCCGCTGAAATCGATGCCAAGAACGCGAGTCATGATACTTCCGCGCCGAGCATGTCGAGCGCGCGGGAAAGTGCCGCGGCGCGAATTGCCCCGCGATCGCCCCGGAAGTCACACCTTTCGACCCGCGCGTCGGCCTCCCGCCTCGCCAGCCCCAGATAGACCAGGCCGACCGGCTTTTGCCTCGACCCGCCGTCTGGCCCGGCGATGCCGGTAACCGCGATCGCGATATCGGCCTGTGATCGTGCCAGCGCGCCCTCGGCCATCGCCGCCGCCACTTCGGCGCTGACCGCGCCGTGATGGATCAGCAAGTCCTCCGCGACGCCCAGAAGATCGGACTTGGCCTGGTTGGTATAGGTCACGAAGCCGCGATCGAACACGTCCGACGAACCTGGCGTTTCCGTGAGTGCCGCCGCGATCAGCCCGCCGGTGCACGATTCGGCGGTGGCGATCCGCCAGCCGCGCCGGCGATAGCGCCCCAGCAGGGCCGCCAGCCTTTCCTCGTTCATCGCTGGGTGAGCGCGATGGTGGCGGTCGCCTGCGCGGCGATGCCTTCGCCGCGACCGGTGAAGCCGAGTCTCTCGGTGGTGGTCGCCTTCACGCTGACCCGATCGGGGTCGATGTTCAAGATGGCGGCGACGCGTTCGACCATGCGCGCGCGGTAGGGGCCGATCTTCGGGCGCTCGCAGATAATGGTGATGTCGCAATGCACGATGCGGCCCAGGCGTGCCCGCACCAACCCGGCGGCGTGATCGAGAAACTTCCAGGATTCGGCGCCGCGCCATTTGTCATCGCTCGGTGGGAAATGGGCGCCGATATCCTGGGCGCCGATCGCCCCCAGGATGGAATCAGTCAAGGCATGCAGCGCGACATCGGCATCGGAATGGCCTTCGAGCGCTAGCTTCCCGGGAATCGGGATGCCGCACAGAATCATGCCCGTGCCGGGGACCAGCTTGTGGACATCGAAGCCGTTGCCGGTCCGGAATTCGAGCGATTGGGTCAAATAGGCCTCCGCGAGCGCCATGTCGTCTTGGGTCGTAACCTTCAGATTCCGCTCATTACCGAGTGCCAGCGCCACCGCCATTCCCGCCGCCTCGGCGATCGCGGCATCATCGGTCATCTCGGCCCCGGCAAAACGCCGATGCGCGGCCAGGATAGGCGCGAAATGAAATCCCTGTGGCGTTTGCGCCCGCCACAGATCGCGCCGGTCCACGGTCTCGCCAACCAGCCCGTCGCGCCCGCGTTTGATGGTATCCACGAGCGGGAGCGCGGGCACGACCGCGGGGTTGCGCTCGAGTGCCGCGAGCACGCGATCGATGGTGGCACGATCGATCAGCGGGCGTGCCGCGTCGTGGATCAACACACGCGCCGGTCGGGTCTCCTCCAATCGCTCCAAACCCAGACGAACAGAATCCTGACGCATCCTGCCACCATGCACCGGCGGCGCCAGCCGAGCATCGAGACCCCTGACGGCATCGTGATAGAAGGCCTCGGAATCGGGATGAATGGCAACCAACACACGCTCGATCGCGCGATGGCCAAGGAAGGCATCGATCGAATGCCGAAGCACCGGCTTGCCGGCCAGCGATTGATATTGTTTCGGGGCCTCGCCGCCGAAGCGCTGGCCGGAACCGGCCGCGACCACCAAGACACAAATCGAGTTCATATGCACCTGAATCGCCGCGATTGCCGTTCGCCCGCAATTTGCCAAGGGACCGCAGTTTACCCATAATGCCCGCCATGTCGAACCATCCCGTATTAGAAATCGCCAGGATCGCGGCGCTTTTGCCGTTGACCATCGCCGGAATGACCGGGCGATTGCGTTCCGATGCGTTGTCCTGGGTTCTTCTCTACGCGGCGCTGGTGGGCGGCACCTTGCCGGCGATCGAGGAACTTGGCGGCGGGTGGAAATCGGGTCTTGGGCCAAGCCTCGATGTCAGCGCGGCCACGCTCCTGATCATTTTCGCAATCACCGTATTGTTCCAGCACGGCGCGATCAGGCTGGGGGCCCTGGTCGGCCCTTACGCGCTGATCCTGCTTGGATTGGGCTGGATCGTGGGTTTGGTGGAGCCAGCGGAAACGGGGTCGAGCCTTGCTGGTGCGTGGTTCGCCGGCCATGTTCTGCTGGCGATCGCCAGCTATGGCGCGTTGACCCTGGCGGCTGTCACCGCCGTTGGGGTCCTGCTGCTCGAAAGCGCGCTCAAGGCACATGCCGATCGTTGGGCCGGGCGCGCCCTGCCGCCGCTGGCCGAAGCCGATTCGATTCAAAATGGCCTGCTGAAGGCCTCGGCGATTCTGATGTTCCTGGCGCTGATCACCGGCTCGGCCAATGAATATCTCCTTGTTGGCCAGGCGCTCGCGTTCACCCACAAGATTCTGTTCTCGATTCTCGGTTTCCTGGTGCTTTGCCTGCTTCTGTTCCTGCATCATCGGACCGGCCTTCGCGGGCGTCTCGCCGCCAGGTGGCTCCTCGCTGGGTTCCTGCTGCTGACGCTGGCTTTTCCCGGCGTCAAGTTCGTCCGTGAATTCTTGATCGCCTAGTTTCCCGATTCTGAAATTCGCCAAACCACCAGGCGACACCCCGAGCGATTTTCAGAATCGAAAGGACACGGGCAACTTATTGAGTCTAGTGTCGTATTCGGTTTCGAAGTTCGCTTGGCGCTCCTGGCCGCGTGATCTGGCGAACTTTAATAACCACGACACTAGGCTTGGAGCCTGCTTCCATTTCAGCTCGGGTTGATTTATAGATGCCTAATTCCTAGGCAGAGTTGGAAATTGAGCAAAAAGTGGGCACCTACCTTAAATCATTGAAAATCGGGCCGGTCGTGGTGGATTCCGCCGTCATTCTAGCACCCATGTCCGGGGTGACCGACATGCCGTTTCGACGACTGGTCAAGGCGCGGGGCGCCGGATTGGTCGTCTCCGAGATGATCGCCAGTCAAGCCATGATCCGGCAAACCCGCCAAAGCCTGAAAATGGCGAGCCACTCTCCGGAGGAATCGCCCATGGCGGTCCAATTGGCCGGGTGCGAACCCGAGGTGATGGCCGAAGCGGCAAGACTGAACGAGGATCGCGGCGCCGCGATCATCGACATCAACTTCGGCTGCCCGGTGAAAAAAGTTGTCAACGGCGACGCCGGTTCCGCCCTGATGCGCGACGAGGGCAAGGCCGCGCGCATCCTCGAAGCGGTGGTGAACGCGGTCAGATTGCCGGTCACGCTCAAGATGCGCAAAGGTTGGGACGAATCATCCTTGAACGCGCCCCGGCTGGCTCGGATCGCCGAGGAATGCGGCATTCGCATGATCACGATCCACGGCCGCACCCGCTGCCAGCTCTACAATGGGGCTGCCGATTGGGGGTTCGTCCGCCGGGTGAAGGAGGCGGTCGGCATCCCCGTCATCGTCAACGGCGACATCGTGACCGTCGAACAGGCGGCCGAGGCGCTCACCCAATCCGGGGCCGATGGCGTGATGGTCGGTCGCGGTACCTATGGCCGGCCGTGGTTTCTTCGTCAGGTCATTGCCTTTCTCGGCGAGGGAAGGCGCATGCCCGATCCGCCCCTGGGCGAGCAGCTTGCCATCGTGCTCGAGCACTATATCGCGATGCTGGCGCATTATGGTCCCGACACCGGAGTCAAGATCGCACGCAAGCACGTCGCTTGGTATTCCAGGGGATTGCACGGTTCGGCGGAGTTCAGGACCCGAATCAACCAGATCGACGACCCGAAAATGGTGACTTCCGCAATCGCCGAATTCTACGGCCCGCGGATGGAACTCCTGGCGGCGTGACCGAGCATGGCGCGGCCAGGTCTAGGCGCGAGACCAAGCCCAGGTGCCGCACCCCGGATTCAGCCGCTGCATTGGGGCCCCGACCGGATCATCGAGGCGTTGCCGAGCGGGGTCATGGCGTTGGATTCGGAGGATCGCTGCCTCTATGTCAATTCCGCGGCCGAGGCGTTGTTCCAGACCAGCCGCGCCTATTGCGTCGGACGAATGCTCGCCGATTTCGTACCCAGGGATTCACCGCTGCTGGCGCTGGTCGCCGAAGCCAGGGCTCGCCGGGCAACCGTCACCGACGCCGACATGAGCCTATCCGGGCCGCGCTTCAGCCTGCCCCATGTCGCGATCGAGGCCTCTCCGGTGCCCGAGCTCGCGGGGGGAATCGTGGTCACACTCCGCGATCGGCATCCGGAATTGCGCATGGCCCAGCAGGGTGCGGCCGACGATGCCGCCAGATCCGTACGCGCGATGGCCATGATGCTGGCGCACGAAATCAAGAACCCGCTCTCCGGAATTCGTGGCGCGGCCCAGCTCCTGGAATCGAAGCTGGCCACCGAAGACGCGATCTTGGCCGAGTTGATCCGCGACGAGACAGACCGAATCGTCAATTTGGTGAACGGCATGGAGGTGTTCGCCGATGACCGACCGCCGCCCATGCATGCGCTCAACATCCACGAAATCCTGGATCATGTGCGGCGCGTGGCCGCGCATGGCTTTGCCCGGCACGTGGTCTTTCGCGATTCCTTCGATCCCTCATTGCCGGCGCTTCGCGCCAACCGAGATCAGCTGGTGCAATTGTTTCTCAATCTGATCAAGAACGCGGCCGAAGCGGCGCCGGCCACGGGCGGCGAGATCATCCTCGGCTCCGGCTATCAGGCCGGCCTCAGGATCGGCGAGCGGAACAGCGGGCGGGGAAGGCGGCGAATCTTCGTGGCGGTGACCGACAACGGCCCGGGTGTGCCCGAATCGCTGCGGGATTCGCTCTTCGATCCTTTTGTCAGTGGCCGTCCGAACGGCAAGGGGCTGGGCCTCGCCCTGGTCGCGCGCCTGGTGCGGCTGCATGACGGCTTGATCGAGTACAAGAGCGTTCCCGGACGCACGAAGTTCACCGTGCTATTGCCGGTCGATTCCTTGGACTCGGAGGCGCCAGCCTGATGGCTGCCACCATTCTGATCGCGGACGACGATCGCTCGATCCGCCACGTGGTCGGGCAGGCGCTGGAGCAGCGTGGACATCGGGTCCGCGCCGCCGCCGATGCCGGGACTCTGTGGAAATGGGTCGCTGCCGGCGAGGGCGATCTGGTGATCACCGACGTGCTGATGCCCGACGAGAACGGGCTCGACCTCATTCCGCGTATCCGTGAGCGCCGACCGGGACTGCCGGTGATCGTGATGAGCGCGCAGAACACGATCATGACCGCGATCCGGGCGAGCGAGCGCGGCGCCTTCGAGTACCTGCCGAAACCCTTCGATCTGCGCCAGCTGTTGAATGCCGTGGATCGCGGGCTGGCCCAGGGCGACGGGAATGCCACCCTTTCCGATGCGCCCCCGGAGGAAGCGTTGCCGATCATCGGCCGCTCGGCGGCCATGCAGGAAGTCTATCGGATCGTGGCCCGGCTGGTGAACACCGACATGACCGTTCTGATCCACGGGGAATCGGGCACCGGGAAGGAATTGGTCGCGCGTGCGCTGCACGATTACGGGCGCCGCCGCTTGAAGCCGTTTGTCGCCATCAACATGGCGGCGATTCCCCGGGACCTGGTGGAAAGCGAGCTGTTCGGCCACGAGAAGGGAGCCTTCACCGGCGCGATCGGGCGCGGGATCGGCCGCTTCGAGCAGGCCGACGGCGGCACGCTGTTCCTGGACGAGATCGGCGACATGCCGATGGAGGCGCAGACCCGCCTGTTGCGCGTTCTGCAGACGGGGGAATTCCAGCCGGTCGGCGGCCGAGATGCACGCCACGCCAATTTGCGGGTGATCGCCGCGACGCATCGCGACCTCCACCAACTGATCGCCGGCGGCCGGTTCCGCGAGGATTTGTTCTATCGGCTGAACGTCGTGCCAATCCATTTGCCGGCGTTGCGCGACCGGTGCGAGGATCTGCCGGATTTGGCCCGTCATTTCCTGCACCAGGCAAGGCGCGAGGGATTGGGGGCCAAGAACCTGACGCGCGATGCCCTGGAATTCCTTGGCCATCAGGACTGGCCGGGCAACGTTCGGGAACTGGAGAACCTGATCCGGCGGATCACCGTACTGCGGCCGGAGACCAGCATCGACGCTTCCATCCTCCGGGCGGCGATGGCCGAGCAAAGGCGCTCGGTCAAGTCGGGCGGTAGTGGCCAAGAAGCGATCTCGGAAACCCTGGGCCAATCCGTCGAGCGTCACTTGCGGCGGTATTTCGACGCCCATCAGGGGCGCCTGCCGGCGAGGGGTCTCTATGATCGGATCCTGCGGGAAATGGAGCGACCGTTGTTCGAGTTGTGCCTGAACGCGACCCGGGGCAACCAGATCAAGGCGGCGGAGTTGCTGGGCCTCAACCGCAACACCTTGCGCCGACGGCTGCGCGACCTGGACATGCAGCCGCGCCGTCGCGGATCGCCGACCCGATGAGCGACCAGGCCGCGCGCCCAAAGCAGAGTTGGCAGCGACGCCTGCGCGGCTGGGCGCTGCGCATTCATTTGGAGCAGCGAGCCGCCATCGGGCTGACCATCGCGGCGGCCGTTTGCGGCCTCCTCACCTATCTGGTGATGATCGATTTCTGGGATTGGGACGCGGAGCGGTCGCTACAATTGTTCAGCTGGCTGATTCTGGCCGATCTATTTGTCGTGCTGGCGCTGGGGATGCTGATCACGCGCCACTCCGTGGTGGTGTGGATGGAGCGCCGGCGCGGCCTGGTGGGCGCCCGGCTGCACGCGCGCCTTGTCCTGTTGTTTGGCCTGGTGGCGCTGATCCCGGCCATCTTCGTTTCGGTGTTCTCGACCACTTTCCTGAATTACGGTTTGGATATCTGGTTTGGCACCAAGATCAAGGAAGCGGTCGAGGGCTCGCTCAAAGTCTCGCAATCCTACATGGTCGAACTTCAGCAGCGGGTCGGCAACGACGCACTCTCGATCGCCGCCACGATTCGCCAAGAGGGCTGGGCGGGAGGATTCGATCCAGCGCAGTTGGACGCCGCCTTGGATCGGCAGCTCGAATTGCGGGGTCTGTCGGAGGGCGTCATCCTCGACCGCCAGCGTCAAATCTTTGCCCACGGTCAGTTCAGCCTGTCGATGGCATTCGACCTCGATCTGACCGAGAGCCAATTGATGCGCTCCGACGGCGGCGAAACCATCGTTTCGGTCTCGGACGATGGCCACCTGGTTCGGGCGCTGACCCTGCTCGATCCCGTCCAGGGGCTTTACCTCTATTGCGGGAAGCAAGTGGACGAGGGCGTGCTATCGAGCATGCGTGGCAACGAAAACGCCGTCAGGTTGTATCGGCAGTTGGAGCGCGACCGATCGAGCTGGCAGCTGACGGTGGCGGTGATCTTCGCGGTGCTGGCGCTGCTGCTGGTCATGGCGGCGATTTCAATCGCCATCAATTTCGCCTCGCAATTGGTCAAGCCGATTACGCGCCTGGTCGCGGCGGCGCAGCGGCTGGGCGGGGGCGATCTTGCCGCGCGGGTCAAGGTGGGGAGGCGAGACGATGAGCTGACCGTTCTCTCGCGCTCCTTCAATACCATGGCGCAGCGCCTGGCGACGCAACAGGGCGATCTTCTGGCCGCCAATCGGCAGATCGATGATCGGCGCCGGTTCACCGAGCTGGTTTTGTCCGGGGTGTCGGCCGGCGTCATAAGTCTCAACGTGCGTGGCGAAATCGAGCTGCCGAACCGCGTGGCTTCGGAGCTGCTTGGCGTCAACCTGACCGAACATGTCGGCCAGCCGATCGCCACGGTTTCCCCGGACTTGGCGCGGCTGGTGGCGCTGGCCAAGGAGCGGCCAACGGGAAACGCGGACGGAGAGGTGCACTTGGCCTTCGGATTCTCGACCCGGACGCTTCATGTGCGCGTGGTGAGCGAGCGGGGCGAGGGCGGCAATACCCGGATCGTCGTTACCTTCGATGACGTGACCGAGCTGCTTTCGGCGCAACGCAAGGCGGCCTGGGCGGATATCGCCCGGCGGATCGCCCACGAGATCAAGAACCCTCTGACCCCGATCCAATTGTCCGCCGAGCGGTTGAAGCGGAAGTACCTGCGCGAGATCCAAAGTGACCCGGAGACTTTCGCCGTCTGCACCGACACGATCGTGCGCCATGTGGGCGATATCGGTCGCATGGTAGACGAATTCTCGGCCTTCGCGCGCATGCCGGCGCCGGTGCTGCGGCCGGAGGATGTCGGCGAGTTGATTTCGCAAGCGGTCTTCCTGCAGCAATCGGCGCATCCCGAAATCCGGTTCGACATTGCCTTGGGAAATCCGGACATTCGGCTGAATTGTGATTCCGGGCAGGTCACCCGGGCGCTTACCAATCTGTTGCTCAATGCCGTGGATTCCATCGCCGCGCGCCTGGAGGAGGGTCGTTCAACGATCGCGGCAGAAGCGGCTTTGCCCTTGACGCCCGGGCGAATTCGGATATGGATGGCGCGGTCCGCGGATGGGTTGGAAATCGGAATCAACGATAACGGCCGTGGGCTTCCGGCCCAAGGCCGGGAACGATTGGCCGAGCCGTACGTCACCACTCGCACCAAGGGTACGGGTTTGGGTTTGGCGATCGTGAAGAAGATCATGGAAGATCACGGTGGCAAGTTAGCCCTTCTGGATGGAGACGATGGCGGTGCCTCGATTCGGCTCTTGTTTCCTCTCGAGGCGGTTGTGGATTTTCAGCCGACCAAGACCGCGCGCGGTTGACGCGACGAATGGAGTTTGACGCGGCATGGCGCGTGACATTCTAATCGTTGACGACGAAGCCGACATTCGATTGCTGATCGCCGGGATCTTGAACGACGAGGGCTACGCTACGCGCGAGGCCGCCAATAGCGACGAGGCGGTCGCGCAGATCAGGCAACGCCGGCCCAATTTGATCGTCCTGGATATCTGGCTCCAGAACAGCGTCCTGGACGGAATGGAATTTCTGGCGCTGGTGAAACGCCAGGAGGATTTGGACGCGCCGGTCGTCATGATCAGCGGCCACGGTAACATCGAAACCGCGGTCAATTCCATCAAGCACGGTGCCTTCGATTTCATCGAGAAGCCTTTCAAATCCGACCGCCTGCTGCTGACCATCGGCCGGGCACTGGAGAATGCGCGCCTGAGGCGCGAGAACCAGGATTTGCGGGCACGGTCGGGGACGGAAATGGATTTGATCGGGCGTTCCTCGGCGATCGCTCAATTGCGTCAAGGGATCGAGCGCGCCGCCCCGACGGGCAGCCGTGTCCTCTTTTCCGGGCCGCCCGGCAGTGGCAAGGAGGTGGCGGCCAGATTCCTCCATCGACGCTCGCGCCGCGCCGACAATCCCTTCGTGGTGGTGAATTGCGCGACCATGCATCCCGATCGCCTGGAACTTGAATTGTTCGGGGTCGATCGCGGCGGCGATGGGCGGGATAATCTGGGCAAGGCCGGATTCTTGGAGCAGGCCCATGGTGGAACGCTGCTTCTGGACGAAGTGGCCGACATGCCGCTCGAAACCCAGGGTAAGATCGTTCGGGTACTCCAGGAACAGACCTTCGAGCGGGTAGGCGGCAAGACGCGGGTCGAAGTCGATGTGCGGGTGATTGCCTCGACCTCCCGCGAGTTGCAGGCGGAGATGGCGGCCGGGCGGTTCCGACAGGATCTTTTCTATCGGCTGAACGTGGTGCCTCTGCGGGTTCCGCCGTTGCGCGAACGCCGGGACGACATCGAGGAGTTGCTCACGACCTTCATGCGACTTGCGGCGGACCAGAACGGGTCGCCGCCGAGAATCTTCGCCGAGGATGCCGTGGCCGTCCTCCAGGCCTATGATTGGCCGGGAAACGTGCGGCAGTTGCGCAATGTCGTGGAACGGCTGCTGATCATGACCCCTGGCGATGCCGGCGAGCCCATCCGCGTCGATATGTTGCCGCCGGAAATCGGCTCTGGTCCGAGTGTGCGCGTCGACGAGGGGCGGGAGGCCCTGGCGCTTCCGTTGCGCGAGGCACGCGAGGCGTTTGAGCGCCGCTACCTGGAATCGCAGGTGTCGCGCTTCGGCGGCAACATCTCGCGCACCGCCACCTTCGTCGGCATGGAGCGTTCCGCCCTGCATCGAAAGCTGCGCTCGCTCGGTATCACCGCGCCGGAACGCGGCGATCGATCCGAAGCGTGATGCCTGGAATTTCCCAGGTGGCACGGCCGCCGCGCGCGATCCTGTTCGACTGGGACAACACCCTGATCGAATCCTGGAGCACCATCCACGCCGCCATGAACCAGACCTTGGCCGCCATGGGCCAGGATCCCTGGTCGCACTCCGAAACCGAAACCAGGGTGCGCGCCTCGCTGCGCGATTCATTCCCAACTTTGTTTGGCGATCGCTGGCGCGAGGCGGAAAAGATTTTCCGGGACGCCTTCGCGGCCATTCATCTCGACAATTTGCGGCCGCTCCCGGGCGCGGCTGAATTGTTGGCGCAGACGCATCGGGACGGCGTGTACCTGGCGGTGGTCAGCAACAAACACGGCGAGTTTCTGCGCCGCGAGGTCCGCCATCTCGGCTGGTCGGGGTATTTCGCCGTGCTTGCCGGGGCGGGCGATGCCACCCGCGACAAGCCCGCACTCGAACATGTCCATCTGGCCCTGGGTGCCGCCATGCCGCCGGAGCCAGACGTGTGGTTGGTGGGCGACGCCGACATTGACATCATCTGCGCCGCGCGCGCCGGCTGCCTTCCGGTACTGTTGCGGGCGAGCCCGCCCGCACCCGGAGAATTTGTGGAGCATGCGCCCAGCCTGCACTTTCAAGACTGCCAGGCGCTGGCCGCTGGATTGCGCGGACTGAAAGTTTCCATGACCGATGCCATGTGATAGGAACGGTGGTGTGCACCGGGAGCATCACTTGGCCAAAATCATCCAGAATCACGGCGAAAGGTACGAGTGGTGCGATGCTAACCCTCGAGTCCTTCTCATTGTGTTGGCATCGCATCACAACACGTTGAAATTGCTAGTGATCCGGGCCGACATTCCTGGAGCGGAATTTCGGTTGCGGGGCACCAGCGAACCGGGCCTGAATGGGCCCCAACAAGATAGGGACGGCAACCATGGCCAACGAAAAATCGCAAAGCGTCCAGGACGTCTTTCTGAACAACCTGCGCAAGACCAAGATGCCGGTCACCATCTTCCTGGTGAACGGTGTCAAATTGCAGGGCATCATCACTTGGTTCGACAACTTTTCGGTATTGCTGCGCCGGGACGCGCATTCCCAGCTGGTGTACAAGCACGCGATCTCGACCATCATGCCCGCCGGCGCCCTGCAGATGTTCGAGCCAGCCAAGGAAGGCGAGGAGACTTGAGGCCGATCCCCCGCGACCAGGTGCCGTTCCACCTTCCGGCTGCCTGATGGGCGAACAGGAAGTTCCCGGGCGGCACCGACCAGTTCGGATTGATGGCGACGGCATTCGGCGCGGCGACCGATGCATGGTCGTGTACCCCGAATTGCGCCAGGGCACGCGTCGCGGGGCGGCCGGTTCGGGCACCCGATCGGCCGAGGGGAGGTTGGACGAGGCCTGCGGACTGGCGCGCGCCATCGACCTCGATGTGCTCCATGGCGAAATCGTGCGTTTGGCCAAGCCTCGGCCCGCGACCCTGATCGGGGGCGGCACGGTCAAACGGTTGGGCGCGCTGATCGCGGAGCGAGAAATCGAACTGATGGTGGTTGACGCTCCGGTTTCACCGGTTCAGCAACGCAATTTGGAGACCGCCTTGAAGGCCAAGGTGATCGACCGCACCGGGCTGATCCTGGAGATTTTTGGCGAGCGCGCCCGAACCAGCGAAGGCCAGTTGCAGGTCGAATTGGCGGCCCTCAGCTATCAGCGATCGCGCCTGGTGCGATCCTGGACCCACCTCGAGCGTCAGCGTGGCGGCTTCGGTTTCATCGGTGGCCCGGGCGAGAGCCAACTCGAAATGGATCGCCGGCTGATCGACGAGCGGATGGTGCGCATCAAGCGCGATCTCGAGGACGTGAAGCGGACCCGTGGTCTGCATCGGCGGGCCCGCCGGCGGGTTCCCTATCCGGTGGTGGCCCTGGTCGGCTACACGAATGCCGGGAAATCGACCCTGTTCAATCGGCTGACCCGCGCCGAGGTCGATGCCCGCGACCTGCTGTTTGCCACCCTCGACCCCACCATGCGCCGGGTCGGGCTGCCGAGCGGTCGGGATATGATCCTCTCCGATACCGTCGGTTTCATCTCCGAACTGCCGACCGAACTGGTGGCCGCGTTTCGCGCCACCCTGGAAGAAGTGCTCGAAGCCGATTTGATCCTGCACCTGCGCGATGTCTCGCACCCGGATAGCGAGGCGCAGAAGCAAGACGTGGAAGCGGTGTTGCAGGGCCTGGGGCTGCAACCAGATTCGATCGCCGGCTTGATCGAGGTTTGGAACAAGATCGATCGCCTGGACGAGCTGGGGCGGGCCAGACTTGCCGATCTGGCCGCCCGCGACCCGCGCGTGGTCGTGATCTCGGCGCTGAACGGCGAGGGCTGCGATCGCCTGCTCGCGGAAATCGACCGGTTGCTGGCGAGTGCGCGCGAGCACGTGTCCTATCGGTTGCCACATCACCGGGGCGATCTTATTTCCTGGCTCTACCGGAAGGGCGAGGTCCTGGAACGGAACGACGAGGCCGATGCGACCGTCCTCGAGGTGCGCCTGAATGCGGCCGACCGACGCCGATTCGAGCGCGATTTGGACCCGTCCTATCGCGAACCGGAGCAAATTGATGGACGGGCTCGGGTTCGACCCTGACCTTGTGTCGCGGATCATGGCTGAAGTGGCGGCGAGGGAAATCATGCCCCGGTTTCGCCGGTTGGGAAAAGGCGATTGGCGCGAAAAGTCGCCGGGCGATATCGTTACCGTGGCTGACGAGCGGGCGGAAGCAGCACTAGCGCCCAGGCTCATCCAATTGTTGTCCGGCTCGGTTCTGGTGGGCGAGGAGGGTGCGGCGCGCGATCCCAGCCTGTTGTCGCGTCTGGCGGAAGGCGCGCCGGCCTGGATCGTGGATCCTATCGACGGAACCGCTAATTACGCCGCCGGCAATCCGGATTTTTGCGTCATGATCGCGCTTGCCAAGGGGGATGCGCTGCTGGCCTCCTGGATTCACGTGCCGGTTACTGGATTGACGGCGGTTGCGGTGGCCGGCAAGGGCGCGCGATTCAACGATCGCCGTATCGCGTGCCTTGCCACCAGAAGCTCCTCGGAGATCGCCGGAATCATCGCGGTCGGCCAAAGGGGTGGGCCGGATCTGGTCGGCCGCGCGCAGGCGCTACGCCGGGAATCGCGGCAAATCAAATCGTCGCGGTGCGCCGGACTCGATTACCTGCGCCTGGCGCGGGGCGAGCTCGACTTCACGCTGTTTTCCGGGGTGATGCCCTGGGATCACGCGCCCGGCGTGGTGTTGCTGCAAGAGCTCGGCGGCACGGCGGGGTATGTTCCGAACCAGGAATATCGGCCGAGCGCCGCCATGAAAGCCAGTGGTGTCCTGGCCGCTCGCGATACCCAGACTTGGCAACAGGTCCATGGGCACCTTTATCCCGATTCCGGCTGGAACACGGCAAGACAGGAGTGGAAAGAGCGATGAAAGTGGCATTCCTGGGCCTTGGAACCATGGGCTATCCGATGGCCGGGCATCTCAAGCGTGCCGGCCACGAGGTAACGGTCCACAATCGTAGCGCCGCCAAATCAGGGCGGTGGGTGGTGCAGCATGGCGGTGCCAGTCGGGACAATCCGGCCGAGGCGGCGAGGGGGGCTGAAATCGTCTTTGCCTGCGTCGGGAACGATTTCGATTTGCGCGCGGTCGCGCTGGGGCAGCACGGTGCTTTTTCCGGCATGGCGCGGGGGAGCCTTTTCGTCGATCACACGACCGCCTCGACGGATGTGGCGCGGGAATTGGCCGGACACGCGATAAAGAGCGGTCTCTCGTTTCTGGACGCTCCGGTTTCCGGCGGCCAGGCCGGTGCCGAGAATGGCAAGCTGACAATCATGGTCGGTGGCGCGGAGCGCGATTTCGATCGCGCCAAGCCGATCATCGATTCCTATGCCCGGGCATGCGTGCTCATGGGCCCGGCCGGCAGCGGCCAATTGGCCAAGATGGTCAACCAGATTTGCATTGCAGGCCTCGTCCAGGGCCTGGCCGAGGGGCTGAATTTCGCGATCAAGGCTGGGCTCGATCCGGCCAAGGTGGTCGATGTCATTTCCAAGGGGGCCGCTCAGTCCTGGCAAATGGACAACCGGGCGCGCACCATGATCGCGGATAAATTCGATTTCGGCTTCGCGGTTGATTGGATGCGCAAGGATCTGAGCATTTGCCTGGCGGAGGGAATGCGGAACGGTGCCAGGCTGCCGGTCACGGCACTCGTGGACCAGTTCTACGGCCAGGTGCAAGAGCGCGGCGGAAATCGCTGGGACACCTCCAGCCTGATCCAGCTCCTACAGCACCCATGAAACATTAAGAAAGAAGTTTATTCTATTGATTTTATGTTATTAAATTTCAATTTCTTCTGTTTTTGTTCGATTCCAGGCTGTTTCCATCCGATCCAACCCAGCCTGTTCTGGGTTTAGCCCCGCTTGGCGTAAGATCGCCTCGACTCGGTGAAAACGGCGCTCGAACTTGGCCGTGGCGCCCCGAAGCGCGCCCTCGGCGTCAACATCGAGATGCCGGGCCAGATTGACGATCGCGAACAGCAAATCGCCGATCTCGTCACGGATCGCCGTAGGCTCACCGGGCACCTTAATGGCCGCTTCCAGTTCGGTGACCTCCTCTCGAATCTTGTCCAGGACGGGGCGGGGTTCCGGCCAATCGAAGCCCACGCGCGCCGCCCGATTCTGAATCTTGGCCGCCCGGGTCAAGGCGGGGAGGGCGATTGTCACCCCATCGAGGGCACTGGAAAAACGACCCTCGGTCTGGGCCTTCTGGGCACGAGCGCGCGCCTTGCCATGCTCCCAGGCATCCGCCTGGGTCCTGGAATCCGCGATGTTGGAATCACCGAAGACATGGGGATGGCGCTCGACCATCTTGGAATTCAGCCCGGCGAGGACGTCGCCGAAATCGAACCGGCCGGCTTCGTGGGCCATCTGGCTATGAAAGACGACCTGGAACAAGAGATCGCCAAGCTCGGCCTTGAGCGCCGCCGGATCGCCGGCCTCGATCGCCTCGGCAACCTCGTAGGCTTCCTCGATGGTGTGGGGCGCGATCGTCGCGAAGGTTTGCTCGAGGTCCCAAGGACATCCACCCGAGGGATCACGCAATCTCGCCATGATGCCGAGAATGCGTCGAAATTCTTCCTCTACGGTACAGGAAGTTCTTACATTAGTCACTTCTTTCTCCGTCTATTTTATTCCAATTTGTCGCATAATATATATTATGGAAAGTTTCTGTTGGACTAGACCATTTCTGCTTCGAGCTGGGCCGAAGGCGCATCCGGCACTTCTACTTCCAGCCCGTCATGTGCCGGAATGACGCCGTCCGGGCAACGGCCAAGAATCACATTGTAATCGACCTGATGGTTCATGTGGGTCAGGATCGCGCGCCCGGGCCGCGCCCGTTCGATCCAGGCCAGGGCCTTGTCGAAATGCGCGTGGGTCGGATGGGGCTCGAAGCGCAGACAATCCACGATCCACAAATCGAGACCATTCAGGGCCCGGAACGAGGCCTCCGGAATCTCGACCACGTCGGTCGAATAGGCGACGTTGCCGATCCGGTACCCATTCGTCTGACTTCCATAGCCATGGTCCTGGACAAAGGGCGTGACCGGGATTCCGCTGATTTTGAATGGTCGGTCGATTTCGACCGCGCGCAGGAAGGGTTTGTACAAATGGCTCGACCCGTCCATGCGCTGCTGGAAAATGTAATTGAAACGCCGGGTCAGCGATTCCAGGGTCTCCGCCGATCCATAGGCCGGCACCAGGGCGCCCCCCATCGGTTGCTTCAGGAACCGCACATCGTCGATGCCCTGGGTATGGTCGGCATGGTCGTGGGTGTAAAGGATCGCGTTCACCTCCGAGATGCCGGCATCCAGGCATTGGGCGCGCAAATCGGGCGAGGTATCCACCAGGATGGTCGTGTTTCCTTGCCGCACGGCGATCGAGACCCGTCGCCGGCGGTTGCGTGGATTTTCCGGATCGCAGGCGCCCCAGATCGGCCCGACCAGAGGCACGCCACCCGAACCGCCGCAGCCAAGGATCGTCACCTTCATGAAGGCGCCCGCCTGGTCCGGTCGAACAAGCGATGGAAGTTCGCGGTGGTCGCGCGCGCCAGTTCGTCGAAGCCGATCCCTCGCATGTCCGCCACGAATTGCGCGGTATGGCGGACGAAACTCGGCTCGTTCCTCTTGCCGCGCATCGGCATGGGCGCCAGGTACGGCGCGTCGGTTTCGACCAGCAGCCGGTCGAGGGGAATCGCGCGGGCAACTTGGCGCAACGCCTCGGCGTTCTTGAAGGTGACGATGCCGGAAAGCGAGATGTAAAACCCCATCTCCAGCACGGCATCGGCCAGATACTGGGTGGCGGTGAAGCAATGGATGACACCGCGCAATCCGCCCTTAGCGGCGCCCGCTTCCAGCATCCGGGCCGTGTCTTCGTCGGAATCGCGGGTGTGCACGACCAGCGGCAGGTTGCTGGCGCTTGCCGCCTCGATGTGGGTCGCGAACACCCGCCGCTGTGCCTGGCGCGGGCTCTTGTCATAGTAATAATCGAGGCCGGCCTCGCCGATCCCGGCGATTCGAGGGTTGCGCGCCATTTCGACCAATCGCCCGGGACTGATCGCGGGTTCGTGGGCGGCCTCGTGCGGGTGGATGCCGAGCGTGCAATGGATGTTGCCGTAGCGTTCGGCGATCGCCAGCACCCTTTCGAACTGGCTGACGCGGGTGCCGATGGTCAACAAATGCCCGACGCCCGATTCGGCGGCGCGGGCGAGAATGGCATCCAACTCGCCGGCGAAATCCGGAAAATCGAGATGGCAATGGCTGTCGACCAATGTTGGTGGCGCGGCCGAGCTCAAGCGGCCTTCTCCACGTAACGCGGGAACACGCCCTCGGGCTTTGGCAGCATCGTGCCGGGGGCAACGTTGTTCCCCTCACCCAGCGCCGCGAAGCTTCTGGCCGCGGGTGCCACCCCAAGCTGATCGAGCATGCGGGCGCTGGCTCCGGGCATGAACGGCTGGGTCAGGATGGCAAGGCGCCGGATGGTCTCGGCCAATACATTGAGGACGCTGCCCATCCGCGCCGGATCGGTCTTCTTCAGGGCCCAGGGCGCCTGCTCATCGACATAGCGGTTGGCATCGCCGATCACCTGCCAGATCGATTCCAGGGCGCGATGGAATGCCTGCTCTTCCATCAAGACCCGCGTCTTGCCGAGTAGCTCGCCCGAGGATTTCAATAGCGCCCGATCCGAATCGGTTAGCCTACCCAGGGGCGGCATCGCGCCGTCGTGGTTCTTGTTGATCATGGACAGCACACGCTGCGCCAGATTGCCGAAATCGTTGGCCAGATCCCCATTCATCCGATGCACCATCGAGCGGTGCGAGAAATCGCCATCCTGTCCGAAGGGGATCTCGCGCAACAGGAAGTAGCGCAACTGGTCGAGCCCGTATCGCGCCACCAGCTGCAACGGGTCGATGACGTTGCCGGTGGATTTGGAAATCTTCTGGCCCTCGTTGGTCCACCAGCCATGCGCGAAAACGCGGCGTGGTGGCTCCAGGCCCGCCGCCATCAGAAACGCCGGCCAGTAGATCGCGTGAAACCGCAGGATGTCCTTGCCCACCATGTGCAAATCGGCCGGCCAGTACCGGCGATAGATGTCCGATCCGTCGTCCGGGAACCCGACCGCCGTGATGTAATTGGTGAGCGCGTCCAGCCAAACATACATAATGTGCTTGGGATCGTCGGGAACCCGGATTCCCCAATTGAAGCTGGTGCGCGATACCGACAAATCCCGCAATCCCGCCTTTACGAAGCTCACCACTTCGTTGCGCCGCGATTCCGGTGCGACGAAACGCGGATTCCGCTCGTAAAAGCGCAGCAGGGGCTCCTGCCATTCCGAGAGCTTGAAGAAGTAGCTCGGCTCTTCCACCCACTCGGCCTCGGCGCCGCTGGGAGCAAGCCGCCTGCCGCCGGCACCTCTCGTCAGTTCGTCCTCGGCGTAATAGGCCTCGTCGCGCACCGCGTACCAGCCGGCATAGGAACCCAAGTAGATCTGCCCCCTCTCCTTCAGCCGTCGCCACAGATCCTGGCACGAGCGCACGTGGCGCGCCTCGGTCGTGCGGATGAAATCGTCGATACTGAAGCTCATCGCGTGGGCGAGGTCGCGGAAGTTCCTCGACACCATGTCGGTGAAGGCCTGCGGGTCCATGCCCATCGCATCGGCCGACTTTTCCACTTTTTGCCCGTGCTCGTCGGTGCCGGTCAGGAAATGGACATCGTAACCATCGAGCCGCATGAACCGCGCCAGCGCGTCGCAAGCCAGCGTCGTGTACGCGTGGCCGATATGGGGCGAGTCGTTGACGTAGTAGATGGGCGTCGTCAGGTAATAGCGCTTGGCCTCGGCCATCGGCGTTCAACTCCAGTCATCGGCCATGCGCGGGGCTAGTGTTCCGCGACCGACATTTGCGCTCCCGGCATGCCGACCCGGAACACTAGCCAACGGGAATGGCATGTGGCCACCTCTAAAAACCCGGTATTTTGAGCGGATTTTTGCGGCGGCAATGGGATGAGGTTGTTTTTGACAGGGGCTCTTCCGCCATTTTCTATTTTTTTATGCGGCGTGCAACCGCTTTTTCCCGCTTCCGGGGCTATGC
>CAZIUB010000100.1:0-26986 GCA_964542425.1 uncultured Rhodospirillaceae bacterium | reverse complement strand
CCTTCGTCAGCGCGTGAATCTGGCACCTGTCCTCGTACTTGATACGCCGATACTTCTTGCTCATCCGTAACCTCTTGTTTTGCCAAGAGGTTGCTCCATCCGGACGTCTAAATTATGCACTGGCTACTTGAATCCGCGATTGGAATACCAGCGCCTATTGGTAGTGCTCGGGTGCGTGTGGAACTTGAGGCGGTTCTGTTCGAGAAGATCAAATATGGCCTGGGTGATGAGGTGAGGATCAACGCGCTGAGTGGTGGGGCCTTGTTCAGCAATTTTTTGTTCGAGTGTCCTTTGGTTGGCGACGGTTTCTCGGTCAAGAATTGACTGGATTCGACGTTTTGCGATGAGGATGCGTTCAAGGGCCGCGTCGCTTTTTGCTTCGCGCTTCTCGAGGAGGGCCGGCGAGAATTTAGTACGATCAATCATTTGGTGTTGTTATCTGTATATAAGAATACGGCTGGTGGGATATGTCGGTTTTTGGGTCTGGTATAGGCGAGAGGAGGATATGGAGCTCAATGGGTGGCGTCGTCGGCGCCGCTGGGAAGCGCTGCTTTGGGATCGGCGATCCAATGGGAGATATCGTCCAGCACCCTCGCTTGCCCGAAATCGCGCAGTAGCAGATGATAGCCTCGGGCGTAGAGCGCCAGGCGCGTCTCCCCCGGTTTGAGTGTCGCCAGGAATTGCGCGACCGCGCCCTTGTCGAGGATGCCCTCCTGTTTGCCGAACAGCAGCAGCGTCGGTTTCTCGCCCAAATTGGTGGCCGCCGCATACGCCTCGGTCATCAATTCGACCAGGCCATGGGCGGCATCGATTCTGGTGGCCCTGATCACCAGCGGATCGGCCGCGAGCCTGCGCAAGGCGGCGCGGTTGTCGGAGGCCACGCGCCTCACCCCCGTCGGGCGGACCTTTATCCACGGCACCAGATGCGCGGCCCCATCCAGGATCCGCTGATCGAAGGCGCCGATGGTCTGGCGTCCCCAGATGGCCGGGGCGGCCAGGATCGCGCCATCGACCGGCAATGCTTCGGGCTCAGCCAACGCCGCCATGATCACCGAGGCGCCCATGCTTTCGCCGAGCACGTAGAGTTTCAAATCCGGATGGCGCGCGCGCACCAGCTCGATGGCGATCCTGAGATCGGCTGTCAATTGGCGCGCACCCGGCCAGATGCCGCGCAACGGCGCCCGCCCGAAGCCGCGCTGGTCATAGGCGTAAACGATAAAGCCCCTGCGCGCGAGACCGTGGCCGGGCATTTCCATGCCGCCAGAATGATCGTTGAAGCCATGGAGCGCGATGATCGCCGCACGCGCTTCGCTCTCCCAAGGCGCCCAGGAGAGAAGCGGCAGATCCACGCCGTCGGGCATGGCAAGCGCGTGTTCGGTGATGGCGGGCTGGCGAATGGGCGGCCCGATCTCCTGGAGCCGGGGCGCGCAGCCGGCGAGGATGAGTGCCAGCGCCAGCGCCGCCAGCAGTCCCACGCGTCTGGTCACGGCGCCCCGGATCACTGCAACGCCGATTATGACCTGCCCGATTGCGCGCGGGTCAATTGCAGGAAAATGTCCTCGAGATCGGTTTCGACGGTGCTGAGGTCGATGATCTCCAGCCCCGATTGGCGCAATTGATCCAGAATTTCGCCGACCTTGGTTTCGCGCGGCCGATAGCGCAGGCGCAACCGGTCTGGCCGGACCAGTTCCGGATGATAGGGGGCGAGTGAGGCCGGTACGCTCGCCAATTCGCCGCCCAGGGTCACCAGCAATTCCTTGCTGTCGATGCGCGAGAGCAACTGGCTCTTGCTTTCGCACGCGATCAGCTTGCCGTGGTCGATGATGGCGATGCGATCGCACAATTCCTCGGCCTCCTCCAAATAATGCGTGGTGAGGAGAACGGTCACCCCCTGGCGGTTCAACTCGCGCACATAGGCCCATAATTGCTGGCGCAACTCCACATCGACGCCGGCGGTGGGCTCGTCCAGCACGAGGACCGGCGGGTGATGCACCATGGCCTTCGCCACCATCAAACGCCGGCGCATGCCCCCCGATAGCGTGCGCGCATAGGAATCGGCCCGGTCGCCAAGCGCCAAGGCCGCCAGCAATTCCCCGGTCCGCCGCTCGGCCTTGGGCACCCCATACATGCCGGCCTGCAGATCCAGCAATTGCGAGGGCGTAAAGAAGGGATCGATATTCAACTCCTGGGGCACGACCCCGATCGCTGCCGCCGCGTGCCGGGGATCGGCATCGAGGTCGATGTCCCAGATGCGCACGCTGCCCTCGGTCTTGATGACGAGCTGCGCCAGGATGTTGATCAGCGTCGATTTGCCGGCCCCGTTCGGGCCCAGAAGCGCGAACAGCTCGCCCCTCGGAATGTCGAGATCGATGTGGTCCAGCGCCATCTTGGCGGTTCCGCCCTTGCCCTGGGGCCGGTAAATTTTGGTCAGACCGCGCAGCGATACGGCGAGGTCGGGCGGATGCTCGGGTCGCGGGTTCATGTCGGATGGCGTTGCTTTGAATCGCCTGGCATGGGTATCATCCCGCCATGCCAACTTTCGAGAAGTGGTAATACACGATCCCAGCCCATGTTGCCACGAAAGTCGGCACATGTTACGAAAAGATAATAACCGCCGGCCGCGCGCCGTCGGGGTCATCTTGCCAAATCATCCGTCGGCGAAGGCGGGTATTGGGTCGCGGTCAACGCGGGCGTTCCACGCTTACATCAGCTACGGATCGACATGCAGCCGGCCGAAACCAAGGAAGTCGAAACCGATCGAGTGGCCTGCGACGGTGGCGGCGGGCCGCTCGGCCATCCCAAGGTGTTCCTGACGCTGGACGCGACGGGTGCCATCG
Organism: uncultured Rhodospirillaceae bacterium; assembly: GCA_964542425.1. Lineage (GTDB taxonomy): Bacteria > Pseudomonadota > Alphaproteobacteria > Dongiales > Dongiaceae > Dongia_A. The sequence continues at coordinate 24,149 of CAZIUB010000100.1, read as the reverse complement.
AATGCCCCTATTGCAGCCGCCGCTTCGTGCGCAAGAAGGGCGCCAAGCAGGAAGGGCATTGATGGCCGAGCCGTCCGCGATCGCGGGTACCCGTGCCAACTTTCGACAAGGCGTGATACATGAAACGCTTCGATGCTTCCACGAAAGTCGGGCCGCATGTTACCAAACGATAGTACCCGCCGGCGGGTATTGGCGGGGTCAACTTGTTAAATCAGCCATCCGCGACGGTGGGTACTAGGCCCCGCCACGTCTATCTGGTGGACGGGTCCGGCTACATTTTCCGCGCCTTCCACGGGTTGCCGCCGCTGACCCGAAGCGACGGCACCCAGGTGAACGCGGTTCTGGGCTTCACCAACATGCTGATGAAGCTCCTCGAGGATACCGACGCCGATCATCTGGCGGTCATCTTCGACAGCGCGCGCAAGAATTTCCGCAACGACATCTACCCGGAGTACAAGGCGCACCGGCCCGAGGCGCCGCCCGAGCTCGTCCCGCAATTCGCCCTCATCCGAGAGGCGACGCGCGCCTGCAACGTGCCGGCCTTGGAGATGGCGGGCTTCGAGGCCGACGATCTCATCGCCACCTATGCCGATCTGGCGCTGACGGCGGGGGCGGAGGTCACCATCGTCTCCTCCGACAAGGATCTGATGCAGTTGGTGGGCGATCGGGTGCGCCTCTACGACCCGATGAAAAACCGCCCGATGGGTGTCAAGGAGGTGGCGGAGAAATTCGGCGTCGGCCCCGACAAGGTGGTGGACGTGCAGGCGCTGGCCGGCGATTCCAGCGACAACGTGCCGGGCATTCCCGGGATCGGCATCAAGACCGCCGCCGAACTCATCAATGCCTATGGCTCGCTGGACGAGGTATTGGCGCGCGCCGGCGAAATCAAGCAGCCCAAGCGGCGGGAGAATCTGCTCAATCACGCCGATCTGGCGCGCATCAGCCGGGAACTCGTACGCCTGAAACGCGACGTCAAGGTGGAGGTGCCGCTTGCCGGTTTGGCGCGGCGCAAACTGCAACTCGGGCCACTTATCGAATTCCTGCGCGCCAACGAGTTCCGATCGGTCATCGCGCGAATAGAATCGCACCATCACGGCGACCCGGCGCTGGTCGCGGCGGAAAAAGCCGCGCCGGACCGGCCATCCGATGCGCCCGCTCCATCGCGCGAAGGGGCCCCTTCGGAAAAGGCGGAACCCGCGCCGGCGCCCAAGCGGACCCTCGCCAAATTCGGCGATTACGAATTGATCCAGGACCTAGCGGCGCTCGAACGCTGGATGGAGGCGGGGAGACAAGCGGGCGAGATCGCCTTCGACACCGAGACCACATCGCTCGACATCATCGAGGCCGAATTCGTCGGGTTCTCGCTGGCGCTCTCTCCGGGAGAGGCCTGTTATGTGCCGGTCGGCCATATCGGGAGCGAGGGCGATCTTTTGGGCGCCGGGACCGAACGGCCTCGGCAGATCGAGCTTAGACAAGCAATGGCCCTGCTGAAGCCGATGTTGGAGGACGCATCCATCCTCAAGATCGGCCAGAACATCAAATTCGATCTGGCGGTAATGGCCAAATACGGCATCGACATCGCCCCCATCGACGACACCATGCTGATTTCCTACGTGCTCGATGGTGCGCTTCACGGCCATGGCATGGATGAATTGTCGGATCTGCATCTGGGCCACCGGCCGATCGCCTTTGCCGACGTGGCAGGCTCGGGCAAGACGCAAGTGACCTTCGACCACGTGCCCTTGGCCCGCGCCTGCGACTACGCCGCCGAGGATGCCGACGTGACCTGGCGCCTGCACCGAGCGCTGAAGCCCCGCCTCATCGCCGAACGATTGCTCAGCGTCTACGAAACGATCGAGCGCCCGCTCATTCCGGTGGTCGCCGCGATGGAGCGCGCCGGGATCAAGGTCGACCACGCGGAACTGGCCGCCCTTTCCAAGGATTTCGCCCAACGCATCGGCGAATTGGAGGTCGAAATCCACAGGATCGCCGGATTCGAGTTCAATGTCGGATCGCCCAAACAATTGGGCGAGGCGCTGTTCGATCGCCTGAGCCTGCCGGGCGGCAAGAAGGGCAAGACCGGCGCCTACGCAACCGGCGCCGATGTGCTGGAGGATTTGATCGCGGCGACCGACCATCCGCTTCCGCGCAAGGTCCTCGATTGGCGGCAACTCTCGAAGCTGAAAAGCACCTATACCGATTCGCTTCAGGAAGAAATCAATCCGCGGACGGGCCGCGTGCACACCTCGTTTGCCTTGGCCGCGACCTCGACCGGCCGGCTCGCTTCCTCCGATCCCAATCTCCAGAACATCCCCATTCGCACCGAGGAGGGACGCAAGATCCGCCGCGCCTTCGTGGCCGAAGAAGGGAATCTGCTGCTATCGGTCGATTACTCGCAGATCGAGTTGCGCCTGGCCGCCGAGATGGCCGACATCCCGGCCTTGAAAGAGGCCTTCCGCAAGGGCGAGGACATCCACGCCTTGACCGCGAGCCAGGTGTTCGGCGTAGCCCTAGCCGGGATGGACCCGATGATCAGGCGCAAGGCCAAGGCGATCAATTTCGGGATCATCTACGGGATTTCAGCCTTTGGCCTCGCGCAACAATTGGGCATTCCCCAAGGCGAGGCCAGGGATTACATCGACGCCTATTTCCGGCGCTATCCCGGGATCCGCGAATACATGGAACGCACCAAGAAACTCGCGCGCGAGCAGGGCTACGTGACCACACTCTTCGGTCGGCGCTGCCATGTGCGGGGCATCCTCGACAAGAACCCGGCCAAGCGGAATTTCATGGAGCGCGCCGCCATCAACGCGCCCTTGCAGGGCACCGCCGCCGACATCATCAAGCGGGCCATGATCCGGATTCCGGAAGCGCTGGACAAGCATCACCTGAAGGCTCGCATGCTCTTGCAGGTCCACGACGAATTGCTGTTCGAGGCGCCCGAGGCCGAGATCGCGGAAACCGCGCGCGTGGTGAGACAAGTGATGGAGGAGGCGCCGGGCCCCGCCCGCCATCTCTCGGTGCCGCTCGTCGCCGATCACGGCGCCGCCCGGAACTGGGCCGAGGCGCATTGAGGCGGGCGGCCAGGAGCATGCCTGGAGTTGTCAACGGTTTATCCATTGATTTCAATATTTTATGATGCTATCTACTAATTTGTTTTCAATTAGTAGATAGCTAATATGCGCATACCAGAAACGCCGCCTCCGACGAGTTGGACAGACTTGATAAAGGAGTCTGCGAAGCTAACTCGTATCATCGCGTTAAAGGCCACGGACGGCCATGGCCGCTACCTGCACTGGGAAGCGCATCGGTTCAGGCCAGCCCCGGAAGGATTGACACCGGCGGAGGCCTGGATCGGGATCAAACATGCACGGCGCAGCCAGATGCGGTCGGCGTCCTTTCGCGACAAATCGGGCAAGAAGTTCCAATTCATGGAAACCGACGCGATGCGCTGGACCATGCGCTGGCTGGACAGCAACGCGAGCGGCAATCTGATGATGCCGGTCGCTCTCAACGACAAAGGGATTGGCCGCAGGTTCCACGTCGCCACCGTGATCGAAGAAGCGTTCACTTCAAGCCGCCTTGAAGGCGCGGCGACCACCCGCGCGCGGGCCAAGGAGATCATTCGCCAGGGTCGCGCGCCCAGGGACAAAAGCGAGCGCATGGTGCTCAACAATTTCCACGCCATGGAATTCATCTCCGAACACAAGGGCGATCCGCTCACCTCGCCGTTGATCTTGGAACTGCACCGCATCGTCACCGAGGGCACGCTTGATCGGCCGGAGATGGCCGGCGCGCTGCGCGGGCCGGCGGATCGAGTTGTGGTGGAGGATTCAGAAGGAGAAGTCCTGCATGACCCACCCGGCGCCGCCTCTCTTCCCAAACGGCTGGACGCCTTATTCGCCTTCGCCAACGCGCCCGAACTGGACCAACATGGCAGCGTATTCATTCATCCGATCGTGAAGGCCATCATGATCCATTTCATGATTGGTTATGACCATCCCTTCGTCGATGGCAACGGCCGCACCGCTCGTGCGCTGTTCTACTGGCATATGATCAGGTCAGGATATTGGCTTGCCGAATACATATCCATCTCTAGCATCCTGCTCAAGGCGCCGCTAAAATACGGCCGTGCCTTCCTGGAAACGGAGACCGACGACAACGACCTAACGTATTTCCTGATCCATCAATTGGATACGATCAAGAAGGCGGTAGAAGCGCTTCTCGAACATCTGGCGCGCAAGGCCAGGGAAATGGATTCGCTTCGCCAACAGGTCCTGGCGCCGGGCCGCGAGAACGAGTTCAACCATCGCCAGATCGCGATCCTTGGCGAGAGCATCGAACAACCGAGAGCAATGTTCACGATCGAAAGGCATCGGCGAGCCCACGGCGTGAGTTACCAGACGGCGAGAACCGATCTCTTGAAGTTGGCGGAAGTGGGTCTATTGGAAACGCGGCGATCTGGGCAGGCATTACTTTTCATAGCGCCGGTGGACTTGACCGCGCGAATTGACCGGCATCGAGCCAAGCGAAGGCGCAAGTAACGGCCGGCAGGTTCGCGCGGGCCGCGCTTGCCTAGCCATGCACCAGGCGGTTCCTGGTTTCGTGCAGATCGTGAAAGAACCGGAGATCGAGGGCTTTCTTGAGGAAGGCGACGCCACTCGATCCGCCGGTGCCGGGCTGGGTTCCGATCACCCGTTCGACCGCCGCCATGTGGTCGAAGCGCCAGCGCTGGAACAGGGTCTCCAAATCCATCAGTTTTTCCGCGAGGTCGTAGAGGTCCCAATGAGCGCTAGGGTCTCGATAGATGGCGAGCCACGCCGCCACCACTTGTTCGTGCCCGCCGAACGGCAGCCGAAAATCGCGCTTTAGCACCTCATCCGGTAGCTCGAAGCCGCGGTGGGCAAGCAGGGTCAGCACGCTATCGTAGATCGAGGGCTCCTCGAGTGCCGCCGCCAGCATCGCGCTCGTCTCGGGATCGTGGGCGTGGACCTCAAGGTGGCTCGCATCCTTGTTGCCGAGGATGAACTCGACCAGCCGATAGCCCCAACTCTGGAATCCGGAGGAGCGGCCAAGGGCGTGGCGGAATTCCAGATAATCCGAGGGCGTCATGGTGTTGAGCACGCGCCAGGCGGCGATCAGTTGCTCCTGGATCGCCTTCACCCGCGCGAAGTGCTTGAGGGCACGGGGCAATTCACCGGCCTGGATCGTGGCCCTCGCTTCCTTCAACTCATGGTACATGAGCTTCAGCCACAACTCGCTCACCTGATGGATGATGATGAACAGGAGCTCGTCGCGCTGCGGCGGGTCCTGGAAGCAGCGCTGGAGGTTGAGGAGCGTGCGCAATCCCAGCATGTCGCCATAATCGCGCTCGCCTTGACCCTCGAATTCGGTCCGGATCGAGGCCTCGCGCGGCCGCGTCAGTTCCGGGCCGGTCGGAGCCTTGTCGCCCGTGACCATGCAATCCTCCCCATAAATCATCGGGGCTGGATCATATACCTGGACTATGCCGCCGGACCACCCGGTCCTCAATCAATCCTTGGTCAAGGCCGCGAGATGTTGCCGGCCGCGCTCGATCAACTGGGCAAAAGTGGCGGAATCGATGTTGGCGCCGCAAGCGATCAGGCAAATTCTTTTGTTCCTGAGGCGCTCGCGCAACGGGCCCAGCAGTGCCGCGACCGGTGCCGCGGCCGCCGGTTCCACAGCGAGCTTGGCTTCCATCTGCAAGAGCGTGGCGCCGGCGGCGATGGCATCGTCATCGACCAGCACCACATCGTCCAGATGCGCGCGACATAATTCGAAGGAATAAGGCCGTGCCATCGGCGCGCCCAGCGAATCGGCGATGGTGGCAATGCGATCCAGGGTGACCGGTGCCCCTGAATCCAGGCTGCGGCGCATGCTGTCGGCGCCAATCGGCTCGACGCCCAAGACCGCGCAATTGGGAAGCGCCAGCTTGATCGCGCGCGCGACACCCGAAGCCAGGCCCCCGCCGCCGATCGCGACCAATACGGCGTCGAGATCGGGGAGCGATTCGGCGATTTCCAGTCCCAGGGTGGCCGTGCCCAGGGTGACATTGGGCCCCTCGAAGGGATGGAGGAAGACCCGGCCTTCGTCGCGGGTGAGCGCTTCGGCCAGCGCGAAACCCTCGTGGCCGTTCTCCGCCAGGATCACCTCGGCTCCTAATTCCCGGGTCAGCGCCACCCGCAACGGCGAGGCGGTCTTGAGGATGACGATCTTGGCGCTGGCGCCGATCGCCTTGGCGGCGAAGGCGGCGGCGATGGCGTGATTGCCGGCGCTGACCGCGGTGATGCCGCGCATACGCTCCTCGGGCGAGAGCGCGAAGGCGGAGGTGAGGGCACCCCGGGCCTTGAAGCTGCCGGTCGTTTGAAAGAGCTCCAGCTTGATCGCGACCCGCGCGCTTGGCCCCAGGCATCGCTGGATGGTGGCGCTCTCCCAGGCGATGATCGGCGTCGCCCTGATATGGGGGACAAGCCTAGCCGCGTTGGCGCAAATGTCGGCAAGACTCGGCCAGTCCGATTGCCCAGACGGGGAAGCGACCGCTGTTCGCTGGGCAGCCGTTGCATCGCGTGCCATGGTCATGGATTGCCCTTCCAATCTATCGTGGGGGCGATCGATGCCGGCGCCCCGGTTTCTTGAAGATCGTCAAATCCATTCATGCCCGACATCGGATGCCTCTATCACATCTCTCAAGACGTCGAGAGGTGGTGGGCCATTTTTACCCCGGCGATCGCGATCTGGAGGACGAGGAGCGAGAGCGATGCCACGGGATTGGTGCCGCCACGTCTGGCCAAGGCCTGCAGATAGACGTTTTCCGACATGTCCTCGGCGCGCAAGCGATGGATCGCACGTTGCACGTGCCCGGCGTACCATGCATTGCCCCGGAATCCGCAGTAGACGGGCACGCCAATGACGAGGGCACGATCAAACATGCGAAGCGCGTCATCGCCGGCGATCAGATCGGCGAAGACAATGTCCACCATGATCGTCTCGATCGCCAACAAGGCAAGGAGGATCGTCATCGCGACGTACATCTTGCGGTGAGCCAGCCAGACCAGGGTCAACAGGACGGCCGCCCAATTGAAGCTCCAGGGCTTGGCCCATTTTTCCAGGTAATAATCCGCCCTCGGGCCGACGAAGGCGCGGGCCTCTTGTTCGCTGATTTCCTCCATGAGCAGGAAGTCTCCGATTGACCCGAAATCGATCCTCGCATGGGGAGCACTTGATTGTCGACAGGCGAACGCCCGGGGTTTGATGGGCGGTCTTAAGCCACATCATCCGCCGCGGATCTTTCTTGACCATGCGCCGATCCCGTTGCCGAGGGCGGTCCGAGGCGATTCAAGGCGGAAGCCGGGATCGCGCCGATCGCGATGTCGATGACGAGCGCCATCGACAGGATTCCGGCGGCGACGGCAAACAGCATCGCATAGCTGCCGCCGATCGCGAAGAGATTGGAATGGAGCCATCCGCCCGCCGCCTGGGCGATGGCGAAAGCCGTTGTGGCCCGCGACCAGTGGTGTCGCTGTCGCGTGACATCATGATCGACAAGCTCATGAATGCGCCCGACAATCACCGGCACCGCTCCCGTGGTCAATCCACCGACCACCAGCGCGGAGAATGTCACCGACAAGGCCGAGCCGGAGAACAGAAGCACGCCCACGCCGACCGTCTCCATAGCGATGGCAAGATGAAGGGCCAAACGGAATCCGATTAGTTCGCCGATCCGCCCGAATAGAATCGGACCCGAGAGGGCACCGAGACCAAACAGGGCGGCATAGGCCGAACCCAATGCGATGCCCTGGCCAAGGCCGCGCGCCACGAAATCCGAAAAGAAAATGAAATGAGGCACCAGACCGATTGCCGTCATCCCATAGACCAGCGACAGGACCCCGAGGCGCCAAGTTCCCGCGCCAGCCGGGCGGGCGCCCGGAGAAATTGCCGGGTCCATCGCCGAGCTATCCTCTGGCCATCCCCTCCAACTTGCCGCGACCGCAAGGCCCGATGCGCCTCCGAGTACGGCCCAGGTCACGGCCAAGCCGAAACGGAGCAGCGCCGGTACCACAAGCGAAGCCGTCAGGATGCCAAATCCGACGCCGGCGAGGACGGCTCCGCCGGCGATTCCACGGTGGCGCGGCGATACTCGCGACAAGGCCAGCGTCACCGCGAGCACCATGATCACGCCACCGGTCGCACCGGAAACGAAGCGCCATGTCAGGTACCAGAAAAAAGACAAGGGCGAAGCGCAGGCGAAGAACGTGATGCCGGCAAGGACGAGGCTCGCTCGCAGCGCCAGTCGCCCGCCAAGGCGCCGCGCGATCCGGGCGGATGCGATCGCGCCGATGAGATAACCCACGAGATTGGCCGCACCTAGGTGCCCCGCCTCGCTCTCGGTGAACCAATTGGCCGAAATCAGGACCGGCATGATCGGCGTGTAGCCAAAACGAGATAGGCCGACGCCCACGAATAGCGCGCAGGTCCCCGCGAGAATGGGGCGCCAAGTCAAAGTGGCCAGGCCGGCGCCGGGTGCTGTCCGGGACATTGCCGCTTCTCCAAAGGGGCCGCTGGAGAAGCTAGAAGGGCAGGGTCGATGGCGAAAGCGATTCTAAGTGATCGCTCCGATCGCCACCGGCGAACTCGGCTATTGCGCCGCTTGCGTCATTTCCGCCGATTTGAGCACATGGTCGAGCAGCGCCATTTGAGCGCTGGAGACATAGGTATCGTTGCGGCGGACAAAAACCGTGATCACGTCGCTCTCGTCCTTGGGCAGCGAATGGACGTTGATTCGGTTGGTCAGGCCCATCGCCGCGACCAGCCGTTTTGGCATCAACGTGACGCCGACACCGGCGGCCACGCTTGAAAGGATCGCCTCGAGGGTTGCGAATTCCAGGACCCGGGTGGCGACAATTCCTCGCCGCGCGAAAATGTGCTCCAGGCGTTGGCGGTAGGAACATCCGGAGCGAAGAACGATCTGCTTCAGATCCTTGATGGCCAGAATCTTTTCGAGATTCACCACGTCGCGCGCGCTCAGCAGGGCGAGTTCCTCCTCGAAGCACACGATTTCCTTGAGGTCGGGGTGGCTGACCGGCCCGCATACGAACGCGCACTCGATCTCATACCCAAGAACAAGTTCGATCAGTTCGCTGGTCGTGCCGGTCCGAATCGTGAGATCGACCGCGGGGCAATCCTTCGCGAACGCGGAGATCGTCGGCGACAGCCGCATCGCGAGCGTCGTCTCCAGGGACCCGATGACGAGCGTTCCGGAGGGCCGGTCCCCGTCGGCCATCGCCTTTCGCGCATCCTCCAGTAGGCTCATCACCTTGATGGTGTAGCCGAGCAGCTTGTTTCCAGCCGAGGTGAGCTGCACGCCACGGCTATGACGATCGAAGAGGCGAACGCCCAATTCTTTTTCTAGGCGCCGGATCCGCGCGGTGACATTCGATTGCACGGTATGCAACTCTTCGGCCGCGCGGTTCATGTTCCTAAGGCGCGCGACGCTGGCAAATACCTTGAGATCAGAGACATCCATTGCACGATATCTTCACGCACGATCGATCAATGCTGAGTATCACATGAAAATCCCGCGAGCAAGCCCGCGCGGGTCGGTTTAGATGCGCGTGAAGTCGCGGGGCCGCGCCGGCCCGCACCTGCGTCAATTGTCGGTCACAAACCCATCAGCGAATTGGCGAAGGCATCGGCGTCGAACGGGCGCATATCCTCGGCGGTCTCGCCGACGCCGATCGCCACCACCGGCAGTTTGAACCGTTCGGCGAGCGCCACCAGCACGCCGCCCTTGGCCGAACCGTCGAGCTTGGTGACCACCAGACCGCTCACCGCGCACATGTCCTTGAAAATCTCGACCTGCGAATGGGCGTTCTGGCCGGTGGTCGCGTCCAGGACCAGCAGGCAATCCTGCGGCGCTTGCGGGTCCAGTTTCCGGAGGACGCGAATGATTTTCTGCAATTCGGCCATCAGATCCTTCTTGTTCTGCAACCTTCCGGCGGTGTCGATGAGAAGGAGATCGACATTGCTCCGTCGGGCTTTTTCCAGCGCCTCGTAGGCAAGACCGGTGGAATCGGCGCCGGTCTCGCGCGCGATAATTTCGGCCCCAGCGCGATCGCTCCAGATCTTCAATTGCTCGATGGCCGCGGCGCGAAACGTATCGCAGGCGGCGATCATCACCTTTTGGCCCTGGCCCCGATAGAGTTTGGCCATCTTGCCGATGGTTGTGGTCTTGCCGCTGCCGTTGACGCCGACGACCAGCACCACATGCGGGCGCGTCGGCCCGAGAACCATGGGCCTCGCGACCGGGCGCAAAATGGCGGCGATTTCGGCGGCGAAGGCGCGTCTGACCTCCTCGACGCCGATTTCCTTGTCGAAGCTTTCCTTGGCCAGGGACTGGATCAGGCGTGACGCGGTGGCCGGACCCAGATCGGCGGCGATCAGCGCCTCCTCCAATTGGTCGAGGAGCGCGCGATCGAGCTTCCGCCGGGTGAAAATCCCGGTCAGCCCGTCGCTCAGCGTTTGGGCGGAGCGGCCGAGCCCTTCCTTCAGGCGCTGGAGCCAGCCGCTTTTTTCGCCTGCCTCGGCGGTATCGGTCATAAGGCCTCGGCGATCAGGTGATCGTGGCAATGTCCGGTCACCCGCGCTTGCACGACCTGGCCCGGCCGGGCCGCCGATGCGCCGAGCCGGACCGGGGCGAATTCGTCGCTGTGCCCGCGCGCCTCACTGTCCTTGATCTCCTCGACCAGCAGCCGGATTTCGGTGCCTCGGCTGCGCGCGAAGAAATCGGCCAGCGCCGCATCGCCGGCCTGGCGCAGGCGCCGCCCCCTCTCCTCGCGCAACCCGGTCGGCACCTGGGGCATGCGCGCGGCAGGCGTTCCTTTCCTCGCGGAATACCGGAAGACATGGGTATAGGTCAGATCGGCCTCCGCGATCATCTCCAGCGTCCGGCGGAACATGTCCTCGGTTTCGGTCGGGAAGCCGGCGATCAAATCGGCGCCGAAGGCAACGCCCGGGCGAAGCGCGCGGGCACGCCGGCAGAAGACGATCGCCTGGTCCCGGGTATGGCGCCGCTTCATGCGCTTGAGGATTAGATCGTCGCCCGATTGCAGGCTGAGATGGAGGTGCGGCATCAGCCTGGGCTCGGTCTCCAGCATCCGCCAGAAATCCTCGTCCAACTCGGCGATATCGATCGAGGACAGCCGCAGCCGGCGCAATTCCGGAATGAGCGACAGAAGCCGCCGGCACAATTGGCCGAGGCTGGGCCGGCCAGGCAAATCGGTGCCATAGCCGGTGATGTCGACGCCGGTCAGCACCACTTCGCCGATGCCGGCAGAGACCAGCGCGCGAATCCGCTGGGCGATCTCGCCCGCCGGCACCGAGCGGTTGTTGCCTCGCCCATAGGGGATGACGCAAAAAGTGCAGCGATGATCGCAGCCCTGCTGTATCTCGACAAAGGCGCGGGTCCGCGAGCCGAAGCCCTCGATCAGGTGGCTCGCGGTTTCGCGGATTTTCATGATGTCGGTGACCTGGTCGCGCGGGGCATCGCGCCTGGCCAAGCGCCGGAAGCTCTCGGCCAGCATCTTGTCGTGATTGCCGAGCACGTGATCGACTTCCTTCATGCCGGAATAGCGCTCCGGGTCGATCTGCGCCGCGCAACCGGTGACGATGATGCGCGAAGCCGGGTTCTGGCGCCTGGTGCGCCGGATCGCCTGACGGGCCTTGCGCTCGGCCTCGGCCGTCACCGCGCAGGTGTTGATGATGATGGCATCGCCGAGGCCGGCCTCTCCGGCGAGGCCGCGCATCACCTCGGTCTCGAAGGCGTTCAGCCGACACCCGAAGGTGACTACGCGCGGCTCAGCCATGGAAGCTCGCGAGATGATCGAGGTCGATCTCGCCCCGGAAGCTCACCGACCAGCCGCCGGTCATGCGCACATGGTCGTCGGCCAGCCAATCGATCCTGAGCGTGCCGCCATCGAGCTCGATATCCGCCGATCGAGCGGAAAGCCCGCGACGCGCCGCCGCGACCAGGGCGGCGCAGGCGCCGCTGCCGCAGGCGCGCGTGATTCCGGCGCCGCGTTCCCAGACCCGCATCCGGATCCGCCCCGGATTCATGATCTGGGCCACCTCCACATTGGCGCGTTCGGGAAAAAGCCGGTGATGCTCCAGGATCGGCCCCAGGCGGACGAGATCGACGGCCTCGGCATCGGCGACGAAGAAAACCATATGCGGATTGCCGAGATTGACCGCGACCGGGTCGGCGAGCGGCCCTTGCGTGACGGCCAAGTGCAAGGTGTCGCAGGCTTCCCTGAGCGGGATGTCGCGCCAATCGAGCTTGACCATCCCCATGTCGACCGCGATCCGTCCGCCTTCGACCAATTCGGCGTCGAGTAGGCCGGAGACAGTCTCGACCACGATGTTCCTGGCCTGGCGTTCGCCCATGAGCTGGGCGGCGACGCAGCGTGTCCCGTTGCCGCAGGCCTCGGCCTCGCCGCCATCCGGATTGTGGATGCGCATGAAGACATCGGCCAACCGGTTTTTTGGCGGTTCCAGGATGATCACCTGGTCGCATCCCACGCCCAGGCGCCGGTCGGCGATCAGGCGATGCTGGCTCGGGCTCAGGTCAAGCGCCCGGGTTCGGGCATCGATGACCACGAAATCATTGCCCAAGCCATGCATTTTCACGAATTGCAGCGCCGTCATGACCGTTTCCAACGCCCGATTGCCGTGCGCTTGGTTTATGCGCATGGTCCAGTGGTCCGATCCTGACGGATAGTACCCCGCAAGGCTATGTGTCTCACAGATGAATCGGCCTACAAACTCAATCATGCTAGTGTTACTCAGCCTCCGATAGATGAATCCCCAAGGGATTCATCTGTCGGAACCATACCGCTAGGCACGAGTCCACCAGATTCGAGGGCATCTCTTGCGCCAACTTTCGACAAAGTGCGCTCCATGAAACGCGCGGGTTCCACGGGAGCTGGCGCTGGTTTCTTAATGATGTTACCCGCCGGCGAGCACTGGCGGAGACCAACCGACAAATCGTCCATCGGCGAGGGCGGGTAATGTGGCCAGCGCCACGGCGGTTTCGGCGGCACTTGGACCTCTCGGCCGGGTTGACGGAAACTGGGGCGGCCACTATAACCCGCCGCCAACACCGGCAATCGACGGAACACACGACCCATGGCCCATCATAAATCGGCGATCAAGCGCATTCGCCAGACCGTGAAACGCACGGCGATCAATCGCTCGAGGCTCAGCCGCGTCAGAACCTTCGTCAAATCGGCCGAAGCGGCGATCGCCCGCGGCAACAGGAAAGAGGCGGAGGCGGCGATCCGCGCCGCCGAGCCAGAATTGCAGCGCGGCGCCCAGCACGGCGTTGTGCACCCCAATATGGCGGCCCGGAAGATCTCGAGATTGTCCAAGCGCCTGCGCGCGCTCTGACGGGGTGTTAGCTTTCAGGGGCAAACCCTGGCGGCGCAACTCGATTCAGCCCACTTCCCTCGGTCACGGCGATTGCGCCTTGGGTTTACACGCCCAAGCCCAGCGCGACTTCGCGTTGCAGCGAATAACCGGATCTTGACGCCGACGAGGACCCGATTCGTTGCAATTTGGCAACATTCCGGCCCCTAGTTTTTCCGATCGTGCCGTTCCCGATTCGAACGGCTTGCATGCTTTCGCTCGCCCGAAGTAGAGTTAGCCCAAGAAGAAGCCAGGGGGGCTAAAGCCGGCGAAAAAATTTGTGCCGCCGGAGGTTTGTTTAGGAAAAACAGACGCTTATTGTACGACAATCCGGATCATGGTGTCCCTGCGCGTCAATGCATCGGATCGAGGGCTGGATGACCGGTCACGGCATTCGGGCGGGTGTCGGAAAGCGGTGTTGTGGCAGTCGCGCAACGAGGATGGGCCAGATGAAAAAGACGACCGACGGCCTTTGTTTCAGTGATTTCCGAGTGACACGGTACTTCTCTTATTGGTTGCGACCAGGAAATTGCGGATCGGCCTAATTTCCTGGGGCTGGGCGGGTCCTCGACAATTCGCCCCAGCCCATCGCGTCAGCCGGCGGTTGGGCCGCCCTTAAGACGCCAAGCCGAATTCGATCCGCAACCTTCTTACCACAGCGAGTGATCGGCATGAATTATTCGGGCGAGGTCACGCCGAGCCAGGCCTATACGGCGTTGGCCAGCGACGCCCGCGCCATGCTGATCGACGTTCGCACGCAGCCGGAATGGACCTTCGTGGGGGTCCCCGATCTGGCGGCCTTGGGAAAGCGCGTCGGTCTGGTGAGCTGGCAAATCTATCCCCAGATGCAGGTCGATCCGGAATTCGTGGCCAAGGTCGCAGGCCTGATCGGGTCGGACTCCAAGGACACGCCGCTCTATTTCATGTGCCGTAGCGGCCAGCGCTCGCGCGCGGCCGCGATCGCCGCGATCGAGGCCGGCTTTCGGTCTTGCTACAACATCGCCGGCGGCTTCGAGGGCGATCGCGATGGCATGGGCCATCGCGCCCAGTTCGGCGGCTGGAAGTTCGAGCAACTCCCCTGGGTGCAGCCATGAAGGATGGCGGATTCGATAAACCCCATCGCGGGATGGCCGAGCCCAAGGGCGACCAGCTTCTGAACGCGCAATGGGCGCGCGTACGTGGCCGCCTGCGCGCCGAGTTCGGCGAAGCCACCTTCCGGTCCTGGTTGAGGGCGCTGACGCTCGCGGGCAAGCGCGGTTCCGATCTCAGGGTGGCGGTGCCGTCGCGCTTCATGCGCGATTGGGTGGCGACCCATTACGCCGACCGGCTGAAGGCGCTGTGGGCCTCGGAAAACCCCGAAGTAAAATCGGTCGAAGTGATCGTGGATACGAGCCATCCGTTGCCCGAGGAAGCAACGGACGAGGCCGAGGAGGCGACACTTGAGGCCAATCACGTCCAGCCCGCGTCCGCGCAGCGCGACGCGCCGCCCTCGCGCGAGGACAATGCCTTCGAGGATGTGAGCGCGCCCCTGGACCCGCGGCTCACTTTCGAGAATTTCGTCGTCGGCAAGTCGAACGAGCTTGCCCACGCGGCGGCACATCGAGTGGCCGAATCGGCGAGCGTGCCGTTCAATCCGCTGTTTCTTTATGGCGGCGTCGGGCTCGGCAAGACCCATCTGATGCACGCCATTGCCTGGCACATCCGCACCAGCGATCCCCGCAAGAAGGTGATCTACCTTTCGGCGGAAAAGTTCATGTACCAGTTCATTCGCGCGCTACGGAACAAGAACACCATGGCGTTCAAGGAGCTGTTCCGGTCGGTCGATGTGCTGATGGTGGACGACGTGCAATTCATCATCGGCAAGGAATCAACCCAGGAGGAGTTTTTCCATACCTTCAACGCGCTCGCCGATCAGAACCGCCAGATGATCCTGTCGGCCGACAAGTCGCCCTCGGATCTGGAAGGCCTGGAGGAGCGCATGCGCTCGCGCCTTGGCTGGGGGCTGGTGGCCGACATCCATCCCACAACCTATGAATTGCGCCTCGGCATCCTGCAGGCCCGCGCCGAGCACGCCAAGGTCGAGGTGCCGCGCAAGGTGCTGGAATTCCTCGCCCATCGGATCACCTCCAATGTCCGGGAATTGGAAGGCGCGCTGACCCGCATCGTCGCGCACGCCACCCTGGTCGGCCACCCGATCTCGATCGAATCGGCGCAGGAATTGCTGCGCGATCTGCTGCGCGCCAACGATCGGCGGGTCACCATCGAGGACATCCAGCGCCGCGTCGCCGAGCATTTCAACATCAAGCTCGCCGACATGCAGTCGCCAAGGCGCGCCCGACAGGTGGCAAGGCCCCGACAGGTGGCCATGTTCCTCTCCAAGCAGCTGACCACGCGTTCGCTGCCCGAGATCGGCCGCAAATTCGGCGGGCGCGACCATACGACGGTGATGCACGCGGTGAAAAAGGTCGAGGAATTGTGCGCCGCCGATCTTGGCTTCGCCGAGGATGTCGATCTCCTGCGCCGGATGCTGGAGGGCTGAGCTGGATTGTCCATCTCGGGCCAAAAAACCCCCTAGAATCCGGGACCTTGGCCGGCATTGCCTCGCTTTCCCCGGGGCGATTTTAACTGTTGCCCCCGGTACTTCCTGATATAATCCCCCACTTGCCGTGACGGGGCCCTGATTCGGGCGAGATTCGAGGGGCCCTTGTCGCGCGCTTTCCAGCAAGGCTTGGGCGTATCCGACGACCGGAACTGGCCGGGTGTCTCGGGAAGTCGTCTCCAGTGCCAACTCTCGAGGAGGCGTGGTACACGAGATGCCTCGATGCTTCGACGAAAGTTGGTACATGTCGCCAAATGATGGCGCCCGCCGGCGCGTACCGACCGGGTCGTATCGCGGAGTGAGCGATCCACGACGGCCGGTACCAGGGCGGATTGACCAGGGAAAAGAGTGATGGGGGCCATGAAGCTGACGATCGAACGCACGGCTTTGTTGAAAGCCCTGAGCCATGTGCAAAGCGTCGTCGAACGACGCAACACCATCCCGATCCTGAACAACGTCCTCATCGAGGCCAGGGGCGAGAAGATGGCGTTGACTGCGACCGACATGGATTTGACCATCGTCGAGCTGACCCCGGCCGCGGTTTCCCAGCCGGGTGCCGCCACGGTGCAGGCGCATATGCTCTACGACATCGTGCGCAAATTGCCGGAGGGCTCGCAGGTGCAGATGGATCTGGCCGGCGACGGGGGCCAGGTGTCGGTCAAGGCCGGGCGCTCGCGCTTCGCGCTCCAGACCCTGCCCAAGGAGGATTTTCCGACCAGTGCGGCCGGCGATCTGCCGCATAAATTCCCGCTGGCGGCCGCCGATTTGCGCGGCCTCATCGATCGCACGAAATTCGCCATTTCGAACGAGGAGACCCGCTATTACCTGAACGGCATCTATCTTCATGCCCATACCGCCGGCAAGCAGACGGCGTTGCGTAGTGTGGCCACCGATGGCCATCGCCTGGCGCGTTTCGAGATGCCGCTGCCGGAGGGGGCCGAGAAAATCCCAGGGGTGATCATCCCGCGCAAGATGGTGACCGAATTGCGCAAGCTGCTCGAGGAATCCGAGGGAGTGGTGGAGGTGTCGCTGTCCGACAGCCGCATCCGCTTCGCCTTCGACGACGTGATCCTGACCTCCAAGCTGATCGACGGGTCGTTCCCGGATTATCAGCGGGTGATCCCGCCCGGCAACGACAAGGTGATGGAGGTGGATCGCCGCGAATTCCGCGACGCCGTCGACCGGGTCTCGACCATTTCCAGCGAGAAGTCGCGGGCGGTGAAGCTCAGCCTGAAGGCCGGCCTCGTCACCGTCTCGGCGGTGAGCGCGGAGAACGGCTCGGCGGTCGAGGAACTGGAAGTCAAGTATGACGGTCAGCCCTTGGAGGTCGGCTTCAATTCGCGATATCTTCTCGACGTGGCCGAGGAGATCGACGGCGATGGGCTTCAGATGGTGCTGGCCGACGCGGTCGCGCCGACGCTGGTGCGCGATCTGGCCGATTCCTCGGCGCTCTATGTGCTGATGCCGATGCGGGTGTGAGAGGTTGGGCTCGCGCGCGTCCGATTTCCCGATTGCGGCACCAGGGGGCTTGGCGCGACCGCAAGCCAAGGCCGCCTTCGTCCACCTTTCGCTCACGCATTTCAGGGGCTTTCGCGATCTCGGCCTCGATCTCGATCCGGTGCCGGTCGTTCTCACCGGCGCCAATGGGGCGGGCAAGACCAACATCCTGGAGGCGATCTCGCTGTTCGCGCCGGGTGGCGGCTTGCGCCAGGCGCGGTTGGGCGAGATCGATCTGCGCCTGCCCGGGAATAACTCGGGCATGGCCTGGGCGGCGCATGCAAGGGTCGCTTCCATGGCGACGGAATTCAGCCTCGGCACCGGGCGCGATCCCCTGGGTCCGGTGCAGGCCGGGCGCGAACGCCGGGTCAGTCGGGTGAACGGGGCGCCGGTCAAGTCGCAGGCGAGTTTCGCCGAGTTTCTTGCCGTGCAATGGCTGGTTCCCGCCATGGACCGGCTGTTCGACGATGGGCCGTCGCAGCGCAGGCGATTCCTCGACCGGCTGGTCGGCAATGTCGATCCGGCGCATGCGGGCAGGATCGCGGCTTACGAGGCGGCGCTGCGCGAACGCGCGCGCGTATTGCGCGGCGAAATCGCGGTCGATCCTTCCGATCGGGCATCGTGGCTGGATGGGCTGGAATCGGAGATGGCCGGCCTCGGCGTGGCGATCGCTGCCTCGCGCCTGGAGGCGGTGCGGCTCCTCAATCAGGCGCTGGCCGAGGCGCAAGACGCCTTCCCGCGGGCCGAGCTTGCCATCCTGGGCGCGGTCGAGGAATGGCTGGTGGACGCAAGCGCGCTCCAGGCCGAAGAAAGGCTGGGCGAAAGGCTGAAGGAAGCACGAGCCGAGGATGCGGCCACTGGCATGACCCAATGGGGAACCCATCGCAGCGATCTTGGCGTTCAATACGCCGGGCGCGCGTTGGGGGGACGGCCGCTTTTGGCGCGGGATTGCTCGACCGGCGAGCAGCGGGCGCTTTTGCTCTCGATCGCGCTTGCCGAGGCGAGGCTTGCCAGGAGGCTGCGGGGCCAGGCGCCGGTGCTGCTCTTGGACGAGGCGCTGGCGCATCTCGATGGGCGGCGGCGCGATGGCCTCTACGAGGCGATCCTGGCACTCGAGATCCAAGCCTGGCTGACCGGCGCGGAACCAGGCCCCTTCAAGGCGCTATCGGGGCACGCGCAGTTTTTTCATCTGGAACACGGGCAGGCGGCATTCGCGTGAGTGCCAACTTTCGAAAAGCAAGATCCATGAAACGCTTCGACGCATCCAGGAAAGTTGCCAAATATTACCTAATGATAGTACCTGCCGGCGTGTATTGGCGGGGGCATTTCACTCGAATCAGCCAGTCACACGACGGCGGGTACTGGGAATGACGATGGCATGAGCGAAAAGGACAAGCCGATCGACGAAAACGGCCGCAAGGACGGCCCGAGGGCCGACCAGGAAGCGGGCGAGGAGCGGGCGCCCCACGCCTACGACGCCGATTCGATCAAGGTCATGAAGGGCCTGGACGCGGTGCGCAAGCGCCCGGGCATGTATATCGGCGATACCGATGACGGCTCTGGCCTCCATCACATGGTCTACGAGGTGGTGGACAATTCGATCGACGAATCCTCGGAAGGCCATTGCGACCGCATCGACGTGATCCTGAACGCCGACGGCTCGGTGAGGGTCAGCGACAACGGTAGGGGCATTCCGACCGACATCCACAAGGAGGAGGGCATCTCGGCCGCAGAGGTGATCATGACCACGCTTCATGCCGGTGGCAAATTCGACCAGAATTCCTACAAGGCCTCGGGCGGGCTGCATGGGGTTGGCGTGTCGGTGGTGAACGCGCTCTCGGAATGGCTGGATCTGCGCGTCTGGCGCGACGGCAAGGAGCATTTCGTGCGCTTCCATTCCGGCGTTACGCAAGCGCCGTTGGCGGTAGTGGGCGAGGCCAAGGACAAGCGCGGGACCGAGATCACCTTCCTGCCCTCGACCAAGACATTCTCCAAGACCGAGTTCGATTACGCGACCATCGAGCATCGCTTACGCGAACTCGCCTTCCTCAATTCGGGCGTGCGCCTGAACCTGAGCGACCAGCGCGGTGTCGAGCACCGCCAAGGCGAATTCCACTATCAGGGCGGGATCGAGGCCTTCGTGCGCTATCTCGACCGCTCCAAGAACCCGGTGCATGTGCCGGCGATCGTGATCTCCGGCGAAAAGATAATTCCCGGAGATAAGGTGCCAACCACCGTCGATGTGGCGATGGAATGGACCGATTCCTATCACGAGACCATGCTGTGCTTCACCAACAACATCCCGCAGCGGGACGGCGGCGCGCATCTCGCTGGGTTCCGGGCCGCACTCACCCGGCAGGTCAATCGCTACGCCGAAGAGAGCGGCATCGCCAAGCGCGAGAAGGTGGCGTTGAGCGGGGACGATGCGCGCGAGGGGTTGACCTGCGTGCTCTCGGTCAAGGTGCCGGATCCCAAATTCTCCTCCCAGACCAAGGACAAGCTGGTCTCCTCCGAAGTGCGACCGGTGGTCGAGGGCGTGATCAACGACCGCTTGGGGCAATGGCTGGAGGAGCACCCGGGGGATGCGCGGCGCATCATCGGCAAGGTGGTTGAGGCGGCGGCCGCGCGCGAGGCCGCGCGCAAGGCTCGCGATCTCACCCGGCGCAAGGGGGCACTCGACATCTCGTCCCTTCCCGGCAAGCTCGCCGATTGCCAGGAGCGCGACCCCGCACTTTCGGAATTGTTCATCGTCGAGGGCGACAGCGCGGGGGGCTCCTCCAAGCAGGGGCGGAACAGGAAGTTCCAGGCCATCCTGCCGCTCCGCGGCAAGATCTTGAACGTGGAGCGCGCGCGTTTCGACAAGATGCTGTCCTCGGCCGAGATCGGGACCCTCATCACCGCGCTCGGCACCGGGATCGGGCCCGAGGAATTTGACATCGCCAAGATCCGCTATCACCGGATCATCATCATGACCGATGCCGATGTCGACGGCTCGCATATCCGCACCCTGCTCCTGACCTTCTTCTACCGCCAGATGCCCGAAGTGATCGAGAAGGGCTATCTCCATATCGCCCAACCGCCCCTCTACTGGGCCGAGCGCGGCAAATCAACGCATTACCTGAAGAACGATCGGGCGCGCGAGGAATATCTGATCGGGAACGGGCTTGACGGCGCAATCCTGGTGCGCGAGGACGGTGCCCGCGTGGGTGCCGCCGATTTGCGCCGGCTGGTGGATGGCGCGCTTGCGATAAGGCAAGTGATGGAGCCGCTCATTCGCAAGGTGGGCTCGGCGCAAGTCGTGGAACAGGCGGCGATCCTGGGCGGGCTCAATCCACAAGCGGCGGCCGATCCGGAAATGGCCCGCGCCATCGCCAAGCGCCTGGACGAAGTCTCGGCCCTCCCGGAGCGGGGCTGGACCGGATTGGCCGATCAGGACGGTGGGCTTGCCTTTCGGCGCAGGGCCCGCGGCATCACCTCCAACCATGTGGTCGACGCGCAACTCATTCGCTCCGGCGATTGCCGGCGGCTGGACGCGCTGAAGGGTGAGTTGGCCGAGGCCTATGGCGTCTCGGCAATCCTCAAGAACAAGGACCGCGAGATGCCGGTCCATGGGCCGGTCTCATTGGTGGACGCGGTGCTGGAGGAGGGCAGGCGGGGCCTCACCCTCGGGCGCTACAAGGGCCTGGGCGAGATGAACGCGCAGCAGCTCTGGGAGACGACGCTGGATCCGGATTCGCGCAC
The DNA here is from genome assembly GCA_964542425.1 of uncultured Rhodospirillaceae bacterium. Classification (GTDB taxonomy): domain Bacteria; phylum Pseudomonadota; class Alphaproteobacteria; order Dongiales; family Dongiaceae; genus Dongia_A. The sequence continues at coordinate 2,833 of CAZIUB010000100.1, read as the reverse complement.
TCTCCTCCAGGTCAGGGTCAACCACGCCGACGAGGCGGAGGAAATCTTCTCCACCCTCATGGGCGACGTGGTCGAACCCCGGCGCGAATTCATCCAGGCCAACGCGCTCAACGTCGTTAATCTGGATGTGTAAGGGGGGGCTCCAAGGTCTATTCGATCTGCCAAGAAAAAAGCATCGGTCACCGATTCTGGGCGTGATACGCCAGCACGGCATCCAAAGCCGCCACTTCCGAGCCGGCGAGGCCGAACACGCTCTGTGCGGCCAACCTGGCGGAGTGTGCGCGAGCTTGCCGATGTTCGCCTGATTCGGTCGGGAGATGCCAGCATGTCGGCGGAGTTTCAGGCTCGCCATCATGATCCACAGGAGAGAAGTGCGACACGTGGCTATCGCGCGCAGGGTCTTCGGCGCGAAATAGCTTTGGCGGGCTGGATACTGGACCAGCCCCCGATTCCCAATTGTAACGACAGGGTGGTTACGACGCCCCCTCAGCGCGTCGCGGTAAAAATGTGGGCCTGGATGCGGCCGTCGACCGGCCCCGGACCAAAACGAGCCGCGATGGCCTCGGCCGCCGCCTCCGTCACCGCCGCCAGCCGGGCGGCGTCGCGCGCCTCGATTTCGGCACGCAACGGGGAACCCTGACAGTAACAGATCGCCGGATCGCTGGGCACGGCAGCTCGACTGCGATGTTCAATCGTTTCGATGTCGATACGGCTGAACCCCGCTTTCGTCAGCTCGTCTCGCACCCGGGCCGTATCGTGATAGCCGTAGGGTGCGCGCGTCAGAAAACTCGGCGGATCACCGGGAAAGCATGCCGCAACGGCGTCCGATACGATTTCGGCAAACTCATTGGTCGCGATCCGATCCCAGACGTTGAAGATGAACCGGCCGTCCGGCTTCAGCACTCGCCGTGCCTCGTGATAGCCGGCGAGTCTGTCGGGGAAGAACATGACGCCGAACTGGCAGACAACGATGTCAAACTTGCCATCCTCGAATCGCAGGTCCTGGGCATCGGCCTGCCGCCATGTAACACGCGAACTACTGAATTGGGCGGCGGCATGGTCCAGCATCGCCTGGTTCAAATCCGTCGCCATGATTTCCACCGAGTGTGGAAGTGCTCCCGCCAAGGCGCGCGTCACGATGCCGGTCCCGGCGGCGGTTTCGAGGATCCGGCCTTCCTTCATGCCGGATAGGCGTCGCGCCAGATCGGCGGCGTAGGGCTTGAAAAGGAGCGGTCCCAAATAGCGATCATAAAGCGCGGGGATAGAGCCGGTGAATGCCTTGTCGGTGTCGGTCATTGCTCCCTCCGGGTTTGGATACATGTTCGTGATGCCGGGCATCTTTCGCGGGACCCTGCGATCTCGTCGAACGGCCCGGTGTCGCGGGCGCTATTCGTGAACCAGGATCGCGGAAGGGTCGCCAACTGAGACCGGAGATTCCTTAATTCACGAGCCAGTTTGTCCAGGATTATCCGCCGGGGGTTCCCCGACGCGATGAAGCAGCCTTTGATAGCGCGGGTGGCCTCGGATGGGGTCCAAATCCGAATCGTTCTTGAACCATAACTTCATGTCGGGTCCCACCTGCTGCATACATTCCTCCAGCAGATCGATGGCACGGTCGATCTCGCCCAGCAGCGAATAGGTGCACACCGCATTGTAGCGAGCAAGGTTGTCGTCCGGGTCGATCACCATGGCACGAGCTAGCCATTCGTTCGCCCGGTCGCCCTCGCCGAGCATTGCCAGCGCGGCGGCGCCCTGTTGCGCAGGCTTGGAACTCTCCGGATGTAGCCGGAGCGCCTCCTCGGCTCTCTTCAATCCAAGCCGCACAGGCGATGCCGCTGGGCGCCGCCAGTCCCTCGAGCCTCGAGACCATGTTGACGCTGTCGCCATGGAAGTCGTCGCCCTCGACGATGATGTCGCCCAGATTGATGCCGATGCGAAACTTGATGTGCCGGTCTTCGGGAACCCCGGCATTCCGCTCGACCATGCCGCGCTGAATCTCGACCGCGCGGCGTGCTGCATTGAGGACGCCTGCCGCCCGAGTACGCAGCGTCGTCCATCAGCGGCAGGCATCCGAGAACCCTTAACAACAGCGGAAGTAACGGACCGTCACTCCGGCAGCCCCGCCTTGCGCAAGGCGGCGAGCTCTCGGTCGAGAACACCGGGAGCGCGCGTGTAATGCAGCTCGCGGAACATCGCCAGGGAAGCGGAGGGGACGGCTTCGAGAATCCTCTTCACCGTTTTGGAAGCCTCGTCCATCCGGCCAAGCTCCACCTGGCTAGCGGCAAGGAATGCAAGCGAATAGGTCGGGGTGGGTATGGGAGTCGTGTTGGCGGCCTCGATGGCCTTCTCGTATTCCTCTTTCGCGAAATAGGCCCAACTCAAATAGGCGTAGCCCCATTCCGCTATCGGCCATCCCGGATTCATCCCCTGCAAGGACTCTATGGTTTCTTCGGGCTTGCCGGCCACCAATGGCACGTAAGCCAACCCTACCCGGGCCACGTAATTGCTCCCAAGTACTTGCAGTGCCACATCGCGGTCGCGGAGAGCCTGCTCGAAATCCCGCTTGTAGTTGATTTCAAGCTCGGACATCAGCGCGTGCCCGATTCCGATACTGAGTGGCGTTGCCGTTGGTCTGGCCAAACCCTCTCGCCCGAGTTGGTAGGCTTTTTCGAAGTCTCCCGCGAGATCTGTACTAAGAGTCTGTCCGGAGAGTTCATATTGGATTACATAGCTTTCTCAACATGAGCCTGATGGACGCCAATCGCAGAAATGCGAGCGCTTTTCGGTTGAGGTTTTCCCAATCTTTCGCCAGCCTGCGACAGCGGTTGAGCCA
>CAZIUB010000099.1:0-34365 GCA_964542425.1 uncultured Rhodospirillaceae bacterium | reverse complement strand
TTCCTGTGGAACGGGATCTACCACATGGAAAGCGTGTGGCTGGGATATCTGCGGCCGTTGAACGGTCTGGTCGGCGACGATGTGATCAAGGCGTCGAGCCCGACGCTGCTCAGCCATTTCGGGGGCAATATCTACCGGCTTGGCTGGTATCCGCTGCCGATGGTGTGGATCTACAATAAGGATCTGTATGACCAGGCGGGGCTGGATGCGGATAATGCGCCAAAGACCTGGGACGAGTTCCTGAGCGCCTGCGAAAAGTTGAAGGCCAAGGGCATTGCGCCGCTGGGCGGCGGCATTCAGGACGGATATTGGGGCGAATGGTATTTCGGTCATGCGTTGGCCCAGAATACGGACAGTGCCGGCGAAACCATCGATCTGTTCACCGGCGAGCGCGATTTCCGCGACCCGAAATATCACGAGCATTGGGTGCGGCTCGAAGAGCTGATGAAGCTTGGCTTCCTCAACCCGGAAATGTCCTCGACCGAACTCTATCCGGGCATCGACCTGATCGTCGCCGGCAAGGTGGGAGCCGGCCTCTCCATCGGTTCACGGCTGCCCGCCGACAGCAAGGCGACCAAGGGCCGGATCGGCACCATGGTGATGCCGGTTTACGGCAAGGGCAAACTGGCCGGAATACCGATCCTGGATTCCCAGGGCCTTGGCCTCTCCACCAACCCGGCGAACCCAGAGGCCGCCGCAGCCTTCCTGGAATACTTGCAGTCGCCGGAGCGGCTCAAGGCATTCTACGAAAAGACCGGCTGGATTCCATCAAACACCGGCTTCGATGCCTCGATCATCGAGGACGAGGCCGTACGCACCATGTGGCGGAAATGGGGGCTCTCCGAGAACATTCCCTACCTTTCCAATCTGGTGCCCGGGCAGTTCTACGAACAGGCTCTGCTGCCTACCGCGCAGCAGGTGGTGCAGGGCAAGATGACCGGCGAACAGGCGGGAGAGCTCGCCGCCAACGTCGCCAAGGAATGGCGGGAATTCAACCCGGATATCGTGGACAATTACAAGAAATGGGCGGCCGATTTGGCCGGGTGATCCCGCAAAAAGAAGGAGTCCGGGCGCCGATAGGCGCCTGGACTCCCGTCGCGCTCAAGAGGGGTTGCGTTGAGCGCAACCGGACCAGGGAGAGGATCTGGCAGTGAACCACTCTTCCAGGTTTGCTCCCTATCTCTATGTGTTGCCGCTGGTCGCCTTGCTGCTGTTCGTCTTCGGCTACCCGCTAATCCGCATCTTCGAATTCAGCTTCAAGATGGTTCGCGGGATCGATGGCCCATGGATCGGGCTCAGAAACTACGAACTGGTGCTCTCCCAGTCGCTGTTCTGGGAAACCGTCCAGCACAATCTTCTGCTGCTGCTGGCGGTGCCCTTCATGGTGGTCTGGTCGCTGCTGATCTCGGTCGTGCTTTACGAGCGTTTGAAGGGCTGGAAGCTGTACCGCGTGATATTGTTCCTGCCCTACATCCTGGCAATACCGATCATCGCCGTGGTCATGAAAAAAATGTTCCAGTTCAGCGGCCCGGTCAACGAGGTACTGCGTTGGATTGGCCTGGAATTTCTGGCGCTGGACTGGATCGGCTCGTCGGATGTCGCCCTGTGGACGGTGATGATCCTGATCATCTGGCGGGAATCCGCCTTGGGCATCATCCTGTTCCTGGCGCGGCTTCTGAGCCTGGACGAATCGCTGATCGAATCGGCCAAGCTGGAGGGCGCGTCCTGGTGGCAGCGCCTCTGGTACGTGATCGTGCCGCAGATGAAGGTGGTCATCGAGTTCTATGTGGTGGTCAGCGTCATCACCATCTTGTCCGCCGTCTTCGCCTACGTCTTCATGATCGGGGGTGGTCGCGGTGGGCCTGGAACCTCGACCATGGTTGTCGAACTCTACATCTTCAACGCTCTGATCAGGACCAGCCTGCCGGGCATTGCCTCCGCCGTCTCGGTGATGCTGTTCCTGGTGTCGCTGCTGTTGATCGTGCCATTGTTTGCCGTAAGGCGGCGCGCCAACGAGGAAGAAGTGGCATAGGTTTTGGATGAAAGCCGGCAATGTCGGATAGGCTGGATCTTGTGGTTCGGCGCGTGAAGCCGGATCTGGTTCTGAAGCACGGAATTCTGGTGCTGGCGACCCTTGTCGCGCTGGTACCTTCCATTTTCATGATCATGACCTCGCTGAAGAGCCAGGAGGAATACACCTTCAACAAGGTCGGCCTTCCGCAAGATGTCGTGCTCGACCATTTCCACAATGTGCTGTTCGTCAGTGGCTTCATCGGTTGGATGGGGAACAGCATCATGCTTGCCGCCGGCGCGGTCGCCTTGAGCATTGTGGTTTCCTGTCTCGGGGCCTATGCCATCGCCAGGATGCAATTCGTGGGCAGGGGGTTGTTGTTTTCCATAAGCACCTCCCTCATGGCTGTGCCCCCGGTGGTGATGATCGTGCCGCTGTTCGTGCTCTACACCCAATTGTCGCTGATCAGCACTTACCAGGGCGCCATCATCATCTATGCGGGCCTGATCACTCCCTTCTCGGTCTACTTGCTCACCAGCTTCTTTCGCACCCTGCCGCGGGAGATTTTCGAATCCGCGCGCATCGACGGCGCCGGCGACCTGCTCATCTTGTGGAAGATCGTCATCCCACTTTCTTTGCCCGCGTTGCTGACCCTGGTCGTGGTCAATGCCCTCTATGTGTGGAACGATCTGCTGATCGCCATCATTTTCCTGCAGGACGATTCCAAGCGGACACTGATGGCCGGCATCAGCGTGTTTCAGGGCCGCTACGGCGACCAGATACCCTTGACCATGGCCGGGATGGTCTTTGCCAGCGCGCCAATGGTCATTCTCTACATCGCCTTTCAGAAGCACTACATCCAAGGCCTCATGGCGGGTTCGATCAAATGAGCCATGTATTGGCGCTGGAAAGCGACACGCTTCGCGTTTCGGTCAATCCTCGCGTCGGCGGCACCATCACGGCGATCAGGCACAGGGGCCTCAACCTGTCGGTTTTGGGAACGACACCCTGGGACCCGGTGGATTCGCCGCTGGATTCCTTTGCCGCACCCGACGAAAGAGCCTGGCTCACGCGCTATGGCGGCGGCTGGCCGCTGCTTTTTCCCAATGGCGGGGATTCCTGCAATTTTGCGGGCAGCTATCATGGCTTCCACGGCGAGGCTTCCATCAGCCCGTGGGAGGCGGAATCCAGCGCCTCGATGATCCTCCTCACGCGCCGGTTCTTTGCCGTGCCGGTTCGCATGCGGCGGGAAATGAGCGTTGATGGCGATCTCCTCGCCATCCGTGAAACCGTGCGGGTGGATGGCCAGCATCCGGTCAAAGCGATGTGGGGTCATCATCCGACCTTCGGCTCGGACCTGCTGGACGGGGATTTCGAAATTCAAACGGGCGCGCGCACGGTGACCGTGGATCAGGGCTACAACCCGACGGCCAATCCCTTGCAGCCGGGCGCCGTCGGAAACTGGCCCATGGTGCAGGGAAAGGCCGGGATGTTCGACCTCCGCCGTCCCGCCCACGGGGGCGGTGCTGGGAAAATGGCGGCACTCGCGTATTTGAGCGATTTCGACAGCCCCTGGATATCGATCCGCCGGCTGGATGATGAAGTGGCGGTGGCGTTGTCGTGGGATGAGGCTGTTTTTCCCTATCTCTGGCTCTGGTACGAACTCGGCGGCACGCCGGAGCCGCCCTGGTTCGGGCGAGGGCGGTTGATCGGGCTAGAGCCGAACACGACTTGCTCGGCGGCCGGCCTTGCCGATGCGGATCGCCGCGGCGGGCGATTGCTGAGCTTGCAGCCGGGTGTGGCGATCACCGCCATGGTTCGGCTGCATGTCTTCAAGCCAAGAGGCACCGTGCGGGGCGTGGGCGCGGACGGTCGCGCTTTCTAGACAATCGCCGCTAACCGGCCCGATCAGCCCGGGAGTCGCTGGAAGGCCTCGGCATTCTCGTGGAACAGGTGGCATTTGTCGCCGCTTAGGCCGATCGCGACTTCATCGCCAATCGCCATCACCGTGTCGCCTGGCGCGTGCACCGTGATGCCCTTGCCCTCGGGGCTGTTGACATAGAGATAGGCATCTCCCCCAAGCCGCTCGACATTGTACACTCTGCCAATGATGCGGGAATCGCCGAGGCCCGCGGGGCTCAAGGCCTCGGGGCGCACGCCCAATGTGACTGGGGCGCCTTCGACATTGCCGCTTGTCGCGCTCCCTCGGGGGCTGGCGCGAACCATGATCTTGCTACCGCTGTTCAATTCCACTTCGACGCCGTTATCCGTTATCCGGGCAATTCTGCCGGCGAGGAAATTCATCGCCGGGGAGCCGATGAAACCGGCGACGAAGCGATTTCTCGGGTAGTGATAAAGATCCAGCGGGCGGCCGATCTGCTCGATGACGCCCTTGTTGAGCACCACGATCTTGTCGGCCATGGTCATTGCCTCCACCTGGTCGTGGGTGACATAGATCATGGTCGCCTTCAGTTCCCGTTGCAGCCCGGTCAATTCGCCCCGCATCTGCACGCGCAACTTCGCGTCCAGGTTCGACAGCGGCTCGTCGAACAGGAAGACCTTCGGTTCGCGCACGATGGCCCTGCCGATGGCCACGCGTTGCCGCTGGCCGCCGGACAGCGCTCTGGGCTTGCGCTCGAGCAGTTCGGCTATCTGCAGGATGCCGACCGCCGCCTGGACCCGCTGGCGGATCACCTCATCCTCGAACTTGGAAATGCGCAAGCCGAAGGCCATGTTCTCGTAGACCGACATGTGCGGATAGAGCGCGTAGTTCTGGAACACCATGGCGATGCTGCGCTTGGCTGGCGGCAATTGATCGACGCGCCTGCCGTCGATGTGGATGGCGCCCGAATCCGCCTCCTCAAGACCCGCGATCAGACGGAGGAGGGTGGTCTTCCCGCAGCCCGACGGGCCGACAAAGACCGTAAAGGCGTCCTTCTCGATTTCAAGGTCGAGGTTGCGGATAACCTCGACCTCGCCGAATTTCTTGACCAGCGATTCGATCTTCACATAGGCCATGGGTGCGGCCCTCCGCTTTGCCAAGGGATTCCAGAACATTGGAATCTGGTTCGCCATTCCGCACTCAAGCCATAACCGCAGACCCGGCCGCCGTCAACGAAGCGCGGCGGCCCTCTATTTCTTCTCTTGGCCCATCTCGGACATACGAGGCGGCAAACGCATTGGCTGGAGTGCCCTCATGGGCAGATGCGTCGGTTTTCGACGGGCGCCGGATGACCCTCAAAATTGTTGTGACCACTCCGCGATCGGGGCGCGTCAACTTGTCAATCCTCCCTTAGCAACTCGATCAGGAAAAGGTTCGGCGATGCTTGCCGATGAAACGGAGCACGGTTTCGTTGAACGGCTTTGGATGCTCCCACAAGAAGGCATGACCGCCCCTTGATACCGCCCATTCAGCGCCTGGAATGGCGTCCCTGAGCCGCTGGGACAAGCCAATGGGAATGAGAATGTCGGTGTCGCCGGCGAGAACCAGGGTAGGGGCCTTGATCGACTTGAGCCGGGCCGTGGTGTCATGCACCTGAATGGCGTGGAGCTGGGAAAGATAGGCTTCGACCGGCTGGTCGAGGGTGGCCATTGCCGCCTCGAACTCCTTCAGAGTTGCTTCGCGTTGTTCGAAAAAGTCCTGGGTAAATGCCCATAACGTCACGTCGCGCATCACATTCGGGACACCCATGGCCACGGCCATGTCGCGCCAGAGGGCAAACATGCGCGAACAAAAGGGTCCGGGTGCCCCATAAGTGCAGCACAACGTCAGCGAGCGCAGATCCTGGCCATGGGCGATCGCATATTCCTGGGAAACCATCCCACCCATCGATACGCCGACAAGATGAAAGTCCTTGATGCCGAGATGATCGACCAGGAGTTTGCAATCTTCCGCCATTTGCGCGGTGGTATAGGGCCCCTTGGGGCGACCCGATTTGCCGATGCCGCGATTGTCGAAGCGCAACACCCGATAACCGGCGGCCAGAAGGTCCGGCACCTGCTCGGCCCAGGTTTCGAGATCGTCGGCCAGGCCATTGACCAGGACGACGGTCTCGGCGCCATCGCCCTCCAGCCGGTAATTGAGGTCGAAATCGCGCAATTTGATCATCGGCATGGGATCGCCCCCTTCATGACACGGACAATTGCGCGTGCTCGCTGCCGAGCGCGCTCGCTATCGCGGAATCGAGTCAATCAAGCGCCTCGTATAGGAGTGTCGGGGCCGGGAGATGACCTCCTCCGTCGGCCCTTGCTCGACGATCTCTCCAAGATAAAGCACATAGATGCGCTCGGCTACTTGGCGCACCACGGCAAGGTCGTGGCTGATGAAAAGGTAGGAAAGCCCGAGTTCCGCCTGCAGCCGTTTGAACAAGTTCAGGATCTGAGCCTGGATGGACACGTCGAGCGCCGAGACCGGTTCGTCGCATACCAATATTCTCGGTCGGACGGAAAGCGCGCGCGCGATCGAGACGCGCTGGCGCTCGCCGCCGGAAAGCGAAGCCGGGCGCCGATCGGCGTAATGCTCGGGCAACCCCACTTCACGCAACAGCTCCGATACGCGCGCTGCCAGCGCGGCCCCGGAAAGCGGGTCGGCGGCGCGAATCGCCTCGGTCAGGCTGCGCCGGACCGAATGCCGCGGATTGAGGGTCGAATAGGGATCCTGGAACACGATCTGGATGGTGCGCCTGGTCAGGGCCCGATCGACCGCGCTCATCGCGGAATAGCGCGAGGCATCGATGCCGGCAATCTCAACCCCGCCGCTGGTCGGTGTCTCGAGGCCGACGAAGCATCGCCCGAGCGTGGTCTTGCCCGATCCCGACTCGCCAACCAGGCCGACACTCTCGCCTTGCCCGATTTCGATCGACACGTTCCGCAACGCGTGGATCAATCGCCCGCGCCGGCCGACAAAATCCTTGACCAGGTTGGTTGCGCGTACCATCGCTCGGGTGGCAGGCGCCACCGGCGCCATCTCGCGCGCGGGCTCAAGCGCCACCCGGCGCAATGCCTGCATTTCAGTGGCGATTTCATCCCGCCGGATGCAGGCGGTGAGGCGGCCCGGTGCCTGAGGGGCGAGCATCGGCGTGGCTATCCGGCACGCATCCTTCGCCCAATCACAGCGATCGGCGAAGGCGCAACGTTGCCGGACCTCGTCGGCGCGCGGGACCTTGCCGCGAATGGCGATCAGCCTTGGCACCCGTCGATCGGCCGGTGGTTCGGAGAGCAATAGACCCAAGGTATAGGGGTGGAACGGATCCTCTTCCACCGAGCGCGCCGGGCCGACTTCCAGCAACGAGCCGGCGTATAGAACATAGATCCGGTCGCAGGTCGAGAAGGCGAGGCGCAAATTGTGGGTGATCAGAATAAGGCTCATGGCGCGCGCCCGCTGCACGCTCTTCAAAAGCTTGATGATCTCGGCCTGCGTCGTCACGTCGAGCGCGGTCGAGGGCTCATCCGCGATCAGCAATTCGGGATCGCGGGCGAGGGCGGCCGCTAGCGCCACGCGCTGGCTCATCCCACCCGATAGCTGGAACGGCATTCGCTCCGAAACTTCCGGATCGAGAATGCCGACTTCGCCGAGGCGCCGCGCGACTTCCGCCCGAAGCGCGCCGCCGCCCTCGAATTCGGGCCGATCGCGCAACATCTCCGAGATGTGCATGCCCGATTTCATCAGCGGGTTCAGCATCGTGAAGGGGTCCTGCAGCATCAGCGACAGGCGCCGGCCGCGCCGCTCCCGCATTTCCCGCTCCGGCAACGCCAGGAGATCGACGCCGTCAAAGATGACCGATCCCGTGGCCGTGACGCCCGGCGGCAACAGGCGAGCGATCGCGCGCGCCGTCAGGGACTTGCCGGAACCGGATTCGCCCACGATCGCGATGGTCTCGCCACGCCCGACATCCAGATCGGTGCCGGTCGTGATCGCGTGGCCCAGCAAGGAGACCGACAGGCGCCGGACACTCAGCAGCGGCGCCGTTGCTTGAGCCAAGGACGATATCATCGCGTGATGAACCGCTCGAACAGCCAATCGCCGATCAGATTCATGCTGATTGCGGTCAAGATTATCATGCCTGCCGGCAACAGCAATGCCACGGGATTGGTGAACAGAATCGTGCGGTTCTCGAACAGCATCCGCCCCCAATCGGGGGTGCCGGGCTCGACGCCGAGGCCAAGAAAGGAAAGGCCGGCGAGATTCACCAGCGCGAAGGCAAAATCAAGCACGACATAGGCGAGGATGATGGGGAGCACGTTGGGCAGGATATGGACAAAAACGATGCGGGTCTTGGAAATGCCGAGCGCGCGCGCCGCATCGATATATGGCAGCGGCCGCTGCTCCAGGACCGCGCTGCGAACGATCCTGGTGTCGGGCGCGGTGAACAGGATGATGAGGACAAGGACGGCGGTCCAATATCCCCCGCCAACCACGCCCACCACGACGATGGCGACCAGCGGTCCCGGCAAGGCCAGCATGAAGTCGACCCAGCGCATGACGGCGGAATCGATGGCGCCGCCGAGATATCCCGACAACAGCCCCAAGAGCGTCGCAATGGCAAAGGCGCCGGCCGCCACCACGATCGGACCCACCAGGGCGGTCCAGGCGCCATGGATCACCCGCGATAGTACATCCCGACCGAGGAGATCGGTTCCGGCCAGGAACTCGGCCGATGGCGGCTGGTCACCCACCTGCAATCGCTGCGTGAAGGGTGAATCCGGCGCAATGCTCGACCCGAAGAGCGCGCAGATGACGACAATGGCGATGATGATCAAACAGACCATGACCGCCATCGGCATAATGGCGAGCCGATGCTCGGCCAAAGGCGTGGCGGGTTCCAAGGGTAGATTCATGATTCGACACCACCGAAGCGAATGCGCGGATCGATCAAGGTATAGATGATGTCAATCGTCAGATTGACGATCACCACAAAGCAGGCGAACACCAGCGTCGTTCCCTGTATCAGCGGTATATCGCGCTTCTGCACCGCATCGACCGTCAGCGAGCCGAGGCCGGGCAGCGCGAAGGTGACCTCGACATAAATGGCGTTGGCCAGCAGGCCGACGACGATGATGCCGGCAGCCGTGACAACGGGAATGAGCGCGTTGCGCAGCACATAGGCAAGAATGATGCGCGGCGCGCCCAGACCCCTGGCGCGGGCAAAGATGACGTAGTCCCGGTCGAGCACCTCGATCATCGAGGCGCGCGTGATCTTGACCACGATGGCCATGACCGAGAGGGCAAGGGCCAGCGAGGGCAGCGTCAGATGCCAGATGCGATCGGTAAATTCCCGACCGGCGCCGAAGGTCGGAAACCAGCCAAGGACAACGCCGAAGAAATAGAGCAGGAATATGCCGGTGACAAAAGCCGGCGAGGAGATGCCGAAAACCCCGAACATGACGACAAACCGGTCAAGCCGGCTGCCGCGACGGAAAGCAGCCGCCATGCCGAGCAGAATTCCGAACACGAGTACCATGGCTGTGCTGATCAGGCTGAGGAGAATGGTGACGCCCGCGCGCTCCTTGATCGAGCTCAGCACCAGCCGATTGCCGTTGATCGAGCGCCCAAGGTCCCCCTGCAGCACCTGCCAAAGCCATTTTCCGTACTGGACCAGGAGCGGGTCGTCGAGGTGGTAACGCTCGCGCAGCGCTGCCAATGTGGCGGGGTCGGAAGGCCTCGTGCCAAGGAGCGCTCGCACCGGATCGCCGGGTGCAAGATGAACCAGGGAGAAAACGCCGAACGAGATGATCAGCAGCAGCGGCACCGCGATCGCCAACCGCGCCAGGATCAGCCGCCCGATCCCCGATCCCATTAATTTCCGGCCCGCAGATATCGGTCAAACCAGGCAAGCATGCGGCGCGTTTTGTCCAGTTGGTGAGCGCGCTCCCGGAATCCATGGCCTTCGCGCGGATAGACGACCAGCTCGGCGGTGACGCCGCGTTCGAGCAGGGCGGCGTAGAATTCTTGCCCTTGGCCCAATGGCGTACAGCGATCCTCAGCGCCATGAATGACGAGGGTTGGCGTCGTCGGCCGATCCAGGCGAAAAAGCGGCGAGCGCTCGATGGCGAGTTTGCGAAAGCGCTCGTCCTGCAACGGGCCGCCGACGATGAACTCGCAGAAATCGTGATTAGACGAATAATGGCAACTCCATTGGTTTGAGATGCCGGAAACCACCACGGCTGCCTTGAAACGATCGGAACGCGCCACGGCCCAGGCGGTCATGTACCCGCCATAGCTCGCCCCCGTGACGCCGAGCTTGTCCGGATCGGCGAAACCCTGGGCGATGCAATGGTCGATGCCGGCCAGGATATCGTCCCATTCTCCGCCGCCTGGATCGCCGATATTGAGCCGCGAATAGGGCTGACCCCATCCGGTGCTGCCGCGATAATTCGCCAGGAACACGGCATAGCCGGCCACGACGAACGGCAGGGCGAAACCTGGATTGAAGGCATGCTTTGCCGACCAAGTTGGCCCACCATGGATGTCGACGATGGTGGGGAGAGGGCCCGGCTTGCGATCCTTGGGTAAGAGGATGAGCGCCTCCAAGGCAAGCCCGTCCTTGCCTTTCCATTTTACTTCGCGCACCTCCGGATAGTCGGAGAAATCCCGCATCAATGATGTGTTGAGGGTCGTGACCGGGACCCAGTCGGCATCCGGTGCCCGCTTGAAGACGATCTCGGGCGGAGCGCCGACAGCCTCGCGGATGCCGGCAAAGCCCTTGTTGTCCGGCGCCGGCGAGATCGATGCAAGGAAGCTGGTCGGCCCGACAACGGCATCTTCGCGCGTGGTCCACTCGAACGTGCCGTCAAGCCGGACCACTCCATGGACCGAGCCCAACCGCGACCAACCGGCAAACCACAGGCTTTCATCGTCGCGCCACGACAGGGCCGAGACATTTGATTGCTCGGCGGCGCCGAGCGTCGTGATCTTGCCCGAGCCAGGATTCAGAACACGCATTTCACCAGCAACCAGCCCACGGTCGCTGGACCAGCCCTCGAGAAAGGCTACCAGCTTGCCCGAAGGTGAAACGGCCACACCTTGCAATTGCCAGGGCGAGGTGTGCAGGATTTCGGTCGATCGGGCCTTGAAATCCACGCGCGCGATCTTGGCGTGATACCAGCCCCGCTCGCTGGCATCGGTGGAAATCAGCGTGATTGCCGCGTCCGTGCCCAAAAGGTCGAATTCCCAAACGCTCGCGTCGCGCGGCCCGATTTCGGTCGTTTCCCCGCTCCGTGCCGCGACCTTGAACAGGCGGCGGCGCGCTTCACTGGAGTTGGTGATCGCCGGGTCCTCGGTTCCATCCCACCAGATGCGCACCGCCCCGTTGGTAGCACCGCCGTCCAGCCCGCGATCCGCCGCGAGTGCCATGATGGCGGCGCCATCCTTGGACCAACGCAAATCCTCGATGGTTCCGGAAATCGAACCAAGGGGTGCCGCCACGCCGCCATCGAGGACGAACAGATCGGCCTTGCCCTGGATCGTCCGATCGGAGGCGAAGGCAAGGCGGTCATCGACCGGCGAATAGCGCGGCGAATAATCGCCGTTCGGCCCATGCGTCAATTGGTCCGCGGTACCATCCAACCCGAAGCGCCAGATGCGACTCTGATAGCTCTGACTGGTTTCATGGCTGGCCGGCTGGATCGCGCTGGCGATCGCGCGCCCCGTCCGATCGAAGGAAATATCGGATGGAAACCTGACATTGTTGAGCCGTTCGACAATCCGAGCGAGCTTGTCCATTGGGCCACACCTGCGGGGTTAAGAGATTGCGGCCGGCGGCCCGTCAGCGCTCTTGGCCCAACAGGCCGATCGGTAGGGCAAGCGCCCGCGCGTGCCCCTCGATTCCGCCGTAACCTATTTGAGGCCAAATCCCCGGATTGCCCAAGGGATGTTGTACCAGAACGCGGTATAGCCGGTCAGCTTGTATTTGTTGCTGATCGCCATGGCCGAGGCCGGCCAGAAGATGGGGACCAGCGCCACTTCTTCGTTGGCGATCTTGAATACCTGCTTCAACGCCTCGGCGCGCACCCCGGGATCGGATTGTTCGTTGGCGATGGCCATCGCCTTGTCGACATCGGCGTTCTTGAAATTGGAGCCGTTCATCCCGTCCGCGACCGCGTTGGCGGAGTGGAAAAACAGATAGGGATAGTTCGCGGGATCGGCGAAATCCGGGTAATAGGCCATGATCTGCATGCCGAGATTCTCGTGCCGGAAATAGCCGGCCAGCCATTGATTGGCGTCGATCTCCTGCACCTTTACCGTAATGCCGATCTGTTTCAGGTTTTCCGATACGCTCTGGAGAATGTTGATCATGTAAGGATCGGCGTTCGAGCCTGGCACCGATGTTTCGAACCCATTGGGATACGCCGATTGCCCAAGCTCCGCTTTCGCCTTTTCCAGGTCGAAGGCGTAGCCCGGCAGCGTGGCGTAGAATTGCTTCACTTCGTCCAGCGACAGCACTCCGCCCCACATCTCGGGCGGATTGAGCGCGGACGCCGCCTCGCCATTGCCTTTGAGCAAGGCCTTGACCAGGCCCTCGCGATCGATGGCATAGGCAATCGCCTTGCGGACGTGAAGATCGTCGAATGGCGCGGACGAATGATCGAGCGTGAGGGCGAACATGCCCAGCGATGGCGCGGTGATCACGTCGACATTGCCAAGCGCCTTCCATTGGTCGATGTCGGAAATGGCGAGGTCGAAGGTTCCGTCGATATCGCCGTTCTGCATGGCAAGAAGGCGCGTCTGGCGATCCGGAATGGAGCTGAACACGATGCGCTTGGCGATCGGTTTGGTGCCCCAGTAATCGTCACGCGCCTCCAGCACCACGCGATCGGCGGGCGCGAATTCCACGAGCCGGTAGGGGCCGGTTCCGAGCGGCAAGACATCGGGCGAACCGATATCCTCGGGCGATTCCTCCAACTGCTTTTTCTGGAAAATAAAGCCCGCCATGTGGGCCGGTGTATATTGGAACTGCACGTTCGGTGCCTTCAGCTTCACCGTCACTTCATTGTCCGCCGTCGCCTCGACGGTCGCGACCGAGCCGAAAAACGTCGCAAGCTGCGAGCCGGAATCGGGGTTCATGTGGAATTTGAACGTGGCCACGACATCGCCGGGCGTGAGTGCCGATCCGTCCCCGAACGTGACGCCGGGGCGCAAAGCATAAGTGTAGGTCAAATCATCGACCTGTTTCCACGATTCGGCGACGCCTGGCGTCAGCGTCAGATCATCCGCGAAAGCGAGCGGGCCTTCCTGGACCAGGGACATCACCGCGCCGACATAGGTGCTCCAGGCGCGCGGAATGAACATCGTGTCGTTGATCGCGGGCAACGCCCAGCGGATTTCCTCGATGCCTTCCTGGGCGAGTGCTGCAATCGCCCGGCCAAGCATGACGGAACTCGCCGACGACGCGGCAAGAAAAACACGACGCGAGAATTGCGCTTGCATATCATCCCCCCTTTATTTTGTCGGCAAATGATCATGTAGTGGCGAGGCTGAAGTCAATCGAATATGGTTGAAAGTTTGGGTGACCGCAATGGGCCTACGGAAATCGAGGGTTAACGAAGTATCACCCTGATTCAATGAGGAAAACGCCATGAATCCCGGACCAAAGCGCGGTCGCCCGATCGCAACCTATTCGATCGTCGCGGCCGATACGGCCGCCGGAGACCTGGGCATCGCGGTGGCCTCCAAGTTTCTGGCTTGCGGCGCGGTGGTGGCATGGGCAAGTGCCGGAGCAGGCGCCGTGGCGACGCAATCCTTCGCCAACACCGCCTTCGGCCCCGACGGAATTCGGATGATGCGCGAGGGTCGCTCGGCCGCCGAGGCTCTTTCGACATTGACTGCCGAGGATTCCGACCGCGATCTGCGCCAGGTGGGCCTGGTGGATGCACGCGGCGGCGCGGCGGCGCATACGGGCATCGGCTGCCATGGCTGGGCCGGACACGAGATTGGTCAAGGCTTCGCGTGCCAGGGCAATATCCTGGTCGGCGCGGAGACAGTGGCCGCGATGGCTGCTTCCTTTCGCGCTTCCCGTGGCGCGTTGTCCGAAAGATTGGTGACGGCATTGGCCGCCGGCGAGGCGGCGGGTGGCGATCGGCGGGGCCGCCAGGCTTCGGCACTCTATGTCGTGCGGGCAAAGGGCGGCTATCTCGGCATGAATGATGTGCTTATTGATCTGCGCGTGGACGATCATCCTGACCCCGTCAGGGAGCTCCGGCGCTTGCTCGATCTTCGAGAACTCTATTTTGGTGCGAGCCCGCCTTCGGAAAAATTATCGATGGAGGGCGCAATTCTTGTCGAATTGAAACAGATCATGCGGCGTGCCGGCCATTTTCGCGGCGAGGAATCGAGCGTTTGGGACGAGACCACACAAAGAGCACTGGATGAATTCGTGGCCTCCGAGAATTTCGAGGAGCGGGTCGATTTCAAGAGCCGCACGATCGATGCGCCGGTCCTCGGGCATCTGCGGCGGATTTACGAAGGAAACGACCCGCAATGAACATCATCACTGGCTTAAGAACGCCCTTGCAGGCGGATGCCAAATCCATATAGATTGCTATCCAATCATGGCTCTTTGGATAGCCCATGATCTCGGGGAGAAGATCGCGCTTGAACGGCGCGGACACAAAAATGGGTCGCTCGGAGCAGATTGCGGCAACCATTTGCGAGGCGATTCTTGCGCATCGATTGCTGCCGGGAGCCAAGCTTGGCGAGCGCGATTTGGCCGATATTTTCACGGTCAGCCGCATCGTCATTCGTCAGGCCCTGATTCGGTTGGCCGAAGACGGGTTGGTGACGGTCGAGCGCAATCGCGGTGCCTTCGTCGCCAAACCCAGTCTGGCGGAAGCGATCGAGGTGTTCGAGACCCTGACGATCGTGGAACAGGGCGCGATCGCGCAACTTGGCAATCGATCGCGCATCGGCCATTTCTCGGAACTCCGCGGCAACGTCGAGCGGCAGAAGACCGCCTTGGCCAATGGAAACGAGCAATTGGCCGGCGAATTTGGCGTGGAGTTTCACGACATCCTGGTTTCCCTCACGCGCAATCGCGTCGTGATCGAACTCCATGCCCAGTTGAAGCGTCGCGTGCGGCTGCTGGAGGCGCTCTACCGCGCCGACTTCGATCATTGCCGGCTGTGCGACGAGCATGCGCGAATCGTGGGCCTGATCGATCGGCGACATTGGACGCGCGCCCAGCAGCTGATGGATGAGCACTATCGTTTGGTGGCGCGCGGCTATCGCATCGAGGACGGCGCCGCTTCGGGACTGCCGCTGGCGCTGGCATTTGGTGTCCACCAGGCGCCGCGGGCGGATGACGGCACGAAGCAGGAACCGGTCGTGCTACCGCTCAGGCGCGACCGCCGACACCTGCGCGGAGCAATGGGAGGTCCGACATGAGCAAGCTGACATCATTCATCGATGGCCTGCCGAAATGCGAGCTGCACGTTCACATCGAAGGCACGTTGGAGCCCGGAATGAAGTTCCAGTTGGCGAAGCGCAACAACGTCAAGCTGCCCTACAAGAGCGAGAAGACCTTGAAAGCGGCCTACGATTTCGACGACCTGCCGTCGTTTCTGGCCGTCTATTACGAGGGCATGAGCGTGCTCCTGGCCGAGCGAGATTTCTTCGACGTGACCCATGCCTACCTGCGGAAAGCCCACTCACAGAACGTCCGCTACACGGAAATGTTTTTCGATCCGCAGGCGCATACGGCGCGCGGCGTCGCCTTCGATACGGTGATTCGCGGCATCCGGCGCGCCCAGATGCATGCTGAAACCGGGCTTGGCATTCGCTCGCAACTCATCATGTGCTTCTTGCGCGATTGGAGCGCGGAATTCGCCATGGCGACGCTGCTGCAGTCGCTGCCCTACAAGGAATGGATCGTCGGCGTCGGCCTGGATTCGGACGAGAAGAACAATCCACCGCTGAAATTCGCCAAGGTATTCAAGCGGGCACGGGAGGAGGGCTATCTGCTGACCATGCATTGCGACGTCGATCAGCAGGATTCGGTCGGACATATCTGGCAGACGGTGCGCGACATCGGCGTCGATCGCATCGATCACGGCGTCAATTCGCTCGAGGACGAGAAACTCTGCGAGGAGCTCAAGCGCCGTTCACTGGTCTTGACGGTATGCCCGATCTCCAATTCCTACGTGACCGACGGCAGCAAGTCGCTCGCCGTCAAATCCATGTTGCAGCGTGGCATGCGGGTGACGGTGAACTCCGATGACCCGGCCTATTTTCCGGGCTACATGACGGAGAACCTGATCCGCGTTCAGAAGGAAGCCGATCTCGGAAGGGCCGAGCTCGCACGGCTGGCGAAAAATGCATTTGAAGGCGCTTGGCTGCCGCGGTCCCGAAGGGATGAATACGTCGCCGAGTTGGAGAGATATGTCGGCTAGTGTTCCGCAACCGATCTTCCGCTCCAGGGACATGTCGGCCTGGAACACTAGAAAATGGGAATGGCATGTGTTGTGGTTCCCACACATTGATTTTCGAATCAAGCGTTGGAACCACAACACTACGCGCGGCGTCGGTCGCGGATCGCGAGCAGATCGCCGGTCGACCAGGTTGAAGGATTCCCGCGGGGGAAATGGCCGATGGACTTGCGGCAACTGATCAAGGCGGGCCGAGCGGAAATCAAATCCGATGTGGTCCTGAAGGGCGGCCGCCTGGTGAACGTCGCCTCGGAAGAAATCTATCTCGCCGACGTGGCGATCTTTGGCGGCCGAATCGTGGCGACCGGCGCGGTCGAACACTATGTCGGGCCGAAGACCCAGATCATCGACGCATCGGGAAAGTATCTCTGCCCCGGCCTCATCGATGGGCATTTGCATGTCGAATGCTCGAAGATGTCGATCACGAGCTTTGCCAAGGCGGTCGTTCCGCTCGGCACCACGTCGATCATTTCCGGCCTTGACCAGGTGCTGGTGGTCGCCGGCTTGGAGGGCGCCCGGGAATTTCTGGATGAGGCGAAGGCCGGCCCCTTGAAGGTATTCTGGGGCGCGCCGTGCAAGACGCCTTACACCATGCCGCGCTCCAATGTCGGCCACTATTTCGGACCCAAGGAGCACATGGCGACTCGCGATTGGCCGGAATGCATCGGCGTTTGGGAAACCGTCCGCGAGTTTATCCAGGAGATGGACGGGGATGTCCTGGCGGCGCTCGAGCTTGCGCACAAAAGCCGATTGCCGGTCATGGGCTGCGCGCCGATGGCCAGGGGCAAGAACCTCAACAGCTATCTCGCGGCCGGGATTCGCCTTGACCATGAAAGCTACACCGCCGAGGAGATGCTGGAAAAGCTCCGCAACGGCATGTTCGTGGTGATTCGGGAATCGTCGATTTCGCACTTCCTGGCCGAGAATCTGCGAATCGTCACGGAAATGGGAATCCGCGCGACGCGACGCATCAGCTTTTGCACCGACGACGTGGTAGCGGCCGATATCCTGGATCGGGGACATCTCGACAACATGGTGCGGATGGCGATCGGAATGGGGATTTCGCCAATGACCGCCATCCAGATGGCGACGATCAACAGCGCGGAAGCGTATCGCATCGACCATCTGGTGGGTTGCATCGCGCCCGGTCGCATCGCGGATATCCTGGTCGTCGATGATCTGCGAAACTTCCGGGTCGAGCGGGTCGTCGCCAATGGCAGGTTGGTGGTCGAAAACGGGGCGCTCATCCACCCGTTGCGCCCACCGCCGCGAAGCGCCAGGTTGACCAAGACCTTCAAGGTCGCCCCGGTCAGCCCCGAGGAATTGCGCGTCGAAACCAGCAGCGCCAAACCCAAGGTCAAGGCCTTGTCCATGGCGGTGTCGCCCGAGCAGATCTTCGTGCGCAAGCGCCGCGATGTTTCGTTGCCGGTTCGCGAGGGCCGAGTCCTCGCGGATCCGGCCCAGGACGTCCAATACGTGACAGTGGTCGAGCGCTATGGACGGACTCGGAATCGACCGACCGCCTTCGTCTCCGGCTTTGGCCTGCGATCGGGTGCCCTGGCGACCTCGACCGCGCCCGACGACAACAACATCGTCTGCGTCGGCCATAACCCGGACGACATGGCCGTCGCGATCAATCACATCATCGCCGAAAACGGCGGTCAGGCGGTGGCGGACAACGGTAGGATCGTGGCGTTCCTGCACTTGCCGATCGGCGGCCTGGTCTGTGATCTCGAGCCGGCGGAGATGGCACGGCGCGAAAGCGAGCTCGATGACGCGGCGCGGGCGCTTGGCTGCAAGCTGCCCTGGCCCTTCATGTACATGTTCGTATTGCAGATCACGGCGATACCGGACTACGCCATCACCGATCTTGGCGCGATCGACTGCAAAAAGCTGAAGGTTTTCGATCCAGTATCGGCCGCCTTCTGATCTTCTATTCGGGAACGCGTTCAAAACCACGGGAGGAAACAATGTCACGGACAATGTTGCTCAAATTGGTCGTTGCCGGCGCCCTGGCGGTTGCTCTTGGATTGTTCGCCAAGCCAGGAGCGGCGGCGGACCCATCGCAGCTCCGAATCGCCGCAGTGCTCTCCGCCGGAAAGGAATCCCCTTGGGAGATCTCCTTTATCGATTCCATCAATCGCGTGATCGCGGCGACGCCCCATGGTCTGACGATCACGGTCGATTACAGCGAAAATGTCTACGATACCGCCGAGCAGGTCTTCCGCGCCTATGCCGAGACCGGGAATTACGACATCGTGTTCGGCGACAGCGGCTATGCCGATGCCATCGACAATGTCCGCGGCGACTATCCCGACACGATGTTCGTGATGACGGGATCGGGCAATCGCAGCCTTGGCGGCAACGCGTTTTGGATTTTCATCCACACCCATGAGCAGGCCTATGCCATGGGCGCCATGGCGGGAAAGCTCACCAAGTCCAATACGATCGGCGTGGTCAGCTCGTTCCCCGCCGAAGACACCAATGACCAGATCAACAGCTTCGTCGCGGGCGCGAAAGAGGCCAATCCGGCGGCCAAGGTCAAGATTACCTTCATTCAGTCCTGGTACGACCCGCCGAAATCGAACGAAGCAACCATTGCCCAGGTGGCGGCGGGCGCCGACCAGATTTTCCAGATGAGCGGCGCCTTCGAGGCCTGCCAGCAGCGGAAGGTCGTGTGCTATGGCAATTACATCGACATGTCGAGCCTGGCGCCCGATGCGATCGTCGCATCGGCCACGGCAAACTGGGATCCGCACATCAACTGGATCATCGACAATTGGTGGCAGGTGAAGACGCAAGGCGGCAAGTTCGACGCGCCGGCCGATTCCAAATGGTTCTCATGGAAGGATGGCGGGGGAGAGGTAATCTACAACCCGGCATTGATCGGGACGATCCCCGCCGACGTGAAACAGTCGATCGACGCGCTCTCGGACGCGATCATATCCGGCGAAAAGCAAGTCGCGTTGGACATGTCCGAGCCCAAGTCGGACTAGGCATGCGATCCATAGGGCGGTCGCCAGGGCGACATCTCCAGGGACACACTTGACGCGCGATGGGCTAACATGGCGCTGCGGCTAGCCGTCCGGAATCTGAGCAAGCGCTTCGGTTCCGTGGTTGCCAATGATGATGTGTCGCTGGAGGTCGCGGCGGGCGAACTGCATTGCCTGCTCGGCGAGAACGGAGCCGGTAAGTCGACCTTGTCGTCGTGCCTCTACGGCCTGTTGCGGCCGGACAGCGGCCGGATATTGATCGACGGAATGGAAAAGTCGTTTCGATCTCCGGCCGATGCCATTGGCGCCGGAATCGGCATGGTGCACCAGCATTTCGTGCTGGTGGACACCTTCACCGCCTTGGAGAACATCGTCGTCGGCACCGGGCACGGTTGGAGGTTGGACCTGGCGCGGGCCCGCGATCGGGTCAAGGAGCTGTGCACGCGCTACGGCTTGCGGATTGACCTCGATGCGCTGGCCGGGGAGCTCTCGGTCGGCGAGCAGCAGTGGATCGAGATCATCAAGGCCCTCTATCTCGATTCCAGGTTGTTGATTCTCGATGAGCCCACTGCGGCCTTGACGCCTCAGGAATCCGACAATCTATTCGCGGCCCTTTCGCAAATGACATCGCACGGGCTGTCGGTCATCCTCATTTCCCACAAGATGAGTGAAGTGATGCAATCGGACCGCATCACGGTGCTGCGCCGAGGAAAAGTGGTCGACACGGTGCGGGCGTCGGATGTCACGCGCGACGATCTCGCGCAAATGATGATCGGCCGGTCACTGCGGCCACTCCGGGTCGACGCATCGCCGATCTCGGGTGAGGCCGTGGTCAGGCTTCGCGGTGTGACCGTCGTGGATGACCGAGGCATCAAGGCTTTGAAGGGCGTCGATCTCGATATCAGGGCCGGTGAAATACTCGGCCTGGCTGGAATAGCCGGCAATGGCCAGCGCCATTTGTTCGAAGTAATCATCGGACAAAGCACCCCGATCGAAGGTGAGGTCACCATCGATGGCGCCCTTACCGCCGGTCGAGACGCCGCTCTGTCGGCGCAAGAAATCGCGACCAAGGGCGTGGGCTACATTCCGGAAGATCGATTCAAGGACGGGTTAGTCGCGGATTTTTCCATTGCCGAGAATCTCCTGCTTGGGCACCACCGGGAGCCGGCGTGGCTGCAAGGGCCGTTTCTCGATACGGCGCGAATGCATGAACACGCGCGGGCAATCATGGACGCCTATGCGATTATCGCGCCCGGACCGGAGGCCAGCGTTCGCCGCATGTCGGGGGGCAACGCGCAAAAAGTGGTCCTGGCCCGCGAACTGGCCAAGGCCGCCCGCTGCCTTCTGTGCAATCAACCGACCCGAGGTCTGGACGTCGGGGTCGTCGAATACGTGCTGGGTCAGCTCTTGAAGAAGCGCCATGAGGGCGTCGCCATTCTCTTTGCGAGCGAGGATCTGGAAGATCTGATCGCCATCAGCGATCGGATTGCGGTGATTTTTCGCGGCGAGATCATGGCGATCATGGATCGCGGGCAAGCCCAACTCGGCGGCATCGGCCGATTGATGGCGGGGCATCGAGAAGATGTGCCGCGATGAGCGGGATTACGCTGATCGGCTGGCGCATCGATCGATCCGCGGAGCGCTCCCCCAAGGCGCTCGTGGTGTCCCTAACGATCGCGGCACTCGGCGCCATTCTGCTCTGCAGCCTGCTCTTCGTGGCTGCCGGCGTGAACCCGCTCGACGCGTTTGGCGCGATATTGAAGGGCGCTCTTGGCGGCCGGCGAGCGATTGCGGAAACGCTAACGCGGGCGACGCCATTGATCTTCACGGCACTCGCGACCGCACTCGCTTTCCGGGCCAGGCTTTGGAACATCGGCGCCGAGGGCCAGGTCATCGCCGGCGCGATGTTCGCGTATTTTCTTCAGATGCACGTCGGTAACGCGCCGGCGGTTCTGCAGGTATCCGTCGTCCTCCTGGGCGCCGTCATTGGCGGCGCGTTGCTGGGTGGACTCGCCGGCGTCCTGAAGACCAGATTCAGGGTGGACGAAGTCATCTCCACGGTGATGTTGAACTATCTCATTGTCTTTGCGCTGTCGATGCTGCTGCAGAATGGACCCTGGTCGGAACCGAACACGTTCTATGAGCAGACGCCCGAAGTGGCGGATGCCGCCAAACTGCCGGTCCTGCTTGCCAAGACGCATCTGAATCTGGGGTTTCCCTTGGCGCTCCTGGCGGCGGCGGGGATCTATGTCTTGCTCAAGCGCTCGCCCCTTGGTTTCGAGATTCGCGCCGCCGGTCTCAACCCGCGGGCGTTGCGGATTCAAGGGGTCAGTATCAACCGCCTCATTCTCATCGTCTTCGTATTCAGCGGGGCGTTGGCCGGCCTGGCCGGCGCGGTCGAGGTCTATGGCGTTCAGGAGAGACTGAAATCCGGCGTGCTCGGCAATCTCGGCTATACCGGGATCATCATTGCCATTCTGGGCCAGCTTGACCCCAGAGGGATCGTGGTGGCAGCCGTCCTCTTTGGCGCGCTGCAGAATGGCGCCACGCTGATGCAGGTCATGACCAGCGTGCC
The DNA here is from genome assembly GCA_964542425.1 of uncultured Rhodospirillaceae bacterium. Taxonomy (GTDB): domain Bacteria; phylum Pseudomonadota; class Alphaproteobacteria; order Dongiales; family Dongiaceae; genus Dongia_A. The sequence continues at coordinate 12,368 of CAZIUB010000099.1, read as the reverse complement.
GTCTGCCCTGATCTACGCGATCGAGGCCATCGTCCTCATGTTGTTCTTGATAGCCTGGGCGGCGAGCGGACTGCAATTGAGGAAGGCGACGCATGTGGCATGACTTGCTGGAATCGGCGATCCTGGTCAGCATGCTCGCCGCGACGGTGCGAATCGCCACGCCAATATTGCTGACCGCGCTTGGGGAAATGGTGGCCGAGCGCTCGGGCGTCTACAACATGGGCTTGGAAGGCACCATGTTGATGGGCGCCTTCGTCGGTTGGCTGGCGACCTATGAAAGCGGTTCCGCCACAATCGGGCTGTCGGCGGCCATGCTTGCCGGCGCGGTGATGAGTTTGCTGTTCGCCTTCATGGTGATCACGCTGCAGATTGAGCAGATCGTGACCGGCCTGGCGCTCAATCTGCTGGGGGCCGGGATTTCCACGTATTGGCTGCGCTCGGCCTTCACCGACATGACCATGGTGCCGGGGATTGCCATCCTCAAGACCGTGCCGGTGCCGATGCTGTCCGATATCCCCATCCTAGGGCCCATTCTGTTCGATCAACAGCTGCTGACCTACGCCGCCTTCCTGGCGACCTTCGCGCTCTGGTATTTCCTGTTTCGCACCCGTTTGGGACTGGAGATTCGCTGCATCGGGGAAAACCCGAAGGCCCTCGATATCAAGGGTCACGGCGTCCACATCAGGCAGTATGGCGCTGTAGTGTTTGGCGGCCTGATGGCGGGATTGGGTGGCGCCTTTCTGACCATTGGAGCGACCGCGCATTTTATTCCCAACATGGTCAATGGTCGAGGCTGGCTGGCGCTGGTGATCGTCATCGCTGGTGCCTGGTCGCCGGGTCGAATCCTGGTTGCCAGCTTGGCCTTCTCGTTCCTCGACGCATTGCAGCTGCAAATTCAGGGTGTCGGGATTCGAATTCCCTATCAGCTCCTGCTGGCCATGCCGTACGCGGTCGCCATTGTGGCGCTCATGGCGGGGCGAAGAACCGCCCGAGCCCCAGCCATGCTGGGCGTGCCGTATCGCCGCGAGTAAGGCGCGAAGAGGAGATCTGCCCATGTTTCTGGCCAAGCAAGATTTCGGTTTGCCCCCGTCGCTGGACACGGCGATGCTGAACGAATGGCATGTTGTCGCGACCGTTGCCGAGCTCGCGATCGATCGGGTGCACACGACGCGGCTGTTCGATGTGCCGCTCGCAATCTTGCGATCGGGAAATGGCGATGTCGGGGTTTGGCACAACGACGGTACGTGGCGGCGGGGTCAACATGCCGATGCGGCACGGAGCGACGATCGCATCAAGGTGACGACCCGCTACGGCTATGTTTGGGCGTCATTCGGCGCGCCACGGCACGGCGTCTTCGACATTCCGGAGATGAGCGAGCCTGACCGGCTCAACCTGAACACTTGCACGCTCGGTGTCCATACTTCGGCGCCTCGTGCGGTCGAGAACTTTTTTGACATGGCGCATTTCCCATTTGTGCACACGGGATATCTCGGCTCGGAATCGGCGACCGAAGTGAAGGACTATTCCGTGGAATCGTCGGCGGACGGGCGCGAGATCTGGGCAAGAAACTGCCGCTTCTTCCAGCCGCGGAGCTCGACGACCTCGAGCGAAGGATTCGAAGTCGAGTACGTCTATCGGATCCCGCACCCCTATTGCACCATCTTGTACAAGGCCAATGCCACCGAGCGGCAGCGCATGGATGTCATCGGCATGTTCGCCCAGCCGCTCGACGAGGAAAACATCAACGCGATTCTTTTCTGCTCCATTCTGAACGAGCCCAACGGAGCCGGATTCCGCAGTTTCCAGTTCTTGATCATGGGTCAGGACAAGCCGATCCTGGAGAATCACGTATTCAAGCGCTTGCCGCTGGACCCCAGACTGGAGATTCCGGTGCGGGCCGACGCTCTTTCCTCGGCGTATCGACGTTGGCTCCGAGCCCTAGGCGTGCGCTACGGAACGATACCGGTCGTGAGCCAAGGTCACGGGAAGCCGTCGTGAGCACTCCTGACCTTGAAGCACTGCGGAAGCAATGGTTTCCGGTCGCGGCGAGCCGGGAGGTTGAACGTCGTGCGATTTGTCACGTCAAGCTGTTGGATCAGGAACTGGCGGTTTGGCGTTCGGATGACGGTCAGGCGAACGCCTGGGAGAACCGCTGCGCCCACCGCAGCGTCCGGCTCACCATCGGCCTCAATCTCGGGTCCGAATTGCAATGCCGGTATCATGGCTGGCGATACGCCTCCGGCACCGGCCAGTGCAGCCGGATTCCCGCCCACCCGAACTTGATCCCCGCCAAGTCGATTTGCATCAAGAGATTTCCGGCCCAGGAACGGTATGGTTTCGTCTGGTCCTCGATCGGCGAACCGGCCGGATTGCCCGAAATTTGTGAGCTGGAAGATGCCCAGCCCCTCACTCTCCGCAGCCTGCCCATTCATGTCGCCGCAAACGAATTGGTCGCGGCGCTGGCCCGGGATGGCCTAGGGTTCGCGACTTGTGCCGGGGACGGGCTTTCCTCATCGCGGTTCGATGTGACGCGGCTTGGCTCCTATGTTCTGAGGGCGAGTTTCAGGGGTTCGTCGGCGATGCCAATTGCGATGTTGTTCGTTCAAGTGGTTGAGCCAGGGAAAGCCATCCTTCATGGCTGTTTGATCGGCGAAATCCGACCGCAAGAAACGCCGAGCCTGTTGCGATCCTTCAATGAATCGATGACCATCCTCAGACGCCGCCTTGAAACAACAACTGGCGGCCTTTCCGCGACGGTGGCGCTGACCGGCGATGGTGTCGATCAAATGCGAAAATCACCTTCGGAAAACTGAGACCCGCGCCATGATTCGCCTGTACGACTGGGAGCTATCGGGAAATTGCTACAAGGTGCGCCTGCTGCTGACGCTTCTAGCCGTCCCCTTTGAGCGGCGAATCGTCGATTTCCATCCAGGGAGAGAGCACAAGAGCGACTGGTTCCTGGCGATCAATCCGCTTGGACAATTGCCGGCATTAGATGACGATGGCTTTGTGCTGCGCGATGCGCAGGCGATCCTCGTCTATTTGGCCAGCAGATACGACGCGAGCGGCCATTGGTTTCCACGGGACGACGCGAAGCTCTTGGGCGAGATCGCCATGTGGCTGGCGTTTGCCGATTCGATCACGGCCACCGCGTCGGCGGCACGACTTCACGATTCCCTGGCCGTCGACCATGACATCGAAAAATGCCGGGCCGGGGCCCACGAGCTGTTTCGAACCCTGGACGAGCACCTGTGGTTTCGGGATCGGCACGGGCGGGGATGGCTCTGCGGCAACGATCACCCGACCGTGGCGGATATCGCGTGCTTCCCCTATGTGATGCTGTCCGAAGAGGGCGGGATTTCGCGCATCGACTATCCGGCAATCCGCCGGTGGACCGATCGGGTGAAGCGCATCCCCGGTTTTGTCGGAATGGCTGGCATCGTGCCGGCCGGGCCGCTCGATTGAATACCAGGAATGCCGGCGTGACCGATGGAACCGTGATACGCGTACGGAGCATCGGCAAAGGCGGGAAGCGTGCCGGCCATGCCCTTCGTTTCCTTGCGCGGTTGAGTGACGGGGGGTTCACAAGTGCTGGGAGGTGAAACTTGAACCAGACAAGTCTCGTGCCACCCCCCGACAGCGCCTTTCCGGCCGCGAACTGGCAACTCTTGTCGCGCTTCTGGCATCCCGTCGCATTCACCTCGGAGATCACCGATCGACCCTATCCCTTCGTGTTGCTCGATGTACGGTTTGTCGCCTATCGGACCAGCGCGGGCCTCACGGTAGCGCTCGATCGTTGCCCGCACCGCGGGACGTCATTCGCGCTCGGATACCTTCGGAACGATCGACTGGTCTGCGGCTATCAAGGGGTGGCAATATGACAGCGCTGGCCGTTGCATCGGAAATTTTCCCTGTCCCCGCCGGTAATTTCATCCGGACGCACGAATGGTGAAGGCCAGGAAGCCGGGGCATGGCGGCCAGGCACCTCAGCGCAACTTGCCGACCCTGTCCATGAAGCGGCGCACGCGGTCCTGGTCCACGGATTTCCAGGTATCGCCGCCGCGCTTGAAATGGGTGCCGACGATGGCACCGTCGCCGATCCGCAGGATATCGGCGACATTGTCGATGTTGACGCCGGTATTGGCGAAGACCGGAACGCCGGGAACCGAATCCTTGGCGAGCTTGAGGTTCAGCGTTTCGACCGGCTGGCCCGTCATCGGGCCGGAGACGAGAATGACGTCGGCGAGCGAGGAAAAGACGGCGCTCTTCGCCCGCTGGGCGATGCCGCGCGAGCCCAATGGCGAGGCGAATTCCGCATTGATATTGAACAGCAGCTTCAAATCCGGCCGCTGGCCGTGGCCGCGCAATCTTACGGCACAAGCGGCATCCGGCGCCCACAGGCCCATGTCGGATTCATAGACCCCGGTAAAGATCTCGCGGGCAAAGCCAGCGCCGCTGGCAATCGCCAAGCTGACGCTGGCGACCGGGTCCCACAGATAATTGACCCCAAACGGAATCTTGACCAAGGGTTTGAGGGCGCCGATCGCAAACGACATGGCGGCCAACGTCACCGGCGAGGCCTTGAGCAGATACGGCCGGTCGCCCTCGTTGCCGAACATGAGCGCGTCGACCCTGCCCGCCTGCAGATTCCCGATGTCCTTGGCCGCGAGATCAATGATCTTTTCCATCCCGCCCTTGGCATCGTACAAGGGCGATCCCGGCAGGGGCGCCAGATGGACCATGCCGATGACCGGCTTGGCATGACCGAAGGTCCGCTTTAGCATCGTCTTGCTCTTTTCCATCATGACGCTCTCCGATTAGGGGCCAGGTTTCAAATCCGATAGAATCGCGAAGCCGTCCTGCCGAAGACGGCGTCCCGATCCGCGAGCGGGACAAAGCCTTCGGCCATGCCGATCCAGCGATCGTAGCTGGCGGCAAGGGTCACCACCGGCCAGTCGGAGCCGAACATCACACGCTCGGCGCCAAAGCTTTCGATGACATGCCGGGCATAGGGCGCGATCGCCTCCACGCTGGCGTCCTTTTCCGCCTCGGTCACGAGGCCCGACAGCTTGCAGTAGGCGCCGGTATCGCCCGCGATTTTCGAAATGCCCTCCGCCCAGGGCGCGAAGGCCCGGTCGCGGATCGCCGGCTTCATGCAATGATCCACGACCACCCGCAATCTCGGATAGCGATCGATAACGCGCAGGAAATTCTCCAGATGGCGCGGGAAACCCAGCGCGTCGAAGCTGAGATCGAGATCGACGCAGGTTGCGTAGGCCCATTGGATATCGGGCCGCAGCATCCAATCGACGTCCGCGATGTCCTGGATCATCGGCCGGATTCCGGAAAACTTCGCGTGCCGCGCCAGATTTTCTAGAATCTTGGCCTGGCCGCGATCCTCGAAATCGACCCAGCCGACGACCTTCGCTATTACGTCGCTGGCATCGGCAAGGCCAAGCATGTAGTGGGTTTCGGCGATCGTCGCCGCCGCCTGAACCAGGATTGCTCGATCGATCCGGTGCTTGCCGAAATGAACCTGGGCATCCTGGCACGAATAATCGCGGCGGATCGGCGCCAGGGAATCGGAACCGGCCATCCAGTGGTAATCGCCGCGGGCAAGGTTCCAAAGATGAAAATGCGAATCGATCCGCATGGCCGGTCCTATGGTGTCGGTGCCCGGGAATCCACAAGGCCGCGCGATTTCAGATCCTGCCACAGCGCCTTTGGTATTCTTCGCTTCAGAAACTTGATATTGGCCGCCATTTCCTTTGGCGCCGCGGCACCGGGAATGACCGACACGACTTGCGGGTGATGGAGCGGAAATTGCAGCGCCGCCTCGGGCAGCCGGATTCCATGGGCACGGCAGACCGCCTCAAGCTTCTTCACCCGCTCGAGAATCCTGCGTGGCGCCTTGTTGTAATTGTAGGTGGCGCCCGGCTTGGGTCCCTGCGCCAGAACGCCGGAATTGTACGGGCCGCCGATGACGATGCCGATCTTGTGCTTCTCGCACAGGGGCAGGAAACTGTTCAACGCTTCCTGTTCGAGAAGCGTATAGCGTCCGGCCAGAAGGAACAGGTCGAAAACGCCCTTGTTGGCCAATATTTCGCACACCTGCCATTCATTGACGCCAGCGCCGATCGCCTTGACGACCCTTTCTTCCCTAAGGCGCGTCAAGGCGCGAAAGCCACCCGCCATGAATTCCTTCACTCTAGCGTCGCGGAGGAGTTCCGAGCCATGATTGGCGACGTCGATGTCGTGAACGAACAGGATGTCGATGCGATCGAGGCCAAGACGTTCCAGGGAATCCTCGAACGAGCGCATCACCCCGTCATGGCCGTAATCGTAGATTTCCTTGCGCGAGGGCGTTGCAAAGAACTTGCCCTTACCGTCGCGTTCGGCCGGCGCACAGGCCGCCAGCCGGCGTCCTACCTTGGTCGAGAGAACATAATCGTCCCGCTTCTTGCCGCGCAGAAAGTGATTGAGGCGGGTCTCGGAAAGGCCGAAGCCATAGAGCGGCGCGGTGTCGAAATAGCGGATGCCGGCGCGCCAGGCATGATCGAGCGTATCCTGCACCGTCTTCTCGGCTATCGGGTGATAGAGATTGCCCAGGGGAGCGCCGCCGAAGCCCAGAATCGTGAAGTCGAGCGCGGCGCCCAGTTTCGTCTTGAATTTTCTGCGCCTCACCATCGCCTCCCGCCCCTGGTTCGGACATCGTCGCAAAGATCAAGCCGCCAGACAAGCCGCATTGCCCATCGGCCCTTTGCTCATGCGCTCCCGACCCGTTGCCTCGTGTCAAACCGCGCCTTGTTTCGCATCGCCCGCGGGCGAGACCGGGTCGATCTTGCGCAATCCACTAAGCCCCCACGGGCGATGCGGCACGGTTGGGTGATGAGCGGAGTTTCTAACGAGCTCTCTTCTTCCGATTGAGGCCCAGCACCTGGCGCAAGTGGGCGAGCACCAGATCACGGCCCTTTTCGCCGAGATTCCTGGACGCTTCTTTGGCGCTCCGCGTGTACCACTTCTTGGCCGAGAGGCGCTTCATGTCGACACCTTCGGGACACAGGGCCATCATCAGGGAGGTTTCGCCCTTGGCCGCATGGTCGAACGGAAATTGCCGGGTGATCTCCGGCGTCATCAACGGATGGCCCTTGATCCAATTGAACGGGTCCTCGCCGCCCGCCTGCTTGGCGTAGTAATCGGCCATTTTGGCGTCGCCCCACCAGCCCTCGCCGCGTTCTTTCTCGAGGAACGCGAAGATGGCCTGGCGGGCCGCGAACTTGAAAGCCAGATCGGTCGGCATTCCGACGGCGAAGTTCTCGGTCTGGTGATGGATGATGAAGTGAATGTTCCTGAAGCCGACGCGCAGCAATCCCATGAACATGTCCTGGGCGAGGGGAAACAGTTTGTCGGCACCGACATGGATCGATCCATTGCCCTCGGGCGGCTCGACCGCGTGGCTGCTGGCGCCATAGTAAAAGGGCGGCAAGATGACAAGATTGGCCTCGGCGTCGAGGATATCCAGAATCCGCGCCACGGCCAGGGTGTCCATGCCGACGGCCAGATGCTCGCCATGATATTCCAGAACCCCAAGCGGCAGGGCTACCGGCAAGTTTTCCTTGATCGCCTTGCGGATCTGGTGAGGCAACATTAGCTCATAGCGCATGTTTGAACTCCTGAGGCGGCCGAGAGCCGCCCGGAACCTAGGGCTGGCGCGTTGGAAGCCTGGACTATCGCATGAAACGCGGGCGGCTTGACAAGTTCGGTTCGCGACCGGCAACTTTTACTTGACGCCCCTGGCGTAGCGCGTGAACTTTCGTCCCGAAGCGCAATACCAGAGGCCGAAAATGACCAAAATCAAGACCCGGCTCCCCTATGCCACGCGTTTGAACGCGTTCAAGGTGAATGCCGCCGAAATCTGGCCCGGGCGCAACCGCATCACCTCGCTCGACCTGCTGGAGCGGGCTGCCGGCGTCCCCGGCTTGAGTGCGGTCGATCTCAATTTCCCGGATCATCTGGAATTCACCTCGCCGGCCGAACTCAGGCAGCGCCTGGGCGACCTCGGCCTCGGTCTCAATGGATTTGCCATGCGTTATTATTCCGATCCGGGCTTCAAGATGGGTGCCCTGACACATCCCGATCCGGCCTGGCGGCGAAAGGCACTGGAGCTGACCAAACGCGGTCTTGACACGCTCGCTGAATCGGGCGGCAGTCTCATGACGCTGTGGCTCGGCCAGGACGGGTTCGATTACCCGTTCCAGGTCGACTACCTTTTGCTGTGGGACCAGACCGCCGAGGCCTTGTCAAGCCTGGCGGCGCACAATCCCGGCATCGATATCGCCATCGAGTACAAGCCGAACGAGCCGCGCGCCTTCAGCCTGCTGCCGAACGTCGCCACGACCCTGCTGATGATCGAGGAAGTGGGCGCGCCCAATCTTGGCGCGACGCTCGATTTCGCGCACATGTTGTATGCCAACGAAATGCCCGGCTTTTCCGCGAGCCTGGTCCACCGCAAGAGCCGGCTGCTCGGCATCCATCTTAACGATGCGTATGGAAAGCGGGACGACGGGCTGATCGTGGGCAGCGTGCACCTTGCGCAAACGCTTGAGCTGCTGTTCACGCTGGACAAGATCGGATACGAAAGGGCGATCTATTTCGATACCTTCCCCGACGCCATGGGGCTCGATCCCGTATCGGAATGCTCCGCCAATATCGCGATGGCCGAAGGCTTGTTTCGCCTGATCGCCAGGCTGCGCGACAATGCCGAACTTGCCGCCGCGATCTCGCGCCAGGATGCCGTCGCCAGCCAGCGACTCCTGCAATCAGCGCTGTTCGGCGCCATTTGATGGACGTTTCCGTCATCGGCAGCCTTCATCTTGACATCGTGGTCCAGGCGCCGCGCCTGCCGAGCCTCGATGAAACACTGGTCGGCTCGGCCTGGGCCTACAAATGTGGCGGCAAGGGCGGCAATCAGGCCGTTGCCGCCGCCCAGTTCGGAGCGCGCACTTCCATGGGCGGGTGCGTCGGTGACGATGATTTCGGCCGGCGATTGCGCAAGAACCTGAAATCGGCCGGCATCGACGAGGGCCACGTCGAGATCGTATCCACTTCCAGCAGCGGGATGAGCGTCGCGATCCTTGATCCAAACGGCGAGTACGGTGCGGTCATCGTTTCCGGCGCCAATCTCGCTTTGGACCCTCATGCCATCGCCGAAGCTTGGCCATCGCTCTGGCATAGCCGCGTTTTGCTCCTGCAAAATGAATTGACGGACGAGGTGAACGAAGTTGCGGCCAAGGCCGCGCGCGGGCACGGCGGGCAGATCGTCTTGAACGCCGCGCCGGGGCGGGCGTGGAATCCCCATCTTACAGGCCTTATCGACATATTGGTGGTCAACCGCGTCGAGGCCTCCATGCTGTCCGGTTCGACGGTCAAGACGCCCGATGACGCCGAAGCCGCGGTCGGCAAACTGAAGCGATTGGCGCCCTGGATCATCGTGACCTTGGGTCGCGAGGGTCTTGTGTGGTTTGGGAATGACAAAGGTCCGGTGCGGATGCCGGCGCTGCCGGTGAGCGCGATATCCAGCCACGGCGCCGGCGATTGTTTCTGCGGCGCCTTGGCGGCGCGCGTGGCGGTCGGCGATTCGCTGGCCGCTTCCTGCGATTTTGCCTGTGTGGCCGCTGGCCTGTTCGTGGCCGCGCCGGCCGAAAGGCAAGCTCTGATCGACGCGCAAGAGGTGCTTGCCCGCTGTCGCGCCAACCCCTAGTGTCGTGGCTTTTAAAGTTCGCCAGATCACGCGCCCAGGAGCGCCGAGCGAACTTGCAAAACCGAATACGACACTAGACTCGATAAGTTGCTAGTGTCCTGTCGATTCTGAAATTCGCTCGGGGTATCGCCCGGTGATCTGGCGAATTTCAGAATCGGGACACTAGAGATTGCCGGTATCCACAAGACCCGCGATCGGAATGAAGATCGGGGATTTTCGAAACGGGGGATGGAGCAAGGGCATGGCCTCGGTTGACGTCATCGGCGTGCGCAAGGCCTATGGGGAACAAGAGGTCATTCATGGGGTTTCCATCGGGATAGCCGATGGCGAGTTCATGGCCCTGGTCGGGCCGTCGGGCTGCGGGAAATCGACGCTCCTGCGCATGATCGCCGGATTGGAGCCGATCACTTCGGGCGACATCCGGATCGGCGATCGCATCGTCAACGATTTGCCGCCCAAGGACCGCGACATCGCGATGGTTTTCCAGAACTACGCGCTCTACCCGCACAAGACGGTGGCCGAGAACATGGGATTCTCGCTGCAGATGCGCAAGACGCCCAAGGCCGAGATCGAGACGCGCGTGCGCCGCGCCGCCGAAATCCTGGACATGATTCCCTATCTCTCGCGATACCCGCGCCAGCTTTCCGGCGGTCAGCGCCAGCGCGCGGCAATGGGCCGGGCCATCGGGCGGGACCCGGACGTCTTCCTGTTCGACGAGCCGCTGTCGAATCTGGACGCCAAGCTTCGGGTGCAGATGCGCGCCGAGATCAAGGAACTGCACCAGCGCCTGAAGACGACCACGGTCTATGTCACCCACGACCAGGTCGAGGCGATGACCATGGCCGACCGCATCGTTGTGTTGCATGACGGGATCGTCGAGCAAATCGGCTCGCCGTTGGAGCTCTACGATCGACCGGAGAATGTGTTCGTGGCCGGGTTCATCGGCTCGCCGGCCATGAACCTGATCCCGGGAACCATCCGCGGGAACGGCAAGGCCTCGTTCCTGACCGAGGGCGGCATTGCCCTGCCGCTGGCCGAGGCGCCGGGCCTTGCGGACGATCGCCCGGCCATCTACGGCGTCCGGCCCGAGCATTTCTCGCTCGGCGGCGGCCAGGTGAAAGTGGAAATCTCGGTCATCGAGCCGACCGGTTCGGAAACCCAGGTCTTCGCCAAGCTTGGCAACCAGAAGATCATGGGCGTCTTTCGCGAGCGCATCTCGGCGCGGCCCGGCGAAATGCTGCCGATCGAGCCCGATTTGGCTAACGTCCACCTGTTCGACGCCGAAACCGGCAAGCGGATCGGCTAGGTCTGGTATTCGGCGCCTTGGACGCATTGACAATGGTTGACCCTGTTGCATACTGGGATCGCGTCCTTCGCCGCACGGATTTTTGCGTCTGATGGTCGGAATCATGAAATTGGCCGCGCTCACGAATTGGGCCTTGCTCGCGATTGGGCCTTGCGCGGCCAGCTCCAGACACCGGCCGATCCGTCAGCCGCGAAGTGAAGGGCCGTGCAGGCACAACAAATAACATCTGGGAGAAACTGCCATGAGGCTGGATCTATACAAATTGCTGAGCCGTCGCCGCCTGATGAAGGGCGCGGCGGCCGTCACCGCTTTGGGTGCCACGGGTGCGCTGGGCGGCTTTTCGAGCAAGGCCAGGGCCGCCGGCGATCTGCGCACGGCCCTTCTGCAAGTTCCGGGCGTCGGCAAGGGATCGCCGACCGACGCGGATTGGCAAAAGGTGGGCGCGATGACCCTCGAACCCACCAAGGCCAATGTCAAGGAGGGCGAGTTCAAGGGCGTCGAGTTGAGCTTCATGGGGCTCAACAACCAGAACCTGCACAATTTGCTGTTCCGCGGCTTCCTGAAGCCGTGGGAGGCCTATACCGGCGCCAAGATCACTTGGATCGATCTGGCCCAGGCCGACTACAATCCGCGCCTGCAGCAGGCCATCGCCACCGGCACCGTCGATTTCGACATCATCGAGATGGGCGCCCCCTTCGAGGGCGACGTTTGCGGCAAGGGCCTGGCCTCCGAGATGCCGGATTGGGTCAAGGCCCAGATCGAAATGGACGATTATGTCGGCTATCTGAAGGCGCCGGTCGGCACCTGGGGCGGCAAGACCTATCGCATCTCGATTGATGGCGATTGCCACAATTTCAACTACCGCACCGATTACTTCTCGGATTCAGATCTCGCCGCCGCCTGGAAGGCCGAAGGCCACGAAGGCGAGTGGGGCGTGCCGAAGACCTGGCAAAAGGTGCAAGAGGTCACGAAGTTCCTCAAGGGCAAGAAGATCGGCGGCCAGGACGCCTATGGCTATCTCGATCCGATCAAGGGCTGGGGCGGATTCGGGTTCTATTTCCTGGGCAGCCGGGCGACCGCGTACGCCAAGCACCCGGACGATCCGGCGTGGCTGTTCGACGCCGACAGCATGAAGCCGCGCATCAACAACCCAGCCTGGGTGCGCGCCATCCAGGACGTGATCGACGCGCTACCGAGCGAACCGGCCGACCAACTCAACGCCGATCCGGGCACCACCGGCTTCCAGCAATTCCTGGCCGGCACCGGCTCGATGCTGTCGTGGTGGGGCGACATCGGTTCGAA
>CAZIUB010000098.1:0-18648 GCA_964542425.1 uncultured Rhodospirillaceae bacterium | reverse complement strand
CGGCGGCGCACCCACCTATGTGTGGCCGGGCGGCGGCATCACCGTGATGGTCGATGTTAGCCGCCTGCCGGATCGTTCCACCGGCTACGTGCCGACGCCGGCCATCGTGTTCCCGATCGAGTTCACGCTCCGCCTCGAGGATTACCGCGACATGGGTGGCCACATGGATCGGGTCGTTCCCTTGGCCCAAGTGTTGGCCGAGGAGAATCGAATCCTGGTGTCCCCGCATGTCGAGAATCCCTGGCCGTTAGGCGCGCCCTCCTTGGCCCCCTCCTTGGCGCCCAGGGGCGGCGAGGAGGCGAAACCATGAATGCGACATTCGCCCGCCTGCCCGATGGCAGGTTGCATTTCCAGCACGGGCCCATCGATCTGGTGATCGCGATCGAAGGTGAAACCCGTGATTGCGCGCGCGCAGGCCACGCGGCGGCGAAGGTGTTTCCCGAAATCCTGCCGCGCCTGGTGGCGGAGCTGGATCTGTTGCGCCTGCCCATTGGCGAGACGCCGCCATTGTTGCATGGCCCGGTCGCAAGGCGCATGGCCGATGCCGTTTTCCCTTGGCGGCGCGATTTCGTGACGCCGATGGCCGCGGTCGCGGGTGCGGTCGCCGATCATATGCTCCACTACATGCGCGAGGCCGCCGATTGCCGCAAGATCGTTATCAACAATGGCGGCGACATCGCCTTCCATCTGGCGCAAGGCGAGCGCCTATTGGCCGGAATCGTCGGCGACGTTTCCGCACCTGGGATCGATGCGCGCCTGCGAATTTCCGCCGCCGATCCATTGCGCGGCATCGCTACCTCGGGCTGGCGCGGCCGGTCGCAATCCTTAGGGATAGCCGATGCGGTCACCGTGCTCGCCCGTGACGCAGCCCAAGCCGATGCCGCCGCCACCATGATCGCCAACGCGGTCGATGTGGCACACCCCTCTATTCAACGTCTGCCTGCCAGCGAAGTGAAGGACGACAGCGATCTCGGCCAATTGCCGGTGACGGTCGCGGTCGGCGCATTGCCGGAACCGGCGATCCAGGCGGCGCTCGCCGCCGGGGCCACCCGCGCGGGCCTTGCCCTGGCCGATGGCCTGATCGGGGCGGCCTATCTGCGGCTTCAGGGTCGCGAGCGGATCGTGGCGGGGCCGGAACTCAAGAATTATTTGCCGTGCGCGGCCTGAAGGGAGCAAGCATGCCCGATATCGCGATTCGCAAGCAGCAATTGATCCTGGACAAGATCTGGCACGATGGCGGTCCACCTGTTGCCGAGCCTCGCCGGCGCGGCGCCATCCTGGCGGTGATCAAGAATCCCTTCGCCGGCAAATATGTGGCGGAGCTTCAGCCGTTCATGAAATCCTTGGAGCCCCTGGGCCTCGCCATGGCGCGGGAACTGGTCGATGCCTTGGGCGGACCCAGTTCCATCCAATCCTATGGCAAGGCCGCCCTCGTTGGATTGGATGGCGAGATCGAACATGGTGCGCTCTGGCACGCGCCCGGCGGCTATTCGATGCGCGAGGTTCTAGGTGGCACCAAGGCGATCGTGCCCTCGACCAAGAAGGTAGGCTCGGCGGGCTCGCGCATCGACGTGCCGCTGCACCATGTGAATGCCGCCTTTGTGCGCTCGCATTTCGATACGATCGAGGTTGGCATCAACGATGCGCCCAAGCCAAATGAGCTCATGTTCGTCCTTGCCATGGGCACGGGCGCCCGCGTGCACGAACGCATGGGTGGCCTCGCCGCCAAGGACGCGAAGGGCGAGGACGGTCTGCGCTAGGAGGAGCGAAATGCACGAAAGACCGGACAGTATTGTTCCCTCCGCCTCGAAGGGGGAGGGTAAGGGTGGGGGCGAACGGGAAAACCGGAGTGGGGGCGATCAGGGTCCCATCGCCGCCAGGCCGCGCGCGATTCCCGCGCCGACAGGCAAATCCTACCGGCTCGAGGATCAGGCCGGGTTCTGGCTGCGGCGCGCCTATCAGCGCCACATGGCGATCTTCGCCGGCGCGATGAACGGCCTCGATCTCACCTCCATGCAATTCGCGGCCCTGGCGATTCTCCGCCAATCGGGGCCATTGTCCCAGGCCGAGCTCGGCCGCCTGACCGGCATGGACCGCGCGACCATGTCGGGCGTGGATTCGCGGCTGAAACACCGCGCGCTCATCAATCACCGCGCCGATCCCAAGGATCGCCGCTCGCGCCTCATCGAATTGACGCCGGCGGGGGCGGCTCTGCTAGCGCGCGCGATCGCCCGCACCGATGCGATCGCGGCCGCGACCCTGCATCCGCTGCGGGGACCGGAACGCCGGGCGCTCCTTGATATCCTGAAGAAACTAGCGTGAAGGGAGGGGACAAAATGCCGGCCAGTATCCGCAAGATCATCGTCACCGTCGAAGAGACCCGGCGCGACGGTGGGCGCGAAGTAGCACCTCCTACGCGCAAGGCGGCGGCCATCGCCATTATCGCCAATCCCTTCGCCGGGAAATTCGCGGAAGATCTGGAACCGCTGTCCGTGATCGGCGAGGAGCTGGGTGGGCTCCTGACCAAGCGCGCGGTGGCGGCGCTGGGGATCGAAGGCGGGAAGGCCGAGAGTTACGGCAAGGCGGCGATCGTCGGCGAGGCGGGCGAATTGGAGCACGCGGCGGCGATTCTGCATCCCAAGCTCGGCAAGCCGGTGCGCGAGGTGCTATCCAAGGGTGCGGCTCTCATCCCCTCGGCCAAGAAGATGGGCGGGCAGGGAACCACCATCGATGTGCCGCTGGGCCACAAGGACGCCGCCTTCGTGCGCAGCCATTTCGACGCCATGGAAGTGCGGGTGGCCGACGGCCCTCGCGCCGACGAGATCCTGGTCGCGATCGTGGTCACCGATTCCGGCCGGCCGCACCCGCGCATCGCCGGCTTGCAGAAGCACGAGATCAAGGGCGAGGATGGACTACGGTAATCAGATGCCAGATGTCAGGGATCAGATGTCAGAAACCTGGCATCCGACATCTGACATCTGAACACTGGAGGCACGACAATGGCAGAGCCCAGCGCCGCCGGCACATCTTCCGGCAAGATGGTCATCCGCAAGATCGGGCTGATGCTCTCGGGCGATCTCAGGCGCCCGATCCTGGACGCCGATACGCTGGTCGCGATCGATGACCGCATCGCCGAATTCGGGCGCGAAAAGGACTGCGACACAACCCGCGCGAAAATCGAAATCGACGCAAAGGGCACGGCGCTGGCGCCGGGCCTCATCGATTCCCATGTGCATCCGGTCTTCGGCGACTGGACCCCGCGCCAGAATCAATTGGGTTGGATCGATTCTTGTCTGAATGGCGGGGTCACGACCATGATCTCGGCCGGCGAGGTGCATCTGCCGGGGCGCCCGAAGGATATCGTCGGCTTGAAGGCCCTGGCCATCACCGCCCAGCGCGCTTTCATGAATTACCGCCCCGGCGGGGTGAAGATTCACGCCGGCGCGCCGATCCTCGAGAAGGGGATGGTTGAAAGCGACTTCGCCGACCTCGCCAAATCCGGGGTCAAGTTGCTGGGCGAGATCGGTCTCGGCTCGGTCAAGGCGGGGGCGGAGGCCAAGCAGATGGTGGCCTGGGCGCGCAAATACGGCATCCGCTCCACCATCCACACCGGTGGTCCTTCGGTGCCGGGCTCTGGCTATATCGACAAGGACGTGGTGCTGGAGGCCGACGCCGACGTGATTGGCCACATTAATGGCGGCCACACGGCGCTGCCGTTGAAACAGATCGAATGCCTGTGCGAGCAATGCGCGCGCGCGATCGAGATCGTGCACAATGGCAACGAGATGGCCGGCCTGCACGCGGCCAAGGTCGCGGCCGAGTTGAACCAACTCGACCGGGTCATCCTCGGCACCGATTCGCCGGCCGGGTCTGGCGTGCAGCCTCTGGGCATCCTGCGCATGATCGCCATGCTTTCTTCCTTCGGCAATTTTCCGGCCGAAAAAGTGATCTGCTTTGCCACTGGAAACACGGCCCGAATGCGCGAGCTCGATTGCGGGCTGATCGAGCAGGGCCGCGCCGCCGATTTCGTGTTCCTGGACAAGGCGCAGCATTCCGCCGGAGCCGATCTCCTCGGCTCGATCGGGCTCGGCGATCTGCCGGGGATCGGCATGGTGGTGATCGACGGCCAGGTGCGCTGCCAGCGCTCGCGCAACACGCCCCCGGCCGAAAAGGTGCCGGAAATCGTCGGTCGCTAGGCGCCGGGGCTATCGGCGGCCGCAGCCACTCCGGCTTCTCAGAACACCTTCTCGATCGGCAGGCCAAGCGCCATCGAACCGGCGAATTCCTGTTGCGTGCCAGCCTGCATCGGATGATAACGCGCGCCCTGGATGTCGCGGAACCGGCGCTCAAGCCCGGACACGCGATAGAAACCGGCGCCACCGGTCGCCTCCATCGCGCATTCGACCGCCGCGATCGCGTGGCGGCCCGTCAATTGGCGGCCGATCATGATTTCGTTGGTGGTCGCGGGCGATGGGTCATTCGTGCGGGCTGCCGCCAGCATCGCGCCATGAGCGAGTTGGGCGGCGCGCAATTCCGTCTCCATGCGTCCGACCAGCGAAACGACCGATCGATCCCTGCGGCGCTTGGCGGCGAGGTTAAGCGCGATATCGCGGGCACTCTCCGCCACGCCCAGATAAACCGCATAGATGAGCGGAAAGGCGATCATCGAGATGACATGGAACAACAGATGCCATTCATTCGCCGGGCGTTTCAGTGCCACCGCCGCCTCGGGCACGACATGGCCCTCGATCATGACATCGTGCGACCCGGTTCCGCGCATGCCGAGCGTCCGCCAGGTGTCGAGAACGCGCACATGGGGCGAATTCATTGGCACGCCGAAATGCAACACCATCGGCGCCTGTCCGCTCTCCTCGAGAACCGCTCCGGTCATCAAGAGGTTGCCGATCGGCGCGCCGGACGTGAAAATCTTGCGCGCAGTGATCCGGAATCCACCTTCGACGCGCTCTGCCTTGCCGGTGCCGGCGACCCAATCCGATCCGCCGCTCGTCAGCACCACGATGCGCTCCGTCGCGACCCGCTTCAGAAGCGCCTCGACCGGCGCCTTCTGGTGGCGCCAGCGCCAGGCGGGCATCGCCACGGAATGCGTATGCATGGAAAAGGCGAGCGCGGTCGAGCCGCAATGATGGGCCAATTCGTGCAACATGGCGGCAAGCGTCTCAACCTCGCACCCGTGACCGCCGAGCTCGCTGGGCACCGCGGCCTCGATCAGGCCGGCGGATTTGAGGTCGAAATAGTTTTCGGCGACGAATTCATCATTGTCGGCGGCCCTTTCGGCGCGCTGGGCGAATTGTGTCCCTAAGCCGCGGACGATGGCAACCGGGTCAAAAACTTCCTCGGTCATTTTTTTGGCGGGCGCGGTGGCGTTCATGTCGTCTCTCCGGAAAGTTCGAATTTGTCGGGTGCGGGTTTTCGCACCGAGCCCACCCGATTTCCAGTCCAGGATCTGTACCAACCGGTTGCGGTGCCGAGGTGCCGTCGCAACCGATTGATAAAACGTGGTTTTTTTGATCACCTGGCCCTGCGAGAGAACATTGCGCTTGATTCGCTTCAGAAATTGTACCGGCGCGAAAGCTGGGCTAGGTTTAGCCGAAATTGATCCTGGAGGCGCCCATGAAGCTTCAAGGCGGCTATGGCCAATTCTGTCCGGTGGCGATGGCGGCGGAGATCGCCTGCTCGCGCTGGACCATCCTGATCGTGCGCGAGTTATTGTGCGGGAGCACACGTTTCAACGATCTGCGTCGCGGCGTGCCCCGGATGTCGCCGACTCTGCTCTCGAAGCGCTTGAAGGAGCTGGAACAGGCAGGCGTGATCGAGACGCGACCGACCGGCCAATCCGGCATTGTCGATTATCACCTGACGCGCGCCGGCGAGGAACTGCGCGAAGTCGTGATGTCGCTGGGCTATTGGGGCCAGCGCTGGGTGGAATCAAGGCTCACCCTCCAGAATCTCGATCCGTCGTTGCTGATGTGGGACATGCGCCGCAAGTTCAATCCGAAGCCGCTGCCAGAGCGGCGCTCCACCATCCAATTCCGCTATTTCGACGCGCCCGCCAAGCGCCGAGACTGGTGGCTGGTGATCGATGGCGGCGAGGTCGATCTTTGTTCGGTCGATCCCGGCCATGAAATCGATCTTCATGTGCGTTGCCCCTTGCGCATTATGACCGCGATCTGGATGGGATTGACCAGCGTTCGGGCCGAATTGGAAAAAGGCAAGCTCGAGCTGATCGGCGAAAAGCGCCTCGCCAACTCTATGCAGCAATGGCTCGGCCTCTCTGTCTTCGCAACGGAAAAAAAACTGGCGGTGGCGTAGAGATCGGCACGGGCGCGCGAGGCTGACTTCGCGTGCATGGCGGGCGATGGCGCGTAGGCCAGGAATTCATCCGACCAACTCGGGCGCAGCCGCCGAAACCCGGTTGACCACCGGCGCACGGCATGGAACACTTGCTGGCGCAGACGCGGGCGACGGCAGCCGCAGATCGGTGAAATCCGACCCGGCCGACGCTGGCGGTAATGAAAAAAGCAGGGGGCATCGACATGTTGAGACATGTGAAATGCGTGGCGTTGGCGGCGGCTTTGACGCTTCTGGCGCAGTCCGCGCTGGCGGCCGAAAAGATCGTAATTGCCCAGTGGGATGCGTATTGGCCGCCGGATCTGCTGGCGAACTTCACCAAGGACACCGGCATCGAGACAGAATGGACAGTCATAATCGACAACGAAGACATGATGGGCAAGGTCACCGCCGGGGGCGGCAAGGGCCTTGATGTGGTCTTCGCCTCCGGCCCGTTCGTCGAGGCGCTGGCGCAGCTCGGCCTGATCACCGAACTCGATCACGCCAAGCTGCCCAACCTCGCCAATCTGTACGCGGAAGCGCGCAACCTCCCCTTCGACCCAGGCAACAAGTTCTCGATCCCCTATACATGGGGCACCACGGGGCTGTGCTACCGCAGCGACTTGGTGCAGCCCGAACCGACGAGCTGGAACGATTTGCTGAAGCCCGCCGACAACCTTAAGGGCAAGATCACCATGCTTTCCACCGACCGCTGGCTGATGGCCGCGGGCGCCAAGGCGCTGGGCTATTCGGTGAACACCACGGATCCGGCGGAACTGGCGGCGATGAGAGATCTGCTGGTGGCGGCGAAGAAGAATCTCCTCGCCTATGACGACACGACCTTCTATTCGAAGCTTGTGTCGGGCGAGGCGCTCCTGGTGCACGCCTGGGACGGCTGGTGCAATTTCGGCATTGCCGAGAACCCGGCCATCAAGTTCGTGGTCCCGACTGAGGGTAGCGATCTGTGGGTCGATGCCATGGTCGTCACCTCAGCTTCCGAGCACAAGGAAGCGGCGCATGCCTTCCTCGATTACATCATGCGGCCCGACGTGGCCGCCTCCATCGTCGGCTTCACGTTCTACAAAGTGCCGAACGCGAAGGCGGTCGGAATGCTGGATCAGACGCTGCTGACGACCTATCCGTCGCTTGCCATTTCGTCGGAAATGCTATTCCAGCAGGAACAGTTGCGCGATCTCGGCGACGGGCAGAAGGACTTCACCCGCGTCGTGACCGAGATCCTGGCGGCGCAGTAATCCTCGGCGGCGGCCGATAGGCGCTAAAGTAGGCGGGTTGTTCCTCGATGACTTCGTCCTCGGGGCGCGGGCATGCCTCGCCGGAGGCTGCGGGCGCCTGGCTGGGCCGGTCGGCTTCGGCCCGGCGGGAAATCGTCCGCCGAACGGTGCTGTTGGGACCGGGGCTGGGCTGGCTCGCCCTCTTTCTCGTGGCGCCCTGTGCCATCGTCTTCGTTTACAGTTTTTTTGAACGCGGGACCTACGGCGGCATCGATTACGTCTTCACTCTCGACAATTATGCCCGCGCCGCCGATCCGCTCTATCTGTCCATCTTTGTCGTCTCGGCCAGGATCGCGGCGCTCACGACGCTCATCGCGCTTCTGATCGGCTATCCGGCGGCCTATCGGATCGCCACCGCGCCCAAGCGCTGGCAGGTTCCCCTGCTGATCCTGGCGATTCTGCCGTTCTGGAGCAATTATCTCATCCGCACCTATGCCTGGATCGTGCTGCTCAATCGGGAAGGGCTGCTCAACCACGCCTTCAGAGGGCTCGGCCTCATCGACGAGCCGCTGCCGCTTCTCTATAACGAGTTCTCCCTCGTTGTCGGTCTTCTCTACGGCTACCTGCCCTTCATGGTGCTGGTGCTCTACAGTTCGATCTCGCGGCTCGACCAGGAAATACTGGAATCCTCGGCGGATTTGGGCGCCACGGGCGTTCGCACCTTCCTGCGTATCACGCTGCCGCTCACGATGCCGGGAGTCGCCGCGGGGTGTGTGTTCGTGTTCGTGCTAAGCATCGGCAATTTCGTGACCGCCGATCTCCTGGGCGGCGGCCGGACGTTGATGGTTGGCAATTTGATTTTCAACCAGTTCCTGTCGGCGCGCGATTGGCCGTTCGGCTCCGGGATCGCCTTTCTATTGATCGCGCTCATGCTGCTCCTGCTGCTGGCGCAAGCCTTGCTTGCCAGGCGTGCCGAGGGCGCGGGCTCCCATGCCTAGGGCGAGGACCGGCCGGCGCGCGCTGGATGGGCACCTCGCGCTCGTCTTTTTGTTTCTCTACGGCCCCGTCGCCGTGCTGGTGGCGCTCTCGTTCAACGAGAGCGGACTGCCCACCGCCTGGACAGGATTCTCGGTCGAATGGTACAGCAAGATGCTCGGCAATGCGGCGATCCGCGGCGCCGTCGTCAACACCCTCATCGTCGCGACGATCTCCACGCTGATCGCGACCGCGATCGGCACCCTCTTGGCGCTCGGGTTGGAGCGGATGCGGCCGAGCGCGTTCCTGGACGCCGCGGTTTACGTGCCGATGATTATTCCCGACATCGTGCTGGCGATCGCGCTCTTGTCGTTCTTTACCTTTCTCGGCCTCACGCTCGGGCTCCATACCATTATCGCCTCGCACGCGGTGTTCAATATTGCCTTCGTCTGCGCCGTCGTGCGCACGAGGCTCAAGCATTTCGACAATACGATCATCGAGGCCTCGATCGATCTGGGCGCCTCCGAGGCGCGCACGTTCTTCCGCATCACGCTCCCGACCATCTTTCCGGGCGTGCTGTCCGGGGCGCTCCTTGCCTTCACGCTGTCGGTGGACGAATTCATTATCGCCTATTTCACCGCCGGCGCCGGACCCGCTTCAACCACTTTCCCGATGCAGATTTACGCCATGATCCGCTTTGGCGTGACGCCGGAAATTAACGCGGTCGCCACCATCGTGCTCGGCGCGAGCTTCCTTCTCATCTTGGTTTCACAGCGGCTTCGCCGCGATGAGCCGGCGTGAACGACGTCGTCGCCGTCGAAGGGATCGGCAAACGCTTCGGCTCCGTCTCCGCGGTGGATGATGTGACGCTGGGGGTGGCGGAGGGCGAGTTCTTTGCGCTCCTTGGGCCCTCGGGCTGCGGCAAGACCACTCTTCTGCGCCTTGTCGCCGGCTTCGAGAGCCCGGACGCGGGCCGCGTCTGGCTCGACGGGCGGGACATCACCGCCATCCCGCCCAATCGTCGCGCGGTCAACATGATGTTCCAGTCCTACGCGCTCTTCCCGCACATGTCGGTCGCCGCCAACGTCGCCTATGGCCTGGAGATGGAAGGGGTGCCGAGACCGGAGCGCTCCCGCCGGGTCGCGGAGACCCTCGACCTCGTGCAGCTTGGGCGCTTGGCGGAACGCCGGCCGCACCAGCTCTCCGGCGGACAGCGCCAGCGGGTCGCCTTGGCCCGAGCACTGGTGAAACGCCCGCGCGTACTTCTGCTGGACGAGCCGCTTGCCGCGCTCGACAAGAAGCTGCGCGGCGAAATGCAGGTGGAATTGAAGCGCCTACACCACGAGACCGGCATCGCCTTCATGGTCGTGACCCACGATCAGGAAGAGGCGCTCGCCATGGCCGACCGCATCGCTCTCATGCGGGACGGGCGCGTGGCGCAACTCGAATCGCCGCGCGCTCTTTATGAGCGCCCCGCCAATCGGTTCGTCGCCGGATTCATCGGGCTCATGAACTTCTTCGAAGGGCGGTCCGTTCAAGGCGGCGTCGAGGTCGCGGGGCTGGGCGCGCTCAAGGCCGATGGCGGCGGCTCGGGCGTTCCGGCGACGCTCGCGATCCGCCCGGAACGCCTGCGCGTCCATCTGGCGCCGACCTCTTCCGAAAGCGCCAATGTCGTCTCCGGAACGGTCGAGGACATCGCGTATCTTGGGCAGGATCAATTGGTGCGCGTGCGCGTCGCCGGGCTTGTCGCCCCGGTCATGGCGCGGGTCGGCAGCGCCGCCGATGTGGCGCGGCGTCTGACCGTGGGCCAGAAGGTCTGGTGCGAATGGGCGCCGGCCGATGGGCACGTTTTCTTGACCTAATCGAGTTGGCCAGGACTGGAAAAGAGCTAACATGGCAACCATGGAGCGCACGGCCAAACGCAAGGGTAGGCCCAAGGCGAAGGCGAAAGCAAAAGTAAAAACGAAAGTAAGAGCGAAATCGAAAGGCAAGGCTCCTCCAAATGTCGCCGCCCGGTCGAAGGTGCCGGTCAAGCCGAGGCGAAGGGCGCCGGCAAAGCCAAAGGCGCAGCCGAAGGCCAAGTCGGCAAGAACGTCGCGCAAGCGCGCCATGACCATCGTCCTCTTCCCCGAGGCCGCGTTCGGGCCGGCGCTGAATTGCGTGGGCATCGCGCAAGTCTTGAAGCGCATTGGCCACAACCCGGTCTTCGTCTGCGACAAGGGCTTCAAGGGCGTATTCGAGAAATACGGCTTCCAGGAGAATCTGGTCGACATGTCGGGCGGCATGTCGGACGAGGAAATCGCCAAGTTCTGGGCCAATTTCATCGCAGGCCACTTGCCGCATTTCCGTTTGTCGCCGATCGAGCAATTGCCGACCTATGTGATTCCGGTGTGGGAGGCGATCGTCGATTCGGCGATCCTGGCGGAGGATGGCTTGAACGCCCACCTCCGGCGCCTCAAGCCGGATCTCGTCGCGGTCGACAACGTGATCCTGTTTCCCGCGATCAAGCGCGCGGGCACGCCATGGGTGCGCATCATCTCGTGCTCGGAGAACGAGATTCCAGATCCCGCCATTCCGCCCCACCTCTCCGGCTGTCACGAGAACGACAAGGTTGGGTTCAAGGAATTCGACGAGGAATTCCGGCGCTTGGTCAAGCCCACGCATGACCGCTTCAACGAGTTCCTAGGGAAAATCGGCCACGAGCCCTATCCACTGGGCGAATTCTTCGAGGCCTCGCCCACCATGAACCTGCTCCTCTACCCCAAGCCGTTGGCCTTCAAGCGCCGCCAAAAGCTCGACCCGGCCCGGTTCCAATATCTGGAGGGCTGCGTGCGCGACGAGGGCGCCTATGAAGTGCCCGCCTTCGCCGCTCGGAACGACAAGCCGCTCGTCTATGTGAGCTTCGGTTCGCTGGGGGCGGCGGATGTCGATCTCTACAAGCGCATGATCGGGCTCTTCGGGAGATTGCCCTATCGGTTCCTGATGAATGTCGGGGATTACATCGGGGAATATTCGGGCGTGCCGGGCAACGTGCATCTGGAATCCTGGTATCCCCAGCCGTCGGTCATTCCGCTCGTCGATCTCTTCATCCATCACGGCGGCAATAACAGCTTCAACGAGGCGCTCTATTTCGGAAAGCCCGCGCTCATCATGCCGTTCTGCTGGGACGGGCTCGACAATGCCGCGCGCATCCACGACACGGGCTATGGCGATCAATTGCTGCGCTATTCCTGGACGGATGATGAACTCTCGGGCGCGATCAAACGCCTGATCGGCGACCAGGCGATGAAGGCGCGATTGGCGGAGATCGCCCGCCACATGCAATCGCAAAAAGGCGTGGAAAAGGCCGCTCGCGTCCTCGCCGAGATCGCGACCACTGGAAAGTTCCGCGCATGACCGCGATCGCAAACTTCAGCGCGCCTCACCTCCGCGATCCCAAAACGCATACCCCGCTCAAGGATTGGGGGCCGATCCCGACCATGATCGAGGGGCAGTCGATGACCTCGGGAATTCTCCTCCACAAGGGGCCTTCGGGCGAAAACGAAACCGGCATCTGGGTATGCACGCCCGGTTTCTGGCGCTGCGAGGTGACGCAGGACGAGTTCTGCCACTTTCTGCTGGGGCGCTGCACCTACACCCACGATTCGGGCGAGGTGATCGAGATCGCGCCCGACACCATCGCCTTCTTCCCCCAAGGCTGGAACGGCACCTGCCGGGTGCACGAGACAATTCGCAAGGTTTATATGATCCGGTAATGTGAGGGTGCCGAATTCGTGGCCCTCTGTGGCCGGATTTGGGAAGGGCGTCGGCCAAGGTTCGAATCCGGTTTCTGGCATTCTCATCATGTGCGATCGTCGTGGATTCAAGCCAAGCCCACGGCCAAACCCTAATCCAGCGTCCTTCGATAGCGCAGCAGCGCGATCGTCCCGGCCGCCAGCATGAAGGCCGCGATGGGCCACAGGCTGGGCCCGATCTCGGGCCAAGTGTTCCCCTTCAGCATGATGCCGCGCACGATCCGCAAGAAATGCGTGAGCGGCAGCACCTGCCCGATCGCCTGCGCCCAATCCGGCATGCCCCGGAACGGAAACATGAACCCGGAGAGGAGCAGCGACGGGAGGAAATAGAAAAACGACATCTGCATCGCCTGGAGCTGGTTGCGCGCCAGCGTCGAAAAGGTGAACCCGATCGCGAGATTGGCGGCGATGAACAGAATGGAGGCGCCGGAGAGCAGCCCGATCGAGCCCAGGATCGGCACCCGAAAGAGATACGCGGCCGCGATCAGGATGAGGCCGATCTGCACGTAGCCGACGAAAATATAGGGCACGATCTTGCCCAGCATCACCTCCAGGGGCCGGATCGGGAGCGCCAACAGGCTCTCCATCGTGCCGCGCTCGCGCTCGCGCGTCATGGCAAGGCCGGTCATAATCACCATGGTCATGGTCAAAACGACGCCCATCAATCCTGGCACGATGTTGTGCTGGGTGATGCCTTCCTCGTTGTAGCGGCGATGAATGCGGATCTCGAACGGCGACTGGCCCGGCGCAAGGGGCGCGAGCGCGCCCTTAAGGTCGTGGCGAAGTGCTTGGCCTTCGAGTTCCATGAGCGCGCCGATCGCGTTGCTGGTGGCCGCCGGGTCGGTCGCGTCTGCCTCTATCAGGATCGCCGGGCGTTGGCCCCGCAAAACGTCGCGTTGGAAATCGACCGGCAGATGAAGCACGAACTGCACTTCGCCCATGGCCAGCAGCCGATCGGCCTCCTTCTCGCCGACTGGCTCGGGCAGCAGGCGGAAATAGCCGGTGTTTTCCAGCGCGCGGGTGAACGAGCGCGCGAGGGTCGAATTGTCGGCGGCAATCAACGCGGTGGGGAGCGCCTTGGGATCGGAATTGATGGCATAGCCGAACAAGGTCAATTGCAACAGCGGCACCCCCACCATCATGCCGAAGGTCATGCGGTCGCGCCGCATCTGCACGAATTCCTTCAAGAAAACCGCGAGGAACCGGCGAAGAAATCCGAGCATGGCGCCTAGTTTCCGTTCGCCGGCGCGCGAGCGTCCGCCTCGGCAACGAGATGGATGAACACGTCCTCGAGCGTGGCTCGAGCGGGCGACCACGACAATTCCGGATTATCGCGCCATGGCGCGATCGCATTGGCGAGCGCCCTCTCGTCGCGGCCTCCCACATGCAATCCGGTGCCGAAGGCCGCGACCGCGTCGATCCCGGGTGTCGC
The DNA here is from genome assembly GCA_964542425.1 of uncultured Rhodospirillaceae bacterium. Taxonomy (GTDB): domain Bacteria; phylum Pseudomonadota; class Alphaproteobacteria; order Dongiales; family Dongiaceae; genus Dongia_A. Next base: position 4,867 of record CAZIUB010000098.1, on the reverse strand, counting down.
ATCGAGCACGCGCGACAATTCCGCGAGCCTCGCGCCGTCGTAATGGCGGAGCGCTACCTGCCAAGTGGACAGGCCTGCTTCGGCGATCACGTCCAGGACCGCGCCCTTGGCCAGGATGCGGCCTTGCGCGATATAGATGATGGCGTGGCAGCGTTCCGCTTCGTCCATGTAATGGGTGCTGACCAGGATTGTCATGCCCGCATGCGCGAGGCCGTGGATCTGGTCCCAGAATTCGCGCCGCGCCTTGGGATCGACGCCGGCCGTGGGCTCGTCCAGCAGCAACAATTGCGGCTCCGGCAGAATGCACGCCGCCAAGGCCAGGCGCTGCTTCCAACCCCCGGAGAGAGCACCCGCCAATTGCCGCCGGCGATGTGCAAGCCCTAGGCGCTCCAGCGCCGCCTCAATTCTTTGGCGCCGCCGGGGTAGCCCGTGCACCCGCGCGACGAAATCCAGATTTTCGGCGATGCTCAAATCCTCATAGAGGCTGAAGCGCTGGGTCATGTAGCCGGCCTGGCGCTTGATCGCCTCGGACTGGGTCAGGATATCGTGGCCAAGGCAGGTTCCTTGGCCCTTGTCCGGGCGCAAGAGGCCGCAGAGCATTCGAAGCGTGGTGGTCTTGCCGCTGCCGTTCGGCCCCAGGAAACCGTAGATCTGGCCCCGGGGCACGCTGAGGTCGAGATCGCGGACTACGAGCCTGTTGCCGAAACTCTTGGCCAAGCCCCGGACCTCGATGGCGGCGTTCATGGCGCGGCGATCTTGAGGGTGGGCCGAACATCGATCGGCATTCCCGCCGGCCAGGATCGCTCGAGATCGTCGGGAATGGCCTCGACAAGGAACACGAGCTTGTCGCGCCTTCCGATCGAATAGATGACCGGTGGCGTGAACTCGGCCTCGGCGGCGATGAAGGCGATGGTCGCGGTCAAACCCCGCTCGCAGCCGTCGCAGGCGATCGCGACTTTCTCTCCAATGGCAAGCCCGCTTAGCGCCGGCTCGGGCGCGAAAAAACGCAACTTCACGTCTTTCTCCGCACGCAGCGCCACGACAGGATCGCCCCCGGGCGCGAACTCGCCTTGGCGATAAAGAACTTCCTCCACCCTGGCCGCGATCGGTGCCTTGGCCTGGCGGCGCGAGAGATGCCATTCGGCCAGCGCCAGCCTTGCCTTGGCTTCGCCCAGTCGCGCGTTCGCGGCCTCGATTGCATCCTGGCGCGCGGGCAACTTCCCCGCCTCCAGGCGCGCGGTATATTGCTGGATGCGGCCACGATCGGAGAGCACCGAGGATTGCGCTGCGTCCAATTCCTCCTCGCCGATAATCTTGTCGGCGACCATTTTCTTGCGCCGCGCGAGCCTGGGCTCGGAGAGCGAGAGCGATGCCGTGGCCTCGTCCAATTGCGCCTGGATGATGGCCAGTTCCTCTGGCCGTTCGCCCTTGCGTAGATCCGCGAGTTCCGCCTCGGCTTGGGCGAAATCGGCTTCGGCCTGGTCGCGCGTGGCCCGCTCCGCCGCATCGTCCAGCGCGAATAGGGCCGCGCCCGGGCTCACTTCATCGCCGCGCTTGACCGACACTCGAGTGATCTGGCCCGCTTCTGGCAGGGCCATGTGGGTCAGCTCGACCTCGACATAGCCTTGCCACGAATTCGAGGGCGCCGGTCGGTCGCAGCCCCCGGCCAGCGCCAGCGCGATAAGACCGATGATCAAGCGCGGTGTTGGCATGATCTTCCTCCCTCAGGCGCGCTCGCCGGGCGCGGCCAACAAGCCGTTCATCAAAAGATCGATGTGCTGGCGCACGAGGTCGCGCGTATCCAGTTCCGTTGAATCATGGGCCTGCATGGTGTGGCGCCAGATCGCCGCCAACAGGCACGGGCCCATTACCACCATGGTGGCCAACATCGGATCGACCGGGCGAAATGTGCCCTCGGCGATGCCGCGCCGGATCAGGGTGGCGAGGCGGCCGCGCATCGGCTGGATCACTTCCTTTAGATAGAACGCGGCCAGTTCCGGGAAATTCCCGGATTCGCCTATCACCAATTTGGGGATCGCGGACAGCCGGCGATCCGATAAGAGCACGCCGATGCCTGAAATCAGTTTCCGCAAGCCGGTTTCGGCATTCTTCTCGCTTTCGGCTGTTTCGACCGATTGGGCGAGTGCGGCCAGCAGCACCTGGCGCACCACTTCCTTGAACAGCTCCGCCTTGTTGTCGAAATACAGATAGAGCGTGCCCTTGGATATCCCGGCCTCGGCCGCCACGTCATCGAGCCGGCTCGACGCGAAGCCCTTGGTCACGAACACGCTGAGTGCCGCGTCCAGAATCTCGCCCGTGCGCGAAGCCGCCCGCCTTCGCCAGCGTGGCTTGCGTTGGGGTCCTCGCTCCAGCCCCTCGCTTTGGTTGGCCTGTGTCATGCGCGCCTGGCACCCTCGCTTCTTGCCTGCTCAAAACCGGCAAAAGCCGGCCCTGCGCTAATTATATAACTGACCAGACAGTTAATTACAAGAGCGCATGTGCTTGGGAGCATTGATACCCCCACCCGAACAAGCGGCCGGTGCCAGGATTCCGGCTTGCGATGGACGTTCCGGCCTGAAATCATGGTTTCCAAGAATCATTGAAACGGCCGTTAAGGGGCCCGCGCCAAGAACGGGTAGATTGGCCAACCAGAGGGAGCATCAATGCCTGGCAGAGCACCTTCGGCGCCGCGCTGCGCCGCGATCGTGGGGCCATATCTCAGCGGCAAGACCACGCTTCTGGAAAGCCTGCTTTCGGTCACCGGGGTGATCACCAAGAAGGGCAACGCCAGGGACGCGACGCTCATCGGCGATTCCGCGCCCGAGGCCAAGGCCCGCCACATGTCGGTCGAGGTGACCGCCGCCCAGACCGAATTCATGGGCGAAAAGTGGTGTTTCCTCGATTGTCCCGGCGCGGTCGAACTGGCCCAGGAGGCGCGCAACGCCCTTCTTGCCGCCGATATTGCCATTCTGGTCGCCGAGCCCCAGATCGAAAAGGCGCTCACCCTTGCCCCTCTGTTCAAGTTCCTCGACGATCACGCGATCCCGCATCTGCTGTTCATCAACAAGATCGACGATTCCAGTTTTCGGGTTCGCGAAATCCTGGAGGCGATCCAGGCGGTTTCCTCGCGCCCGCTGGTTCTGCGCCAGGTGCCGATCCGCATTGCCGGCAAGGATGGCGACGAGGTGCAGGGCTATGTCGATCTGGTGAGCGAGCGCGCCTATCGCTACCACCCGGGACAGCCCTCCGACCTGATCAAGATGCCCGAGGAGATGCTGCCGCGAGAGCAGGAAGCCCGCAACCAGATGCTCGAACGCCTCGCCGATTTCGATGACGCGCTTCTGGAGCAGCTGCTCGGCGACGCGGTGCCCAGCAGGGACGAAATCTATCAGCAGCTGACCAAGGATCTGGCGCAGGATCTGATCGTGCCGGTGCTCCTTGGCGCCGGCGAAAAGGATTTCGGGGTACGCCGGCTCCTGAAGGCGCTCCGCCACGAGGTGCCGGAGGTGGCGAAGGTGCGCGCGCGCCTTGGCCTGGAAAGCGAGCCCGTGGCGGCCATCGTCTTCAAGACCTACCACCTCGAACACACCGGCAAGATCTCGCTTTCGCGAATCCTCGCCGGCCAAGTCAAGGACGGCCAGACTCTGGGCGGACAGCGCATCGCCAGCCTGTTGCGGCCCAAGGGCAACGGTTTCGACAAGATCCCGACCGCCCAGGCCGGCGACGTTGTGGGCCTTGGCCGCATGGAGCAGCTTCATACCGGCGAGGTCTTGACCGCCAATGGCCAGGTCCCCGCTGGCTTCCGGTGGCCGGAACCGCTGGTTCCCCTGCACGCCATGGCGGTCGACGCCGAGAACCGCAACGACGAGGTGAAACTGACATCGGCGCTCACCAAATTGTCCGAGGAAGATCCCTCGCTCAGCCACGAGCACGTTCCCGATACCCATGAGTTGGTGCTGCGCGGCCAGGGCGAAATCCACTTGTCGATCGCGCTCGATCGCCTGAAGAATCGATTCAAGCTTCCGATCAAGGGCCGCCGGCCAAGCGTCAGCTACAAGGAGACCATCCGCGGCCGCACCAAGCAGCACGCGCGCTTCAAGCGCCAAAGCGGCGGCCACGGCCAGTTCGGCGACGTGCATGTGGAAATCTGGCCTCAGGAACGCGGCCAGGGATTCGAGTTCCACGATAAGGTCGTGGGCGGCGCCGTGCCTCGGCAATTCATCGGCTCGGTGGAAGAGGGGGTGCGTGAATTCTTGACCCGCGGTCCCTTGGGATTTCCGGTCGTGGATGTCGCGGTCGCGCTATTCGATGGCCAGTACCACGATGTCGATTCCTCGGATCAGGCCTTCAAGACCGCGGCGCGGATGGCCATGCAGGAGGCGATGCCGAAATGCCATCCGGTCCTGCTGGAGCCCATCTGCATGGTCGAGGTATCGGCGCCCGCCGCCTTCACGGCCAAGGTTCACAATCTGATTACCGGTCGGCGCGGCCACATCCAGCAGATGAACGCGATGACCGATTGGCAGGGCTGGGAGCGCGTCGAGGCGCTGATGCCGCAATCGGAAATCCAGGACATGGTGGTGGATTTGCGCTCGCTGACCCTGGGTGTGGGATCCTTCACCTATCGCTTCGACCATCTGCAGGAACTTTCCGGGCGCTTGGCCGACAAGGTGGTCGAGCAACGCCAGGCGGCCCTTGCCCGGTAATTATGTAAACGATAAATTATTTAAGGCCACCTCTAAAAACCCGGTATTTTGAGCGGATTTTTGCGGCGGCGATGGGATGAGGTTGTTTTTGACAGGGGTTCTTCCGCCATTTTCTATTTTTTTTATGCGGCGTGCAACCGCTTTTTCCCGCTTCCGGCGCT
>CAZIUB010000097.1:0-10173 GCA_964542425.1 uncultured Rhodospirillaceae bacterium | reverse complement strand
TCGCCCGCCCGGCTCAGCGCCGCGTACCTGTCCTGAACGTCGAAAAATCCTGGCTGGTTCGCCATCGGCGACTCCTTTGCTGCTGGAATCACTGAATCAGAAATCTATCCCGCGGAACAGGGGGTTTTTAGAGGTGGCCTTCAATGATTCCAATAGAATTGCCGCCTATCGTGGCGCCGAGGCGCGTGGCAGCTTTCTGCTGGCTCGGCTCTACGTCACCAAGTTTCTGATCGAAAACGATCAGAAACAGATCGATCTCGTGCGCAAGGAGTTGGCCGATTTCAACACCAAAACGGCCACGGCGCTTGACGAAGTTGGAAGCCCGGCCCGGCAGGATCTCGCCCGGGGGGCAATCGCGATGGCCAAGGATTATGCTGCCGCATTCGAGGGCGCGCAATCGGCCATCCTCGCCCGCAACGACATCATCAATAACCAATTGGACAAGATCGGCCCCGAGATGGCGGTCAAACTTGATGGCGTGATCGCGCACAACAAGACCTCGCAGGACGAGCTTGGGCCCCGCGCATCGGCCGAAATGGAGCGAAGCCTGGAGATCGCCCTCACCGTGTCCGGTCTCGCGATTGTCTTGGGCCTGTTGGCCGCTTTCGTCGTCGCCCGCTCCATCACCAGGCCGATCGGGGCCATGACCGTGGCCATGGGCGTGCTGGCCGGTGGCGACGTCACGGTCGAAATCCCGGCCATTGGCCAGAAGGACGAGATCGGCGCGATGGCCGCCGCCGTCCTGGTCTTCAAGGACAACATGATCGAGGCTGAACGCCTGCGTGGCATCCAGGCGGCCGAACGCGAGGCCAAACGTGCCCGCGTCGAGGCGGAGCGTATCGCCCAGATAACCATGCGCCATGCCGCGGCGCTGGAGATCGCCAACAAGAGATTGGTGGCGGCCAATCGCGAACTGAGCGATTTCAACTACATCGCCTCTCACGACCTGCAGGAGCCGTTGCGCAAGATCGTTACATTCAGCCAGTTCCTGGTCAAGGATTTGGGTCGCGAACTTCCGGAGGCGGCGCGCGCGGACGTACACTACATGACGTCCGCCGCCAGCCGCATGCAATCGCTGGTGCAGGATCTGCTGGCCCTGTCCCGGATGGGACACCTGGAACTGCGGCTGGAGCCCTTGAACCTGGCCCAATGTTTTGACGCGGCGGTCGAAGCGCTGTCGCAGCGGATCTCGGAGACCGGCGCCCAAATAAGCCGCGACGAACTGCCCGAGGTTCTGGGCGATCGCACATTGCTCACTCAACTTCTGCAAAATCTGCTGGGCAATGCGCTGAAATTTGTCGCGAAGGGGACCGCGCCGAACGTCAGGATGACCGCTCAATCGGACGAAGGACGGGTGGTGTTTGGAATTCGCGACAACGGAATCGGCATCGAACCGCGCTTCGCGCAGCAGGTTTTCGCTCCATTCAAGCGCCTTCATGGACGGGATGACTATGAAGGCACGGGAATCGGGCTGTCGATATGCAGAAAAGTCGTTGCCCGGCACGGTGGCGAGATTTGGGTCGAATCCGTACTCGGACAAGGCGCCCATTTCAAGTTCACGCTTGGCGAAACCAAGGGAGGATCCGATGAATAGGGAGGAAACGTGCCGGATTGCCGTTGTATTGCTGGTCGAGGACGACCCTGGGGATCAGGAAATCACCCGCCGGGCGCTGACCGAGGAAGCAATTCGCGTGGAAATGCACATGGTCGGCAACGGCGAGGCCGCGATCGACTATCTGATGCGTCAGGGGCCGTACCTGGACCCGGCCGTCTCGCCTCGCCCCGACCTTATCCTGCTGGATTTGAACATGCCGAGAATGGACGGCCGCCAGGTGCTGGAAAGAATTCGCTCGGAACCAAGCATCCGCGCCATTCCGGTCATCGTGCTGACCACGTCCGACCAGGAGACGGACATCATTCGCAGCTACGAAATCGGATGCAATTCTTATATAACCAAGCCAGTGGAATTCGCGAAATTCATCAGCGTGTTGAAGATCATCGATACCTATTGGCTTGGTATCGTGACGTTGCCGACCAGGTGAGGTCAAACGCGACGGCGCCGAAACGGCACGAGAGCGCGGGCGGGCAAGCGCCCCCGGAGCAGGGTCTTGCCGGTGTCGGCGGCAGACGTGGCGCATCAACCTCATCGCTGGGTTGTCCGCGATTTGTTCTTAATAAGAGCGGCATGACAGGTTATGATTTTATTCCATAATCGATAGGTCGATTTGGCTATTCGTAATTTCTTGCCACGATTTTAGCTCACCGGATATTAAATCTCGGTGCCTTTACTCAATTTTTACACATTGCCTCCATCATCCGCGCCGAGTGGCGATGGGAGATCGCGGGGAAAGCCCCTGGAGCATTCGCCAACCAAACTGAAAACCTTGGCCCTCACGAACAGGAGACTACGATGTCGTTTTGGCGAAATTTGAAGATCGGCATGCGGCTCGGCATTGGCATTGGCGTCATTCTGACCATGCTGCTGGTAGTCGCGGGTGTGTCCTATCTGGGCCTGAGCGGCGGCAACGCCAATTTTGGCGAGTATCGCGCTCTTGCGCGCCAGACCGCGGGCAGCGGCCTGATCAACGGCGATCTGTTGACATCCCGCCTCAACGTCAAGGAATTTCTGCTGAAAGGCAGCGACCAATCGGTCGAGGCCGTGGACCAGTCGATCACCAGCATGAACGAGGAAATCGACAAGGCAAAAGCCGCATTCGACGGATTCCCGGAAAAAGCGCAGGTCATCGAGGGCATCGCCAAATCGGGCACCGCCTACCAGGACGGGTTCGCCAAGGTGGTAGAATTCCGCAAGCAGCGGAACGGCTTCGTCGACCGGATGAATGATCTGGGCCCGAAGATCGAAAAGAATCTCTCCAGCATCATGGAAACCGCCTTCAGGGATGCCGATCCGAACGCCGCCTATTTCACCGGCACGGCCTTGCGCAATCTCTTGCTGGCCCGGCTATATGCCACCAAGTTTCTGATCGAGAACGAGCAGGAACAGGTCGATCGCGTGGCCAAGGAAATGACCGAGTTCGACGCGACCATGACCAAGGTCCTGGGCGAGTTGCAGAACCCGGAGCGCCGGCGCCTGGCCGACGAGGCCCTCAAGATGGCCAAGGAATACGGCACGGCCTTCGTGGGCGCGCATACGGCCATCTTTGCTCGCAACGAAATCATCAATGGCCAGTTGAACAAGATCGGCCCGGACATGGCGGCCAAGCTCGACGAACTGGTCAACCAGAACCGGGCCCAGCAGGACGAGCTCGGCCCGCGCGCATCGGCCGAAATGGAGCGAAGCCTGACCATCGCCCTTATCGTATCAGGCACCGCGCTGGCCTTTGGCGTGTTCATCGGCTTCGTCGTCGCTCGCGGCATCACCCATCCGATCGGCGCCATGACCGGGGCCATGGGCGTGCTGGCCGGCGGCGATGCCACAATCGAAATCCCGGCCGTTGGCCAGAAGGACGAGATCGGCTCCATGGCCGCCGCCGTCCAGGTGTTCAAGGACAACATGATCGAGGCGGAGCGCCTGCGCGGCATTCAGGCGGCCGAACAGGAGAAGCAGATCGAACGTGGCAAGAAGATGGAAGCCGCGGTGGCCGATTTCGACAAGATGATCACCGAGGTGGTCGGGTCGGTTTCCTCGTCGGCGACCGAACTGCAAGCGACCGCGCAATCCCTGTCGGCCACTTCGGAAGAGACCTCGCGCCAGTCGAGCGCGGTGGCGGCGGCCTCGGAACAGATGGCGCAGAACGTGCAGACGGTGGCGTCCGCGACCGAGGAGCTAACATCGTCCATTCGCGAGATCGGCAACCAGGTGACGGAATCGACCCGCATCGTGGGCGGCGCCGTGACCCAGGCCGAGGACACCAATGCCAAGGTCAAGAACCTCTCGGAGGCGGCGCAGAAGATCGGCGATGTCGTCACCCTGATCAACGAGATCGCCAGCCAGACCAATCTCCTGGCCTTGAACGCGACGATCGAGGCGGCCCGCGCGGGCGAGGCCGGCAAGGGCTTTGCCGTCGTGGCCTCCGAGGTCAAGAACCTCGCGACCCAGACCGCCAAGGCGACCGAGGAGATCGCCGGCCAGGTGCGCGCGATCCAGGAATCGACCGATTCCTCGGCCAAGGCCATCCAAGGCATCACCCAGACCATCAACCGGGTGAACGAGATCTCGACCGCCATCGCGAGCGCCGTGGAGGAGCAGGGTGCCGCGACCCAGGAGATCTCGCGCAATGTCCAACAAGCATCGGCCGGCACCTCGGAAGTGACCAGCAACATCGCCGGCGTGACCCAGGCCGCGCAGCAAACCTCGACCGGATCGACCCAGGTGTTGAGCGCGGCCAGTGAACTGGCCAAGAACGGCGTAAAGCTGAAGAGCGAGGTCGAGGGCTTCCTGCGCACGGTGCGGGCCCTCTAATCGATGAATCTAGCCGCCATCCGGCACCTCAAGTTGGGGTGTCGAATGGCGCGTTTCTTTTCAGCATAGCGGAGGGCCGGCGAAAGGGTTGATACGGGGCGACCTTCACCCAGACTTCCCAGCCACGCAATTGGGGAGGCGCGGATGGGGCGGGATTGGCATGGCAATGTTTCCGAAGAGCGGTCACAAGCAACAGGTTTCCGGATAGTCCGAAACGAGCAGCGATGTTCGGCAAAAAACCCCGGGCGCGTCGTCGCCCGGGGTTTTCGATCTGGTGGACCCAAGCGGGATCGAACCGCTGACCCCCACAATGCCATTGTGGTGCTCTCCCAGCTGAGCTATGGGCCCGGAACTCCGATGGCCGACGGGCGACTGGTCGTGAGACCCGTCGGCGCGGGCGGGAAAGTAAGCAGGCCATCCCCCCAATTCAAGCAGAAAATCAATGCGCCTCCGATCCGCCGCAAGCCGCGCGCGCGGTCTCAGCGCTCCCGTTCCTCCTCGACGCCCTCGATCACTTCGGTCACGTCCTCGTCGTCCTCGCCCAGCTCCGAAGTGTCCTCGATCACCGCCGGCTCCACCGCTTCCTCGGCTTCGGCCGCGACCTCGGGCAATTCCTCCGGGACCGGCTTGACCGGCACGACTTTCTCGACCACCCGGCCGCGGCGCGATTTCAGGACCGCCTCGGGGTCGAAATGGGCGCCGCATTTCGGGCAGATGATCGGGTCCTTGCGCATGTCGTAGAAATGCGCCGCGCAGGCCTGGCAGGTGCGCTTGGTTCCCCATTCCGGTTTGCTCACGATCAGGCTCTCCCAATTCCTCGAAGTTCTTGCCCGGGCTTGCTGTCAGTCCCGAAGATTCGCCCGCGATTCACGAGATGCGAAGGGCCGGCATCGGCTCGTGTCGTGGTTGCAACGCTTGATTCCCGATCGTTCCCGCTGGAACCACGACACATACCATTCTCGTCTGCTAGTGTACTGTCTCTGACCGCAGAGGAAAAGGGGACGCTACCCTTTTCTCGCCTGCCGTAGCCCCTGGGACGGGAAAAGGGGACGCTACCCTTTTCTCGCCTGCCGTAGCCCCTGAGGGAAAAGGGTAGCGTCCCCTTTTCCTTCCCGCGGCGCCGACGGTTTGGAATGAACGTTCAGGGTCGGAACACCAGCGGCCCAATGCCATGCGCCGCCCCACCTGTCAATCACGCTGGTACAAGCCGTCGCGGATGGGTGCCTCGGGCAAATGTGCTCCGCCAGCGCATTCCGGCGGATACTATCCATCTGGCACCTAGGCTCGGGCGCTCGCGGTACCCAGGGAACCTGGCCTGGGCCATGGCATCGCCCGTCCGAATGGCGGAGGAAACCATACGCACCAAGGCTCCGCCTAGTGCCAACTTTCGAAAATGCGTGATACATGGAGCGCTCCGGTGCTTCCACGAAAGTCGGGCCGCATGTTACCAAATGATAGTACCCGCCGGCGTGCACTTGAGGGTTCATTTGGCTCGAATCAGCCAAATGCGACGGCGGGTACTAGACCGCTCGTCTCCGGTGCCGCCGGCGCTCTCAAGGGTGAAATACGCGTGCCGGGCGACAAGTCGATCTCGCACCGCGCGCTGATGTTGGGCGCCATGGCGCTGGGCGAGAGCGAGATTCACGGCCTGCTCGAGGGCGAGGACGTGTTGCGCACGGCGGACGCGATGCGCCGCCTAGGTGGCGTTTGCGAAAAGGGCGCCGATGGCATCTGGCGCGCGCGCGGGCGCGGGCCGGGCGGACTGGCCGAGGCCGAGGATGTGCTCGATCTCGGCAATTCCGGGACCGGCGCCAGGCTGCTGATGGGCCTGGTGACGCCCTATGATTTCACTACGTTCCTGACCGGCGATGCCTCGCTCCGCGCCCGCCCGATGGCCCGAATCGCCGAACCCTTGGAGCGCATGGGCGCGAGGATCGTCTGCCGGTCGCGCGGGCGCCCGCCCTTGGGCGTGATTGGCACTCCCGAGCCGATGCCCATCACCTACACCCTTCCTGTTGCCTCGGCGCAGGTGAAATCGGCGATCCTCTTGGCCGGGCTCAACACCATGGGTGTCACCACCGTGATCGAGCCCGAACCGACGCGCGATCATACCGAATTGATGCTGCGGGAATTCGGCGCCGAATTGTGGGTCGAGGCCCGATCCCAGGGTCGCGCCGTCTCGCTCAAGGGCCAGCCGGAGCTGATGGGGCGCAAGATCATGGTCCCGGGCGATCCCTCCTCGGCCGCCTTCCCGATGGTGGCGGCCGCGATCGTCCCGGGTTCGGAGATCCTGCTCCGGAACGTCGGGCTGAACCCGCACCGGATCGGGCTGATCGAAACCTTGCAAGAAATGGGTGCCGACATCGCCATTCTGGATCGGCGCGAGGCGGCGGGCGAGGCCTTGGGCGACATCAGGGTGCGTCATGCCGACCTGAAGGGCGTGGTGGTTCCCGCGGAACGCGCGCCATCGATGATCGACGAATACCCGATCCTGGCGGTGGCCGCCGCCTTCGCCGAGGGCGAGACCGTGATGCGGGGCCTGGGCGAATTGCGGGTCAAGGAAAGCGATCGGCTAGCGGCGATGGCGGGCGGTCTCTCTGCCTGTGGCGTAACCGTCCGCGAAGGCAAGGACAGCCTGGCCGTGACCGGCAATGGTCGCAAGCCCCAGGGTGGAGCGCGGATCGCGGTCAACCTCGATCATCGGATCGGGATGGCCTTCCTGGTGCTCGGTGCCGGGAGCAGCCGGGCGGTCGAAATCGACGATGCGGCATCAATCGCCACCAGCTTCCCCGATTTCGTCGCCCTGATGAACGGGCTTGGCCTCGCGATCCGGCCGGGAGCCCTCTAGTGTTGTGGTTGCCACGTTTGATTTCCAATCATTGTGTTGGAACCACAACACATGCCATTGAATTTGCTAGTGTTCCGGGCCGACATTCCGGGAGCGGAATGTCGGTTACGGAACACTAGCACCCAATGCCGGCCAGTCTGGTCATCGCGGTGGATGGGCCCTCGGCCGCCGGCAAGGGCACGCTCGCCCGAAGGCTCGCCCGGCATTACCGCCTGGCGTTCCTGGATTCAGGCCTTCTCTATCGCGGCGTTGCCCAGGCGCTGATCCGCCAAGGGATTGATCCCTCTGACGAATCCAACGCCGTCGCGGCCGCGCGCCAGATTCGCCCCGAGTCTCTGCAAGACCCCGAATTTCGTTCCGAGGCGACCGGCGAGGCGGCTTCGATCGTCGCCGCCATGCCCGGGGTGCGCCACGCGCTGCTCGACTGGCAGCGGGGATTTGCGTCTCAGCCGCCGCACGGGGTACGGGGCGCGGTCATCGACGGGCGGGACATCGGCACCATCGTCTGTCCCGAGGCCACCGCGAAACTCTTCGTCACCGCGAGCCCGGAAGCCCGCGCCACTCGCCGGTTCCAGGAGTTGCAAGAGCGAGGCGAGGGGGCTATATACGCCCGGGTTTTGCAGGACATGATCGCGCGGGACGCCCGCGACCAGGCCCGTCCGACTTCGCCCTTGAAAGCGGCGCCGGATGCCCTGGTGATCGACACTTCCGGCCTTTCCGCCGACCAGGTGTTCGATCGCGCCAAGGCCTTCATCGACCTGAAGCTGCCGGGCCGGCCTTAGCGACAAGGGGTGAGCGACCAGGGGCCGGGACCCCTAGTGCCAACTTTCGGAATAGCGTGATAAATGAAATGCTTCCATGCTTCTACGAAAGTTGGCACATGGTGCAAAACGATGAGTCGCCCGCCGGCGTGAATGGGCGGGGTCATTTGGCTCGAACCATCCATCAGCGACGGCGGGTACGAGGGAGACATAATTGGGAGATAGACCGCCGGAACCAACCGGCTGGCCGGAAAACAACTGACGAAAGGATCGTGATTGCATGGCTGCCAAGTCCGCGTTGCAGGAGATGCCGAGGAAGGATTCGTTTGCTGCCCTGCTCGAGGAGAGCCTGGGTGCCGCGAGCGGCCTCGAGGGAAGCGTGCTCAAGGGCCGCGTCGTCGGCATCGAGAATGAAATCGCCATCATCGACGTGGGCTTGAAATCCGAGGGCCGTGTCGCGGTGAAGGAATTCGCCGCCCCGGGCCAGAAGTCGGAGTTGAAGATCGGCGACATCGTCGAGGTCTATCTGGAGCGGATGGAGGACAAGAACGGCGAAGCGCTGTTGTCGCGCGAGAAGGCTCGCCGCGAGGAGGCCTGGACCCTGCTGGAAAGACAGTTCAAGGAAGCGCAGCGCGTGACCGGTGTCATCTTCGGGCGCGTCAAGGGCGGATTTACGGTCGACCTCAGCGGTGCCGTGGCCTTCCTCCCCGGGAGCCAGGTCGATATCCGTCCGGTGCGCGATGTCGGCCCCCTCATGGGTACGCCCCAACCCTTCCAGATCCTGAAGATGGACCGCTCGCGCGGCAACATCGTGGTGTCGCGCCGCGCCGTGCTCGAGGAGAGCCGGGCCGAGGCTCGCAACGAATTGGTCGCCAACCTCAAGGAAGGCCAGGTCCTGCAAGGCGTGGTCAAGAACATCACCGATTATGGCGCCTTCGTTGATCTGGGCGGCGTCGATGGCCTGCTGCATGTGACCGACATCGCCTGGCGACGCATCAACCATCCGAGCGAAGCCCTGCAAATAGGCCAGAACGTGAAGGTGCAGGTCGTGCGCTTCAACGCCGAAACCCAGCGCATCAGCCTGGGCATGAAGCAATTGGAGGCCGATCCCTGGGAGGGTGTCGCCGCCAAATTCCCGATCGGCGCCAAATTGCGGGGCCGGGTCACCAACATCACCGATTATGGCGCCTTCGTGGAGCTGGAGCCGGGCATCGAGGGCCTGGTGCATGTCTCCGAAATGAGCTGGACCAAGAAGAACGTGCATCCGGGCAAGATCGTCTCGACCAGCCAGGAGGTCGAGGTGATGGTGTTGGACGTGGATCCGGTGAAACGGCGCATCAGCCTCGGCTTCAAGCAATGCCTGGACAATCCCTGGCGCGGCTTCGTGGAGAATTATCCGGTCGGTACCGATCTTTCGGGCGAGGTCAAGAACATCACCGAGTTCGGCCTGTTCGTCGGCCTGCCCGGCGAAATCGACGGCATGGTCCATCTCTCCGATCTCGACTGGAACAAGCCCGGCGAGGAGGCGGTGCAGGCCTACAAGAAGGGCGACGTCGTCAAGGTGCGCGTGACCGACGTCGACGTGGAGAAGGAGCGCGTTTCGCTCGGCATCAAGCAATTGGCCCGCGACAATTTCGCCGAGGCGGCCAGCACCCTAAAGAAGGGCAGCGTGGTCACTTGCACGGTGACCGCGATCAACGATGGTGGCATCGAGGTGGCGATCGATGGGGCGACCGGATTCATCAAGAAGTCGGATCTCGCGCGCGAGCGCTCCGAGCAGCGGCCGGACCGCTTCGCCGTGGGCGAGAAGGTCGACGCCAAGGTGACCCAGATCGATGCCAAGACCCGCAGGCTCAACCTGTCGATCAAGGCCCGCGAGGTCGAGGAGGACAAGAAGGCGATGGCCGAATTCGGCTCGTCCGACAGCGGCGCCAGCTTGGGCGACATCCTGGGCGCCGCCCTCTCCAAGGCCAAGAAGCCCAAGCGCGAGGGCGAGGAGGCCTAAGTGCCTGTCCGGAAACATGTTGATTCCTGAGAATCACTTGTGATTCAAGAATGGTGGCCGAAATCGAGGAGGGTCACCGATGTGGACAGCGAAGAACCGTGGGCGGTACGACCGCAGCCAGTTGCGATACCCGAGC
>CAZIUB010000096.1:0-22971 GCA_964542425.1 uncultured Rhodospirillaceae bacterium | reverse complement strand
CCTTCGTCAGCGCGTGAATCTGGCACCTGTCCTCGTACTTGATACGCCGATACTTCTTGCTCATCCGTAACCTCTTGTTTTGCCAAGAGGTTGCTCCATCCGGACGTCTAAATTATGCACTGGCTACTTGAATCCGCGATTTCAGCAACGCGGAATTGTCGGAAACGGATTTCTCGAGATCCAATCTTCGCGGCGCGAAGCTGCGCGGCGCCAGGTTGGCTGGCGCCAATCTGCAACGCGCCGACCTTTCCGGCGCCGATCTCGCGGGCGCGGATCTGAGCGATGCCGATCTGCGCGAGGCCGATCTTGTCGAGGCAATCCTGGCCGGGGCCGATTTGTGGCGGGCCAATCTCTTTGGCGTTCGCATCGACCCGGCTAACTTGCACGGCGCGCTGCAATGCCGGCCCGTGACCCGCAAGAAGAGCCGAGGTGCCGCGGCTTAGCGGGCCGCCGAATGATCAACGCTCTAGTGTTTCGCAACTGACATTCCGCTCTAGGGACATTTCGGCCCGGAACACTAGCAAACGGGAATGGCATGTGTTGTGGTTCCAACATAATGATTGGGAATCAAACGTTGGGACCACAACACTAGCCTGAGGGCCGCGCGCGAGCGATCGCCTGCTTCCCTCCCGTGAGATTTCCTCACGGGTTCCATCAATTCAATTTGCTTGCGACGGGCGCATGAAACGGCATGCTTGCGGACATCATGTCCTTGAGGTGCCGCCATGGCCGAACTGGTGCTCCATGATTCCGCGATTTCCGGCAACGCCTATAAGGTGCGCCTGATCCTCGGGCTTCTGGGCCAGCCCTACCGCCGGATCGAATACGATGTCGCCGACGGCTCCACGAGACGCCCGGAATTCCTCGCTCGGAATTCGAACGGCAAGGTCCCGGTGATGGCCCTCGAGGACGGCACTTGCCTCCCCGAAAGCAACGCCATCCTGTTCTATTTCGCGCAAGGGTCGCGGTTCTGGCCCGAGGCCAGGCTGGAATGCGCCCAGGTATTGCAATGGATGTTCTTCGAGCAATACAGCCACGAGCCCACGATCGCGGTCGTCCGCCACTGGGTGGCCCACCTCGGCAAGACACCGGAAAACGAGCCGCAACTGCCCAAGCGGATCGAGGGCGGCTATCGGGCGCTGGGCGTGATGGAAGGCCACCTCAAGTCGCGATCCTATTTCGTCGCCGATCGCTACACCATCGCCGACATGGCGCTCTATGCCTATACCCATGTCGCGCCCGAAGGTGGCTTCGACCTAGCGCTCTATCCGGCGATCCGCGCCTGGCTCGAAAGGATCGCGGCCGAGAAGGGTCACATCGGGATCACCGATTGAAGGATCGACCGCCGATCTCTAGTGGTGCGATGCCAACGCTTCTTGCCCCTCTCATCGTGTTGGCGTCGCGCCACAACGCCTTGAAATTGCTGATGGTCCGGGCCGACATATCCCTGGAGCGGAATGTCGGTTACGGACCACTAGCGATAGGGATCGGCCGCGTCGCGTAAGCCGTCGCCCAGGAAATTGAAGGCCAGCACCACCACGATAACCGGGATGATGGGCAGCATCAGCCAGGGATATAGCACGACCACGTTGATGTTCTGCGCCTCGTTCAGGAGCACGCCCCAGGACGTGATCGGGGGGCGGATGCCAAGGCCGAGAAACGACAGCGCGGTCTCGCCCAGGATCATCGAGGGCACCGCCAACGTGGCCGAGGCGATCAGGTGGCTCATGAAGCTCGGCATCAGGTGGCGGAAGATGATGCGGCCAGGCTTGGCGCCCATCAATTGCGCCGCCACGCAGAAATCCTCCTCGCGCAACGACAGCAGGCGCGACCGCACGGCGCGCGCCAAGCCAGTCCAATCGATCAGCCCGAGGATGATGGTGATGCCGAAATAGGCCAGCAGTGGCGAAATATCCGCCGGCAGGATCGCGGCCAGCGCCAGCCACAACGGCAAATGCGGGATCGAGCGCAGGACCTCGATCACCCGCTGCACGGCCGCGTCCACCCAACCGCCGTAATAGCCGGCGAGACCGCCCAGGCCCATCCCGAGGACGAAGCTGACCGAGACGCCGATCAGACCGATGGTAAGCGAGATTCGCATGCCATGGAGAATCCGCGACAGGAGATCCCGCCCCAGCCGGTCGGAGCCGAGCAGGAACATGGTTCCCCCCTCGGGTGGGCAAAACACATGGAAGTCGCCCGCGAAGGCGCCCCAGAACCGGTAGGAATCGCCCGAGCAGAAGAACCGGATCGGCATCGGTTTATCCACGTTCTCGGTGTAGACGCGGCGCATTTTGGGGATGTCCAGGCGGTAATCGAGGTCGTAGACGAAGGGGCCGAGGAAATCGCCGTTGTGGAAGAAATGCACGCCTTGGGGCGGGACATAGATGTGATCGACGTCGCGGCTGTGCAGATCGTAGGGCGCCAGCACCTCCACGATCAGGATCGAGGCATACATGACCAGCAACACGAAGCCCGAGACAACCGCCACGTGATGGCGGCGGAACTTGAGCCAGATCATCCGCCATTGCGAGGCGAGATAGAAACGCTCCTGTTCCGGCGTCACCCGCTCGATCGAATAGGGATCGAAGGGATCGGCGGAAACGAAATGCGCGAGCGGCACGGTGTCGTTCATTTGGTCGCTCCCGCGCCAAGCCGGATGCGTGGATCCAAGAGCGCCAGCAACAGATCGGAAAGGAACACGCCCAAGACGGTCAAGAAGGCCATGAACATCAGGAACGACCCGGCGAGGAACATGTCCTGCGAGCGCAGGGCGTCCAGCAACATCGGCCCGGTCAAGGGCAGTGACATCACCACCGAGACGATGACCGATCCGGAAATCAGTTCCGGCAGCAGGGTTCCGATGTCGGCGATGAAGGGATTGAGCGAGATGCGCAAGGGATACTTGATCAGCAGGCGCCCGGGCGGCAGGCCCTTGGCCCGTCCGGTCACCACGTATTGCTTGTTGAGCTCGTCGAGCAGATTTGCCCGCAGCCGGCGGATCATGCCGGCGGTCCCGGGAAGCCCGATGACCAGCACCGGCACCCACAGATGCGCCAGCACCGATTGCGCCTTGGGCCAGCTCCATTCCTGGCCCAGAAATTCCGGGTCCATCATGCCCCCGATCGAAATTCCGAACCAGACGTTGGCGAAATAGAGCATGACGAGCGCGATCAGAAAGCTGGGCGTGGCCAGGCCCAGATAGCCAAGCAAGGTGAAAAAATGGTCGCCCAGGCTATATTGGCGGACCGCGGAATAGACGGCGATCGGGAACGACACCACCCACACGAACAGGATCGAGGCAAACGAGACCACGATGGTCAAGGACAGCCGGTCGCCCACCACTTCCGAGACCGGCAGATTGTGGGCGAAGGAATAGCCGAGATCGCCCCGCAACAGGCCGCCCGCCCATTTCAGGTATTGCATGTAGAGCGGCTGATCCAGGCCATAGGTCTGGCGCAAGAAGGCGATCTTTTCCTCGTCGATGGCCTCGCCCTGGGCTTCGAGCTCGGCCATGTAGGTTTCCAGGTAATCGCCGGGCGGCGCCTGGATGATGGCGAAGATCAGCATGCTGATGATGACCAACGTCGGGATCATCACCATCAGGCGCTGAACGAAGTAACGAAGCATGCTAGTACCCGCGCTCGCCAAGCGCCGATTCGGCAAGATCATCCCGACAGCGCATGCCGGCGGGTACTATCATTTTGTAACATGCGGCCCGACTTTCGTGGCGGCAAGGGGAGCGTCTCATGGATCACGCATGTCCGAAAGTTGGCCCAGTACCCGCCGTCGCCGATGAATGACTTGCGCCAAATGACCCCGCCACCCCACGCCGGCGGGTACCATCATTTTGTAACATGTGCCAACTTTCGTGGCGGCACGGGAGCGTTTCATGGATCACGCCTGTCCGAAAGTTGGCACTGGTACTGACCTATTCCGCTTCCTCGACCGGGCTCAGCGCGCGTTCCTCGTCCAGCCAGAACGTGTCCGGCTTGTAGACACCGAAATGCGCGCCGGGGTCCCAGGCGAACATCGCTTTCTCCGGAACGTTGTGGAGATGGCGGTTCACCACCACCGGCTGGGGCACGTTGGCGACCGTGCCGATGGTGTAGACCTGGTCGGCCCAGATGGCGAGCACACGAGTCCAGATGCCCTCGCGCTCCTCACCGTCGCCGGTTGCCCGCCAAGCCGCCAAAAGGTCGGCCAATTCCTTGGCTTCGGTCAGATCCACCGCCTCGCCGGCTTCGCCGCCAGTCTCGATGAACTGCCCCCATTTCGCCCAATGCAATTGTTGCTGGGTCGACGGGCAAAACTCCCATGGGCTCATGGCGCTGTTGGGGAATCCGTTGTCGAGCCCGAACCACGCCGCCATGATCGAATCGCCGGCGAAGATCCGGTTGCGGAAGACCTCGCGCTGCGACGGCTTGGTAAAGAGATCGATCCCGATCTGGCGCCAGGAATCGCGGATCAGTTCCAGGATATCGGATTCCTCGGTGCTTTCGCCCGCGGTGTCGACGATGATGACCATCGGCCTTCCGTCGGGCAGAAGCCGCAAACCGTCATCGGTGCGGGATTTGAGCCCGATCTGGTCCAGGAGGCCGTTGGCTTGCGCCAGATCGAAGTTCGACCAGGCGGCGCGGAGCTCCGGTTTGTGGAGCGGAGAAGACGGCAACACCGAATTGGCGCCCTCGAGGCCCATCCCGTAATAGATCGCCTGGTTGATTTCGTGACGATTGACGGCAAGCGACAGCGCGCGCCGGAAGCGCACGTCGCGAATCACCTTGCGCCAGGTCTGGTCGTTGGTGGTCAGATTGGGATAGAGCGCGAAATTCGAGCCGCGCCCGTCGTCCCACAACCGCACCCAGTATTGGCCGCGCGAAATCTCGCCCTCCTTGAGGAAGGTATAATTGTCGAATCGGATGTTGCGTGCCTGCAAATCGGAATCACCCGCGCCGGTCTTGGCCGGGATGAGCTTGCCATCGGCGATGTCGAACACGATCTGGTCCAAATAGGGAAGCTGAAGGCCCGTGGAATCCACCCGGTAGTAGTAAGGGTTGCGGGTGAAGACGAATCGCTCCGCCGGGGGCTTGACGCGCAGCATCCAAGGATCGAGCGTGGGCAGTTTCGGATTGTCGTTGCGGTACTGGTTGTCCTTGCGGTTGTGCAACGCCGCCCAACTGGGCTGTTCGGCTTCGGCGACCATTTCCTCGAGCTTGGCCGGCTTCTGGTATTTCAGGTGATAGCGCTTGAGGTGGTGGCCCGGGCGGAAGATGAAAAGCGGCGTGGTCGCCGCCAGCGCCGGCAGGAATTCGGCGTTCGGCTTGTCCCAGGAATAGCGGATGGTGAAATCGTCCACGAATTCGACCTTGGGCGGGGCGCCATCGACCAGGAGCGTCTTGGGCGGGCCCAGGGGCGACAAATCGGAATTGTTGGCCACGTCCTCCCAGTAGTAGCGGAAGGCCTCGGCGGTGAATGGTTCGCCGTCCGACCATTTGTGGCCCTCGCGCATACGCAGCGTGAAGATGCGGCCGTCCTCTACCTCGCAGCGCTCAAGAATGTCGGGCACGATTCCATAATCGCGGTCGTAGCAGACCAGGCGCGCGTAGGAATAGGCAACCAGGACGCGCGTGTCCTTGGGACTGGCCATCAGCATGCGGATCTCGCCGCCCGGGCGCCCGATTTCGTCCATCGAGGCGACCGCAGGAATCTTGGGCAGGCGATCGTCGACCGGCGGCAATTCGCCGGACTTCTCCGCTTCCGCGAAATAGGCCGGACCGGAAAGATCCGCGAAGGCCGGGGCTCGCGCGCAAAGGATGCCGGCACTCGCCCCCAACAGGAAATGACGTCGCTTCATGCCACCCGCCTCCCTTCGATTCCGGCCCTGACCCAATGCCCGCGCGCCATCTCGACCAAGCCGGGCCTGTTTTCCAAATCGATGGTGAAGGGCGCCGGCCAAAGTGCTGGGATCGAGGCCCTATCCTCCATCAACTGGCTGAAATCCAGGCGATGATTGAGCGAGGGGTCGGGCACGGCGGCGATCAACGCCTTGGTGTAGGGGTGCCCCGGCTGGCTGAACAGCCGATCCTTGGGCGCGACTTCGACCAGCCTTCCCGCGCACATGACCATGATCCGGTCGGCGATGTAATCGACCACGGCTAAATTGTGCGAAACGAAGATATAGGTCAGCCCCAGGCGATCCTGCAGATCCTTGAGCAGGTTCAGGATCTGGGCCTGGATGGAGACGTCGAGCGCGGAAACCGGCTCGTCGCAGATCACGATTTCCGGACGCAGCGCGAGCGCCCGCGCGATGCCGATACGCTGACGCTGGCCCCCGGAGAAGGAATGCGGATAGCGGCGCAAATGTCGCGTGTCCAGGCCCACCAGCGCCATCAACTCCTTGGCCGTCGCCTCTCGGGCTTCCCGATCGCCGATGCCATGGATCACCAGCGGCTCGGTGATGATGTCGAAGACCGGCATCCGGGGATTGAGCGACCCGAATGGATCCTGAAACACGAATTGAATGCGCCGCCGAAAAGCGGTCAACGCCTCGCCCCGCAGCTTGGCCGTATCGACAAGATCATGCCCGTTGTTGATCAGGATGCGGCCACGGCTAGGGGTGAGGGCGCGCATGATCATCTTCGACAAGGTGGTCTTGCCGCAGCCCGATTCACCGACCAATCCCAGGCATTCGCCGCGCCGCAATTCGAAACTCACATCGTCCACGGCGGCGATTGCCGCCTGGGGCCTGCCCAGCAATGCCCCGACCCGGCCCTGGAAGTGCTTGCCCACGTTCTCCGCCACCAGCAAGAGATCGCCCGCCCGCGCGCCGCCGCTTCCCTGGGGCGGCGCGAAATTCGGCGCATCGAACAGGGACCCCTCGGTCGGGGTAATTTCGCGCAGCGGCGTCAACCGCTCGCCCGGCTTCATGTCGAAACGCGGCACCGCCCGGAATAGCGCCTGGAGATAGGGATGGTTGGGCCGTGCGAACAGGTCCTGGGTGGTTCCCGCTTCCATGACCTGACCATGATAGAGGACCACGATTTCGTCGGCCATGTTGGCGACGATGCCCAAATCGTGGGTAATCAGCAGCATCGCCATCTTGAGTTCGGCTTGCAAATCGCGCATCAGTTTCAGGATCTGGGCCTGGATGGTCACGTCGAGCGCGGTCGTCGGTTCATCGGCGATCAGCAAGGTCGGGCGCGCGACCAGCGCCATCGCGATCATCGCCCGCTGCCGGAGGCCACCGGACAATTCGAAAGGATAGGTCTTTAGCGCGCGCTCGGGTCTGGCAAAGCCGGTCAGGCGCAGCATTTCAACGACGATCTCGCGGCCCTCGGCCTTGCCGATTTGGCGATGCAGGTGCAAGCCCTCGCTGATCTGGTCGCCGATGGTGTGAACCGGCGACAGCGAAGACATCGGCTCCTGGAAGATGATCGAGATCGATCCGCCGCGCAGCCGGCGCAGCTCGGCTCCGTCGCGATCCAGCTGGGCGATGTCGATCGGATTGCCGGTGGCCCGGGGATCAAACAGGATTTGGCCGCCCTCGATGCGCGCGATCTTGGGCAGGATGCCGAGGATTGCCTGCGCGATGACCGATTTCCCGGAGCCCGATTCGCCGACCAGCGCCACCGTCCGCCCGTGCGGCACCCGCATCGAAACCCCGCGTACCGCTTGCAAGAGACCGCTTTCCAGGTCGAACGCGATCTTGAGGTCGCTGATGCGCAAGAGATCGATATCCGACATTCTTCCCACCCAGCTCCCTATTGCCCGTCCGGGTTCCGCTCGATCGCGGCCAGATTGTCGGCGGTGACCCGGTCGAGGGCGATGCCTCTGGCCCGCGCCTCGTGGCCCGCGCGCCGGACCAGCGCGGCGAAGCCCGGCAGGGTGGAATCCATTTCGATCCGGCCGTTCTCGGATTTCAGCGTCAAGGTCATCCAGCCCCGCTTGCGATTTCGCGAGGTCGGGTAGTAGCGCAGCGATAGATCCTTGAGCTCATCCCACTTGACCCCCCGCATCGACCACCATCCCCCCGCCACCCCCTCCTCGCCGATCCGGAAACGGGTCATTTGTTTCTTGACCGTCGCCATGGTGTAGATCGCGAACAGAATGGTCAACCCCACGAACAGCCAGACCAGCTGATTGTCCCAATCGTTGCCGACCAGGATGGCAAGGCCAATACCGGTCCCGCCAAGTCCTCGCATGTAGTCCCAGATCAGAGCCGAGAGCGGGTATCTGAGTTCGTTCATGCGACCGGCGTGGATGGAAACAGGGTGGAAGCGGCCAGCCAGATCACCTCCGGCCGGCCTTCGCGCCAGGACAGGAGGTCATCCAGAAACCGCCAAGTTTCTGTGTCATGGACCAGATGATGGGTCAACAGCCCGGTTGGCTCGGCCGGGTCGGCCTTGCCTAGGCGTTTGGCCGCGAGATGGTCGGCGAACAGCCGAATGGCCCGTGGCCGGCCGATGAACCCGCCGCCGCCCTTCCAATCGATCACATCGACATGGGTGTTGATCTGAATGAGGCCGGGCACCGGCTGGTGGGCCTGGCGCGCGCCCTGGGTCGAAAGGCCCAGAAACCCCGCTCCGGGGAGCGCCCGCACCAGATCCGGGCAGATCCGGTTCCAGGGCGGCACCAGCACGGCGCGATAGAGGTCGGGAAACACCTCGCGCAGCAGCACTTGGCCCTCGAGCAATCCGGCAATCGCCTCTTCCACCGGACGGTCGGACGGAAACTCGCTTTTCTTCTCTGTCGCCGAAGCCAGATTCCGATGCTCGATCCCATGCTGCAGCACAGTGACGTCGGAAAACCCGGAAAGCCGCGCCTTCAGGCTGTCCTGCAGCTTGGCCGGAATCACGGCCAGCGCCTTCGGGGCCGGTCGGTCGGTCAGGCCGTACAGGGCGCCGCTATCGCCGATCGCGTCGTCGTCGCGCCACCACAATTCGACGCGACGGCCGGCGGCGGCCCAGAGATCGACCTCGCGATCGAGGATATCCCAATCGATCTTCATGGCCCCGACACCCTGTTCCGGCGTTCGATCAAGAGGCGCGCACTCCGCTCGGCCCCTTCAAGATCGATGCCGAGAGGTGGCGGTGTGGACGCCCGGTCGATTGCCGCGGCCAGCGAGACAGGCGATAGATCGGCCTCCGCTACCATCTCGAGGGCACCCATCGCCGCGAACAGGCTGGCGCGAAGCGCTTGCTCGCTTTCCGATTCCGTGGCGAAGGGCACCACCACCGTGGGGCAACGTGCCGCCACAAGTTCCAGGAGCGTGTTGTACCCGGCTTGCGACACCGAAACGGCGCATCGTGCCAGCAATTCCTGGAAGTCGGGGCGAAACGTCTCGATCACGATCCCGGTTTGCCCCGAGGCCATCGCGCGCAAACCCAGTGCATCCTCCGGCGCCAGATTGGCCCCGGTGATGATCCGCCACACACGACCGGCGTAGCGGGAGAGCGGCCTCGCCTCGATCGCATTCTTCAACAATGTCTTGCCGACTGCGCCGCCCCCGGCCGACACCAGGATTTCGCCATCATCGCGCGCGCGGGGCCCGACCGGCGCCGCCGGGGCCTCGACCACGAACCCGGTATAGGCGATCAATTCCGCCAATTCGCTTGCCCGGGGGAACGTGCGCTCCAGCCTCACCAATCCGGGATCGCCGTGCACCAAGACCAGCGCGAAGTACCGGCGCAGAATCCCCAGCGTCTCGGCCACGCGCTCCGGCCGGTTCTTCTCGACCAGGATGTCCCGCAATGAGCAAGCGACCAGCGGCCGGCGCGGATCCGCCCCGGCCGCTTCCAGGAGCGGCACCAGTTCGAACCGGAATTGTCGCCGGCCGAAGGGAAACATCTCGATCAGCAATATGTCGGGTCGGATGTTCCGGAACAAAGACAGCAGCAGCGCGCAGCGATCCATCCGCCAGGCATCGTCGATCGGGCGGCCGCACTGGTCGAGGATCGCGGAGAAATCGGCATCGGCCGCGCTGGCTGGCGGCAATTGCCGCAATCGGGCGCCACCCAGATCGAGGGCCGCCACTTTCTCGCCCCCGGACACGAAATCGACTTCGAGCCCTGCGCGCATCATGGCCCTTGCCAGGCACGCCGCCCGGCGCAAATGCCCGATTCCCAGCAGGTGCTGCACATGGAACATGACCCGGAGCGACATCAGGCAGCCTCGAAAAGGGGATGGTTCAGGACCTGGATCACGGGCGTTCCGTCGCCGGCCAGATCGAAAACTTGCGCGCAATGATCGCGCAGGCGGTGCGGCGGCTTCTCCAGCATGGTCCAATCGGTCGCGAGCGCGTAGAGGGCGCGAATGACCGCCTTGTGGGTGATCGCGATCGATGGCTTGCCGAAATGCGCGAGATCGGCGAGGAGCGGCCGCAGACGTTCCTGAACCTCGCGCGGCGATTCCCCGCCGGGAGCGCGGAAATCGAGGCCCATCAATTCGCGTTCCCTCGCGTCCGGGCCCGGTTCCTCGCGCAGATCAGCCAAACGTTTGCCTTCCCATTCGCCGAAGTTCATTTCGATCAGGCGCGGCTCGATCCGCTGCTCGGAATCGGGAAACAGGATCGATGCCGTCATCCGCGCCCGCGCCAAGGGCGAGACCAGCAGCAAATGCCCGCGCCAATCGGGCGCCACGCGCCAGCGCGCGGCAATCGCGATCGCCTCCTCGTCGAGGGCCACGTCGGTCCTGCCTTGCAGGCGCTTCTCCCGGTTCCAGGCAGTGGGCGCGTGGCGGAGCACGATCATCGAGGTCATGGCCGCGCCCCAAGGCCGACCAGCAGGACGCCCAATTGCCTAGCCGCCCGCTCCATTCCATGGCGGCCGAGGGCACGCCGTTTCGCCGCCTCGCCCATGGCCGGGAGGTCGGATTTGAGGGCGCGGCGCAAGGTGCGCGCGAAGGCCCTGGAATCGCCCGGAGCCGCCAGAAATCCGGTTTTTTTGTCCGCGAGTATTGCCGGCACGCCGCCCGAGGCACCGGCCAGAACCGGCAGGCCACAAGCCTGCGCCTCCAGAAGCGCCATGCCGAAGGCCTCGTTGATCGCCGGCCAAACCAGAAGATCGCAAGCGGCGTAATAGAGCCGCAATTCCTGTGGCGCGAGCAATCCGGCGCGGATGACCTTCAGGGGCAGGCCGGCCAAAGCCGCCATAACCTGGCGCCTGGCCGGACCGTCGCCCGCGACCAGCAACGCCGCGCGGCGAAGGCCCGTAATCTTGAACGCCTGGCCGAGCACGCGGTAGGAGGCGAGCTTGTCGCCCTTGCGCATCATGCCGACCGCAAGCAGCCACGGCATCGCCTGGTCCAGGCCATGGCGCGCGGCCAGTATTTGTCGCGCCTTGGGTCGCGCCGGGACTTCCAGCGCCGCGAGATCCAGGAACGGTGGCAGATCGACGAGTTTTCGCCTGGGCACGATGTCGCGCAGGCATTCCTTGTCCGCCGGATTGAGGCACAAAATGGCATCGGCGGCGGCGATCGCAGATTGAGCGCCCTCGTGATTGAAGGCCCAGGGCCCAACCCCACGCTTGGGCGCGTGGCTTGCCTCGGCGATCACATAGGGGATCGAAAGCGCACGCGCGACCTTGGGTCCGATCCAATCCACCGCCTTGTAATAGACATGGTAGGTGAACCACGCCGCCGGGCGTTCCTTGGGCGGCAAAAGTCGCCAATGACGGATCAGGCGCCTTGCGATCTCCTCGGCGCGGTCGTGCAGCAATTTCATACGCCTGGGATCGGGCTTGGCGAGGCGCGTGCGCAGGCGAGAGGCGACGATCACCTCGAAGCCGGCCCCGGTCAGCGCCGCCTGGAACAACCGCGCCAGGGTCCGATCGCCGGACGCGATCCGGTGATCGGCCGGTTTCAGCGGCGCGTAGAAGGCGATCCGGGTCACCGGCCGAACCGCCGCACCAGCGCCGCGATTCCGGAATCGAGCGAAAAATGCGCCCGCACGCGCCGGAATCCCGCCTCGCCCAATCGCAGGCGTAGCGCCGGATCATCGAACAGGCGCCGCAACCGATCGGCGAGCGCCGCGACATCGCCGGCGGGGGCGAGCAACCCGGTTTCCTCGTCGATCACCAATTCCATGATCCCCTGCAATCCGGTCGCGACGACGGCCAAGCGCTGGCTTTGCGCCTCCATCAACACGTTGGGCAAGCCGTCGCGGTCGCCGTCGGGCGCGATCTCGCTGGCCAGGACGAAAATATCCGCCCGGCGATATTCCGCCAACACCTGCTCCTGGGGAAGCGCCCCCAGCCATTGGATGCGCTCGGCGATGCCAGCCTTGTTCGCTTGGGCCCGAAGCGCCGGCAAGAGCGGCCCACCACCGACATGGCGGAACCGCCAGGGCGTCTCGCGGGGAAGTCGGGCAAGCGCGCCGATCAACGTCGCGTAGCCCTTCTTAGGGACCGCGCGCCCGACCGAGAGGATGGTGATGTCGGCCATTGTCGCGGGTGTCTTTTCCGCCGGGGCATCGAAACGGGAGAAATCCAGGCCATGATGAACGAGGCCGATCCTTTCCGCGGTGCTCACGGCAAGGTCCGCAAGATGCGCGCGGCCCGCTTGCGTGCAGGTGACCAGCCAATCGAGGGAGGCAAGCTTCTCCCGCTTCTCCCAATCGGGCGAGGTCCAGATGTCCTTGGCATGCGCCGAACAGCTCCAGGGCAGGCCCGTCATCAGATGGGTGTAATAGGCGACGGAAGCGGGCGTGTGCAGGAAATGCGCGTGCAGGCGCGCGGTATCCGCCGGCAAGTCGGCCGCCAGCACGCACGCCTGGCCGAAGCGCCTTGCCCTGTTGGGAGTGAAATCGCGGCGAAGATCGCCGAGCCAGCGCCGCCAAGCCACCCGATAGGTAGGGAGCCGGCGCGCCTTCCACCAGCCGCGCAGCACCCGCCATGGCTCCTGGTACAAATACTCCGGAAGATAGGAGACCGGCGCCGTGATCTCGCGGTGCACAGGGTGGGTGTGGCGGTCGGTGGGATGGCGCAGCGAGACGATGTCGATGGTGAGCCCCTGGGCCTCCAGCGCCAGGATTTCCTGCGCGATGAAGGTCTCGGACAGCCGGGGATAGCCCTTCAAAAGGAAAACCAGACGACCGGTCAAGGGTGTCATGCCAAATGTGGAACGAGCGCGATCGAGCGGCTCACTTGCTCTTGCGCGCGACGCGCCGGATGCGCAGATCATGCCCCGTGGCGCGGTCGCGCTGCAGGGCCACTTGCGCCAACCGGTTCATGTTGCCAAGCCCGTCCAAGAGGCCCGGCACCACAAACTCGCTGGGCCGGGATTGCTGCGGCAAATGCCGGAGCGCGGTCGCCATCGAGCGCCAGTCGCGCACGCCGTCATCCTCCAGCATCGATACCAGGCCCAGTTCCTCGGCCTTGGTGGCGCGCAGATATTGTTCCATGCGCGGGCGGGTCCTGGGCACGATGAGGGCGCGCTTGTCGAAGCTCAAGATCTCGCAGAAGGTGTTGTAGCCGCCCATTCCCACGAGGCCGATCGCGCGCGCCTCCAGATGCTCGATCTGCGCATCGAAGGTGATGGCCTCCACGTTGTCGAGCCTCGCCGCGCGGTGGAGGAACTCCATCTGCCGTTCCGATTGCATGAACGGCCCCAGCACGAGGAGCGCCGGATAGGGCAGATTCCGGTCGATTTCATAGGCGCGCAGCACCCAATCGATGACGTCCTCGCCATCGCCCCCGCCACCGGTCGTGACCAGGATGTAGGGCTCGGTGATCTTTTGCAGGGCCATCCCCTGCGCCGGACCATGCGGGAGGGTGCGGTGCAGATAGCCGGTATAGGTCATCTTGTGCCGGACCGATCGCGGCAATTCGATCCCGGCCAGGGGATCGTAGATCTGCGGCAGGCCATAGACCCAGATCGAATCATAGAGATCGCGCAGCGCCGGCACCGCCTTCTTGCGTTCCCATTCCGGCGCCAAGAGATGCGGCTCGTCCATGATGTCGCGCAAGCCCAGCACCAGATGGGTGCCGCGTTCCTTCAGCGACAACAGGGTCTTTTCCACCTCGCCGCGCAGGCCGAGCGGCTCCTTGTCGACGATGAAGATGTCGGGGTTGAAGATGAGGGCCGTGTGCTCGATGATCGAGGCTCGCATCGCCAGCATCTCGTCGATGTCGATCAGCAGGCTCAAGGGCGTGTAATCGCCGGAGCGCAGCTTGATGACGCCGGGCACGCGCACGAAATCCACCCGGGCCTTGAAGTCGAAGCTGCCGATGATGGGCGAGCCGGTCAGGATGATGACCGACATGTCCTTGTCGTGCTCGACCAGGGAATTCGCGATGGTCCGGCAGCGCCTGAGATGGCCCAGGCCGAAGGTGTCGTGGGAATAGATGAGAACCCGGGCGTCCCGGTTCTTTTCGTTCGATTTCGGCACGCGTCTCCCCCGAGTTGCCCGCCAACGGGCGGGAGTATGACATAGGGGTTTCACGGAAGAAAAGCGCGGAATGGGCACCAAACGCGCCTTCACGGTCTTCCTGCCAGTCCCACCGTTGGTCGGCCAAGTATCGGGAATAGCGATGTTTTTTGCCTTTCCGGCTTGCCGGGGAAGGATTAGCCGCCTATCGTCCCCTGCCTAAGGATCCAGCCACCCAGAATGAACCCCGACCCCGAATTTCCCCTGCCCTCCTATTCCGCGTTCGGCGAGGACCGGTTGATCGCCTATTTGCTGCGCGACCGGGCGCACGGGTTCTATGTCGATACCGGATGCTGCTGGCCGGTCGCGTTCTCGAACACTTATCTTCTTTATCGGCGGGGCTGGCGGGGCGTTGCCATCGACGCCGACCCGGATGCAATCGAGGCCTTCCGCAGGGAGCGCCCGCGCGACATCCCCATCAACGCCGCCCTTGGCGCCGAAGCAGGCCATGCCACCCTGCATCGGTTTTCGGACCGATCGATGAACACCATCGATCCAGCCTGGGCCGCCGCCGCCAAGGCCAATCCGCGCAAGCGGTCCTTGGGCGAAATCGAAGTCGAGCGCTGGCCCTTGCGCGATCTTCTCGCACGGCACATGCCGCGGGATACGCCGGTCGATTTCATGAACGTGGATTGCGAGGGCGCCGATCTCGAGGTGCTCGGCGGCAATGATTGGGAAAGGTTCGCGCCCCATCTGCTGGCGGTCGAAGATGCCCAACTCGACTTGGCCAGGGTGGCGGAATCGGCCATCTACCGATTCCTGGCGGAGCGCGCCTATCGGCTGGTGGCGAAGCTGCACCTAACCGCCCTTTATCGTCGTGACTGAGGCCGCCTTGGCAGCGGGGCCCCGGCCGCTTATTGTTCGGCCGGACGGGGCAAGGGGCGGTCTATAGACCCGGCGATGGAACGCAAGCTTTTCAAGTACATCTGGCGCAATTCCTGGCGCGATCAACTGCTCGTGCTCTCGGTCGTGGTCATCGCCCAGGTGTTCTATTTCGTGTCCCTGGATCTGCCCAAGCGGATCGTCAACAACGCCATTCAGGGCGAGGCCTTCACCGATAGCCTGAGCGCCAGGTTCCTGGAAATTTCCCTGGGGCCGATCGATTGGCTGGGTCTGCCCGAGATCGCCATCTTTGATGGCATCGAGCTCGAGCGCGTGGCCTATTTGGTGGCTTTGTGCTTGGCCTTCCTGTTTTTCGTCGTGGTCAATGGCTGGCTGAAGCAGCGGGTGAACACCGAGAAGGGCCGGCTCGGCGAGCGCATGCTGCGCCGGCTGCGCTACGAATTGTTCGATCGCGTGGTCCGGTTCCCGATCAGCTATTTCCGCAAGGTGAAACAGGCCGAGATCGCCACCATGATCAAGGACGAAGTGGAACCCTTGGGCGGCTTCATCGGCGATGCCTTCATCCAGCCGGCATTCCTGGGCGGCCAGGCGTTGACGGCGTTGTTTTTCATCATGGTGCAGAGCGCGTGGCTGGGCACGGTGACAATCTTCGTCCTTGGCGTTCAGCTCGTGCTCATCCCCAGGCTCCGGGTGCGCATCCTGCAACTGGGCAAGCAGCGCCAGTTGACCGCGCGCCAATTGGCCGGGCGCATCGCCGAGGTTGCCGATGGCGCGGTCGAAATGCACTCCAACGACCTCTCGAACTTCGAGCGCGCCGATATCGTGGCCCGGCTCGAGCGCATTTTCCTCATTCGTTTCGAGCTCTATCAGCGCAAGTTCTTCGTCAAATACATCAATAACATGCTGGCCCAGGTGACGCCGTTTCTGTTCTACCTGATCGGCGGCTGGCTGACCCTGACCGGGCGCTTCGACGTGGGCTCGCTGGTCGCCGCGATCGGGGCCTACAAGGATTTGCCGGGCCCGGTCAAGGAATTGATCGATTGGGACCAACAGCGCCAGGACGTGCAGATCAAGTACGACCAGGTGATCGAGCAATTCACGCCCGAGCAGATGCTGGCGCCGGAATTGCAGGAGGTCCTGGATCGGCCGCCGGTATTGGAGGGGGGCTTCAGCCTGAGCGCGGTCGCGGTTGCCGACGAATCCGGCGGGCGCGTGATCGAAGATGCGACCATCGAGCTTCATCCGGGCGAACATTGGGCGATGATCGGGGCCGGCGGCGGCGTCGAGGCGATCGGTCCCTTGCTGGCCCGGTTGATTCGACCGCAATCCGGGACCTTGCGCTTGGGCGCCCATGACATGGCGGATCTGCCGGAAGCGGCGACCGGCCGGCACCTCGCTTATGTGGGCGAGGAGACCTATCTGTTGCCGTTGTCGATCCTGGATAACATCCTCTATGTCTTCCGGCATCAACCCGTTGCCCCGGCGCATTACGAGGGGCGCGCGCTTCAGCACTATCAGCACCGCATGGCCGAGGCGTCGCGATCCGGCAATCCCCAACTCGACGTGGGGGCGGAATGGATCGACTATTCCGAGGCGGGTGTTGCCGATGCGCAGGCGCTGGCCCAGCGCGTCATTACCTTGCTGGCCGATTTCGAGATCGCGGACGACATCTATCAGTTCGGGCTGCGCGGCCGGATCGATCCCGACCGCGAACCGGAACTGGCGAGGCGATTCCTGGAGGCGCGCGCGGCGCTCATCCACCGGCTGCGCGAGCCGGGATATGCCGGTCTGGTCGAAGTATTCGATCCGGCGCGCTACAGCCGCAACATGACGGTGGCGGAGAACCTTCTCTTCGGTACGCCCAAGGGACCGGCCTTCGCACAGGAATCGCTGCGCGACAATGCGATCCTGGCGTGGGTGATCGAGGCCAAGGGTCTTGGCCTTCCGCTCGCGCAAATGGGCGCCAAGATCGCCGAGACCATGGTCGAGTTGTTCGCCGATCTGCCCCCGGGCCACCCCTTCTTCGAGCAATTCAGCTTCATCTCGGCCGAAGATTTGCCCGGCTTCCAGCAATTGCTGACCAGAACGCAGAAATCCGGACTGGAAGCAGCGCAGCCCGCCGACCGCAAGCGGCTGGCCGCCCTCACCTTCCCCTATATCGAGGCGCGCCACCGGCTGAGCCTGATCGATCCGGAGATGGAAGCGCGGTTGCTCGCCGCGCGGCGCGCCTTCGCCGAGGCGCTGCCCGCCGATCTCAAGGACACGATCGAGTTCTACGGTCCCGGCCGCTACAATTCCTCGGCCAGCGTTCAGGACAACATCCTGTTCGGCCGCCTGGTTCATGGCCAGGCCCAGGCCCAGCCAAAGGTGCTGAAACTGGTGGTCGAGGTCATCGACCAGCTGCAATTGAAATCGGCGGTGCTGACAGTCGGCCTGGATTTCAACGTCGGCTCGGGCGGCAAGCGATTGAGCGCGGCGCAGCGCCAGAAAGTGGCGCTCTTGCGCGTGGTTCTGCGCCGGCCGCAATTCCTCATTCTGAGCAACACGCTGGCTTCGCTGGAAACGGCGGCGCAGCCCCGAATCGCCGCCAATCTGCGCCGCCTGATGGCAGGGCGCGGCCTGGTCGTGGTGACCGGGAACAGCGGACTTGCGCTTGGCTTCGAACACGTGGCGGTGATGCGCGAGGGCCGCATCATCGAAAAAGGGCGTCTCGCCGCGGTCAACCAGCCCGGTTCGATTTTGCACAATTTGGTCGAGGCCAAGGCGTGACGAGAGACAAAACTTGCTGGCGTCGGAGCATGAAAAGATGAGTATTCAAGAAGATGTCGAGGCGCTGCGCCGAATCCCGATGTTCGCCAAGGTCGAGCCGGCGCGCTTGAAACTGATGGCCTTCGCCGCCGAGCGCGCCAATTTCGACCCCGGCGAATCGATGTTCCATCAGGGCGACGTTTCGGATTCGGCCTATATCATTCTGGATGGCCGCGCCGACGTGGTGGTGGCGACACCAGGCGGGCCGCTGAAGGTGGCCGAAGTCGGGCGCGATTCCTTCGTCGGCGAGATCGGCATTCTGTGCGATGTGCCGCGGACCGCCACCATCACCGCCGCCGAACCCCTGCGCACGCTCAAGATCACCAAGGATCTGTTCTTCCGCATGATGAGCGATTTTCCTTCGATCGGAATCGAGGTGATGCGGGTGCTGGCGCAGCGACTGGAAACCACGACCGAACGCCTGCGCGACGCGCTCGCGGCCGCCAACCGCGCCAAGAGCTGAGCTCGCTTGAGCCGCCTCGACAGTTTCATCCGCCGCATGCAGGCCCAGCGCGCCTGCTTGGAGGAGGCCGCCGGGCTGATCGCCGGCTTGCCCGGATTGGTGCTGGAATTGGGCCTTGGCAACGGCCGAACCTATGATCATTTGCGCCAGATCCTGCCGGATCGCGAAATCTACGCCTTCGACCATAGAGTGGCGGCGCATCCCGATTGCATTCCCGCTTCCGATCATCTGTTCCTGGGCGATCTCGCCTCGACCCTGCCGCGGGCGCTACAGCGGCTTGGCCCGGCGGCGGCACTCGCGCATCTCGACCTTGGCAGCGGGGACAAGGAACAAAGCCTGCGCCAGGCAAGCGCGCTCATCGGCCTCATCGTGAAGCTGTTGAAATCCGGGGCGATCATGCTCAGCGATCAGGAATTGACCCATCCGGACCTTCGTCCCATGGATTTGCCCGAGGGCGTCAAGCCCGGTCGCTATTTCCTGTTTCGCTTCACAGGATAGCCTGCATAACGACAATACCCGCCGGATTGTACCAGCGGCGTCATATCGCCGATTGGAGCATGCTTCGACCGGCAAGAAACGGCGCCATCCGAAACGACTTGGGTGTCCCCGTTTCTTCTCGTCTTCACTTGAAATCGACGATGACCGCGACATGGTCCGAGGGCTGGTTCCAGCCCCGCATGTCGCGCTTGATGCGCGCCGCCTTCAACCGCCCCACGAGATCGGGCGTGACCCAGACATGATCCAGGCGCCTTCCCCTGTCGTTGCGGGTCCAATCGGGGGAGCGGTAGCTCCACCACGAAAAAATCTTCTCCGGCTCCGGCGTGAAGTGGCGCACGGCATCGACCCAGCGCCCGGCCTTGGCGGCCGCGTTTAGCTTCTCGACCTCGATCGGGGTGTGGCTCACGACGCCCAGCAATTGCTTGTGCGACCACACGTCGTTCTCCAGCGGCGCCACGTTGAGATCGCCGACCATGATGGCGCGCGACTTCGCGCGGTTTTTGGCGAAATGCGCGCGCATCTCGTCCAGGAATTCGAGCTTGTGGGCGAATTTATCGTTCGTCCCCGGGTCGGGCACATCGCCCCCGGCCGGCACGTAGAAATTCTGCAGCTCGATGTCGCCGGGCAGAATCACCCGCCCGTGCCTGGAATCCTCGCGCCGGCAAAAAGAGCGTGGCGGCTTGGCCTGGAACGGCAGGCGTGAAAGTATGGCGATCCCGTTATAGCCCTTCATGCCGTGGCGCAGCACGTGCTCGAAACCCATCGCCCGCATCGCGTCTTCCGGAAACTCGCTGTCCTGGACCTTGATTTCCTGTAGGCATACGACGTCCGGGCGTTCCTCCTTGACCAACCGGGCGAGTAGGCCGAGCCGCAGCCGCAGCGAATTGATGTTCCAGGTGATGAGGCGCATGAACCCAAAGGGAAGGGAAGAACGAGCGCCTGTCTAGCCGATTGGCGCCTGAAAATCGAACGCCCGGCCAGGGGAGGACCGGGCGTTCTTACTCCGTTGTCGGAGCCCGCTCGCGGTGGGGGAGACCGCTTTGCGGGATAGGCACCGAACATTGCGATCGATGCCATTGTGTACCAATGATTTAAGCCAAATGACGCGAAATTCAAGGGTGCCGGCAATGAGAAATATTGCCGCTCCCCGGATCGCGAAAGCCGGCAAAATCTGCGTCGCGCCGGCCCGATTTCCCTGGAAAACTTCCCTTAACATCTTGATGTGGGCCGTATTAGTGGCCGCCGGCCGAAATGGCCCAAGCGCCTGGGCAATGGTCACGCGGCGGAAAATCGATCCTTTGGGTGCTCGTTCACCTTCGCGTGACCCGACGGCCGGATAGCGCCGAGGCGCCGTTTGCGCCGTGCCCGGGCCGCTTCGCCAAAGGCCCGGAAGAGGGCCATCGAATCCGGGTTTTCCGCCGCGCGGTACTCCGGATGCCATTGTACGCCGAGGCAGAAACCTGTCGATTGCTTGAGGCTCGTCGCCTCGATCACCCCATCGGGCGCGCGAGCCTCGACCCTAAGGTCATCGGCCAGACGCTTGATGCCTTGCCAATGGACCGTATTCACCAGCGTTTCGCTCTTGCCCAGGATGCGCTCGAATTCGCCGCCTGGGGTTAAGGCGACTTTGTGCCCGGGCTGATAGATTTCGTCATAGGTCGCGTCCTCGGGCGCGCGATGCTCCAGGCGCCCTGGTCCGGCATGGACATGGGTTTCCAACGTGCCGCCTAGCGCCACGTTCAATTCCTGGAAGCCGCGGCAGATGCACATGACGGGCACGCCCTTGGCAATCGCCGCGCGGATCAGCGGCAGGGTGATGGCGTCGCGGCCAGGATCTTGCGGGCTGTCCCGCCGATCCGGCGGACCCTCGTAATGATGCACCGCCACGTTCGAGGGCGACCCGGTGAAAAGAACGCCGTCCACTTGATCCAGCAGCACTTCCGGGGCGAGGACCGGGCCCAGGGCGGGAAAGGACAGCGGATAGGCGCCGGCGCCTTCGATGATTGCGGTCAGGTATTTCTCGCCAACGGTGTGAAAGTTCTGGCCAAGCAAGAATTTAATGCACATCGGGACGGCGATGATCGGGGCATTCTCAGGCAGGCGCATGGTGGTTCCGGTATCCTTGAAGCGACCATGGGAATTTACCGATGGCGGGCCCGCCCGACAAATACCGCCGCCGCAGGGCGCCCCTGCCAAGGACGCGGGGCGCGCGCGCGCGCGCCGGCCACCCTTACTTGACGTCCCGCTCCGCCTTCCGGGGGGTCGCGAACAGCTCGTTAGAGAGCGGCAAGCCGAATTGGGTGTCGTAAAGCCCGACCCGGATCGATCCGCCCCCGGCATCGACCAGCACCCATTGGCGCAATTCCAGCGGCTTGTCGCCGAATTCCAGAACCACTTGGCCGGCATCCGGCTCGTCGGTCTGCACCAGGCCAACGAGGATGGTGCCGGCATCGCGCGCGAACGAGGTAATTGTGACGTCGCCGCCGAGGCGCGCGTTTTCCTTCAGCAGGAACCAGAGCGGCGACAGGTTGAGGGGCGCCTGCTCGATATTGTCGAGCTCGCGATCGTAGAATGAAAGCGCCAGCCCATCGGCGACCAGCAGAACGGCGGATGGCGGATCGTACTCGACCCGCAGCCTCCCCGGCCGGCGCAAGTAAATCCGGCCGGTCGCCAGCCCCTCTGGGGCCGAATATTGCTGGAACTTGGCGCTGAAGGTGGTGAGGCCGTTTAGATAGGCCTCGATCCGCGCGATGTCGGCGCGCTCGTCCTCGGTCAAGTCGGCTTCGCGCGCCGGCGCCTGGATTTCGAGCTCGGCCTCTTCCTGGGAAGCGACCGTCCGCGGCAGGGCCAAGGCGAGCAGTCCGGCCAGCGCCAGCGCCGCCACTCTTGTCAGGGTTCGCGTCATGGCGCGTGTTCTTGCAGCCCCGGCCCGCCTAGCGCAACCGGAATCTCGCCGGACCCGCCTCGGCTCAAGCGGCTGTGATCGGGATGGCATGGGGAAAGACCATAATACCGTCAGCCCAACAACCGCCAGGCAAACGATCGATCAGTGGCGCTCCAAGCAATTTCTTGCACTCGCCTGCCACTCGTAGTACGTTTTTGCCATGATCCGATCGTGGCGAAACGCCGCGAGCCGGAAAGTTTGGAAAGGCCAGCGATCGAACCAGTTTCGCGGGTTGGACTTTGAGGCTTGCACGGACCTCCTTCTCGCGCTGAATGTGGCCGGAACGCTTCAGGATTTGAGCCCGCTCAGCAGTGTCGGATTGCACAGATTGAAAGGCGATCGATCTGGACAATGGGCCATGACAGTCAACGCACGGTGGCGAATTTGCTTCGAGTTCCGACACGGCGATGCCTTCGAGGTCGAGGTCGTCGATTATCACAAAGGGTAGGGAGTCCTCGTCAGTGAACATGAAAACGACGCCCGCCGCTCATCCGGGCCGCCTCTTGCGCCGAGAGCTTGCTGCGCGGGCCATGAGCGCCAACAGGCTCGCGATCGAGCTTGGCGTGCCGTCCGGCCGTGTCACGGATATCCTGAACGCGCGCCGGTCCATCACCGCGGATACGGCCTTGCGCCTGGGTCGTTACTTCGGCAACAGCGCCCGGTTCTGGCTCGATCTTCAGTGCCAATATGACATCGCGCTCGTTGAGCGCCGGAACGGAAAGGAGATTGCACGACGCGTGCGCCCGGCCGACGCCGCTTAGGGGCTATCCGCCTCCGAGACCATGCAGGCATCGGGCGAAAGGCCATGCCGTACCAGCACACTGCCATCAACAGCGAGCGGTCATTTCCGGAATTGTTAAGGGTTCTCGGATGCCTGCCGCTGATGGACGGTGCGGCTTGCTCGGGCGGCAGGCGTCCGAGAAGCCTCAAGGGAGGAAACCGCGGGACGGGTTTGCTCGGTGGTGGCGCGCGCTATGGGGATAGTAGCATCGG
>CAZIUB010000095.1:0-4790 GCA_964542425.1 uncultured Rhodospirillaceae bacterium | reverse complement strand
TAATAGCGCTTGGCCTCGGCCATCGGCATTCATCTCCAGTCATCGGCAACACGCTGGGCTCGGGGTTTTCAGCCCGTGCGTCCAGATAGGACCAGCATCGCCGCCACCCAGGCCTGTTTCCGGTCCATGTTCACATCCCGGACCCGGCCGAATATCAAGCGCACCTTCTCCCACAGCTCCAGCCAGCGATCAAGGCTGGCGGCTTGCGCCATGCGTTCGATGAGCGCCGCTTCGCCCACGAACAGATCGGTCTCCGGTGCCCCGTTCCGCGCCGCGCGGCGCAAGAACCGGCCGAACCACCAGCCCAGCATCTCGCTCGCCAATTCGAATTGCGCCTCGCCCGCTCGCCCGACCATGCGCTCGGCCAGGGCATGCAATCTGGAGGTCGGCGCCACCGGCCAACTCGACAAGGTCGCACCAATTTCGCCGAAGAGCGCGCCGCCGTCGCCCTCGACGATACGGATGGCCCGACCAAGGCTGCCCTCGGACAGAAGCGCGGCCAGGCTCAGTTCCTCGCGCCCAAGGCCGGGAAATCGATCGGCCAGAGCGGCGGCGATTTGCGTCTCGGACAAGGGGCGCAAGCCCAGCCGCCGGCAGCGCGAAACCAGGGTCGGCAGCAACGCCCGTGGCGCATTGGCGAGCAGAATTAGCACGCTTCGCGCCGGCGGCTCCTCCAACATCTTCAAGAGGGCATTGGCGGCGTTGCGGTTGAGATCGTCGGCGCAATCCACGATCACCACCCGCCAACCGCCCATGGCCGGTTTCAGGTGCATGAAATCGATCACATCGCGAACATCGTCGACCACGATCTCATTGCGCATCTTGCCGGTCTTGGGATTGATCGCGCGCCCCAGCACCCGGAAATCGGGGTGCGATTGCTGGGCGAT
This sequence comes from uncultured Rhodospirillaceae bacterium, assembly GCA_964542425.1. Classification (GTDB taxonomy): domain Bacteria; phylum Pseudomonadota; class Alphaproteobacteria; order Dongiales; family Dongiaceae; genus Dongia_A. Next base: position 3,903 of record CAZIUB010000095.1, on the reverse strand, counting down.
CCGGCGAAAAATCGGGTTGGACGGCGCCATGTCCAGGTGGTCGGCGGGAGGCGCCTCCGCGCCGAAAAGCCCGCCCTCCGTTGCTATCGCGCTAGCCTCGGACCGCAACAATCGCCGCGCCATGCGATAGGCGAGCGTCGCCTTGCCCACGCCCTTGGGCCCGGTGATCATCCAGGCATGCGGCATCCTGTCCTTCGCCACGGCCCGCAGGAAATCCGATTCCGCGTTCGCGTGGCCGATCAGTGTCTGGCTCCAGGCCGGGCCCTCCTCGGCCTCCATTTCGTCGCTCTTGATCCCGCGCTTGGCCATGGTCAGAGGTCCAATCCGAAGCACGAATCGACTTCCCGCGCGACCCTCTTCCACACCTGGTCCGGATCGCCGCTGGCATCGATCGCGCGGCGGCGCAATTCGGTCTCCAGGGCAATATCGAGAAAAGCCTGGCGCGATCGCTCGTGGAAATCGCGGCCCATGCGTTCGTAGCGCTGGCTCAAGACGGCGCGGGCAAGCCCGATCTCGACCGGCAAGTCGAGAATGAGCGTCAAGCCCGGCTCGGTCGCGCCAACCACCACACGACGCAACTCTTTCAGCCAGTCCTTGTCGACACCCTGGCCGTGGCCCTGGTAGGCGAGCGTTGAATCGGCGAAACGATCGCAGATCACCCACTGGCCGGCGGCAAGTGCCGGGCGGATCACCTTGTCCAGGTGATCGGCGCGCGCGGCGTTGATGAGCAGCGCCTCGGCAATTGGCGAAATTTGCTCGGCATCGACATCGACCAAGAGGCCCCGAATCCGTTCCGCCGCCTTGGTGCCGCCCGGTTCGCGCGTCAGCCGCGCCTCGTGGCCGCGCTGGGCCAGCGCCTCGGTCAGGCGTTGCGCCTGGGTTGACTTGCCGGTGCCCTCGCCGCCCTCGAAGACGATGAAACGCGATGGATACCGGACGTCCAACAAGGCGCGGAGCCCCCAGCCCCCTCACCCGCCGACAAGCAGATGCTGGACATTGGCGATCAATCGCCCGAACAATCCCAGCTCTGGCACCGCCACACCCGCGACCACCGGAATTTCGACGTTTGGCATGTTTGGTGTCGAGATCAAGATGACACCGAGCTTCTGGCCGGCGGCGATGGGTGCTGGCACCGGCGCCTCCACCCGCAATGTGGCCGTGATCCGATCGCGCGAGGATTTTGGGAGGGTCACCACCAGATCGCTGGCGACCGTCAACGGCACATTCTCCAATTCGCCATACCAGACCGGCGCCTCGCCCAGAATAGCCCCGGCGGCGGCGAGTCGGTAATTGTCGGTCTCGCGATAGGCCCAGTCGAGGAGCTGGCCGGCTTCGTCGGCGCGGTCCTGCATATCGGCGAGGCCATGCACCACCATGATGATGCGCCGCCCCTGGCGAACGGCCGAAGCGGCCAATCCGAAACCCGCTTCCTCGGTGTGGCCGGTCTTCAACCCGTCCACGCCCGAGCCCGCGCGGTAGAGCAACGGGTTGCGGTTGCCTTGCTTGATGGTGTGATAGGTGAATTCCCGCTCCGCGAAATACGGATAATATTCCGGGAAATCCGCGATCAGGCGCCGCGCCAGAATGGCCAAATCCTCGGCGGTCATATAATGATCGGGATCCGGCCAGCCCGAGGAATTGATCATACGGCTGTCCTTCAGCCCCAGTTCCTTGGCCTTGGCGTTCATGCGCTCGGCAAAGGCCTCCTCCGTCCCGGCCAGGCCCTCGGCCACCACGATGCAGGCATCGTTGCCGGACTGAATGACGATGCCGCGAATGAGGTCCTCGACCGAAACGTCGCTATCGATGTCGACGAACATCTTCGAGCCCTGCATCGCCCAAGCGCGCTCGCTGACGTGAAAGGTATCCGCCGGGCGCACATCGCCCCGCTTCATCGCCTCGAACAGCATGTAGATGGTCATCAGCTTGCTCATCGAAGCCGGATGCAGCCGTTCCTGCGCCGACTTGTCGTAGATCACGGTCCCGGTCTGGTCATCGACGATGAAGACATGCTTGGCGTTGGTGACGATCGGCTCGGCCGTCGCCATCATTGGTGCCAGCAACGATCCGAGGATGACGATTGCGAACGACAGGCGTTTCATGTTTGGCCTTCTGGTTCCCGCTGGAAATTTCCGGCAAGCCGGGACAAAGCGTCGGAAGTGATCCGATCCTGACGGAAACTACCGCGCAAGGGCACTCGTCTCACGGGATCGGACTACCAACAGAATTGTTCTGGCGGCATTCAGTTTCCGGCAAATGAACCCCATGGGTTCCATTAGCCGGAACCATGCCACTAGCGTCAAGGGCGACATCAGTCGACGACGATCCGCGCTTCCGGATGGCCGCCCTGGATCAGCTTCAAGAGCATGTTATCGGCGGCATCGACCGAAGCGAGCGGGCCGATCCGTACCCGGTAGAATCGCTGTTGCCCAACCAATACCGGCGCCACGCGAACCGGTCCCAGCTTGCGCAACTCGCCCTCGAGACGGCGTGCATTGGCCTGTCCCAGAAAGGCGCCGGCCTGGATGTAGATATTGGTCGGCCGAACCGCCATGACCTTGACGGTTGCATCCGGTTCGGGGGCCTTGGCCAGGCCGACGACACTTGCCTTGGGCGCATTCGTCGCGCTCGCCGGACTGGGATTGGCGGTGCTGGCCAGCGACCCGGCGATGGGCGCCAGCGTGGCCGAGGCCACCTCGCCCGAGGGTGCCGCCTCGGGCGCCGGCGCCATGTCGTCGCCCCCCTTGGCCGACGCGGCGGCGGCCAGCAATTGGCTCTCCTCCTTCAGGACCTGGACCCTGACCCGTGCAATGCCCTGTTCGGAGAAACCCAGAAGCTGCGCGCCCCGGCGCGACATGTCGATGATCCGACCGGGGGCGTATGGTCCGCGATCGTTGAGCCTGACCTCGATCGAGCGGCCGTTTTCCAGATTGGTCACCCGCACCATGGTCGGCAAGGGCAGCGTCTTGTGCGCGGCCGTGAGCGCGTTCTCGTCATAGGTTTCGCCGTTCGCCGTCTTCTTGCCGTCGAAGCCCGGTCCGTACCAGGAGGCGATTCCGGTTTCGTTGTAATCGTAATCGACCTTCGGATAATACCAGACGCCGTTGACCTTGTAGGGCTTGCCGATCTTGTAGGGCCGGGTCTCCTCGGAGCCCAGGCGCGAGACCACCTTGGCGACGTCAACCACCACCTTGGTCTCGGCGCAGCCGGCCAGCAGGACCGACAAGGCAAGGGCCAGTCCGGCGGCCACACGCGCCGGACCCGCTCGCCTCCCGCCACTTTTCCGCCGCGCGCATAATGGATTCACCGCCTCCCCCGCCCATGATTTCGATTTGATGGCAAGCTAATCAGGGTCGGGCGTCCTGGCAATCGCACAACATCGTGACTGATTCTTCAGGCATTTCGACGGTTTCCGTGAGTCCGCCGACCCCCTTGCCAAGTGGCCGACTCGGGAGGTTCCTTGACCCGGCCCTTGGCCGGGATTAAGGCAAGCGCCATCGCTAGGGGATGGGTGGCCGAGCGGTTTAAGGCAGCGGTCTTGAAAACCGCCGTGGGGGCAACTCCACCGTGAGTTCGAATCTCACCCCATCCGCCAGTTACTGTTTTATCTCATTGTTTTAATTCGCGGATTCAACTCGCCAGTGCATAAAGTTTAGCGGCGTCTGGACAGAGCGTAAAAGACCTCGTTTGGCGTTTTGAATCCGAGCGATTTTCTAGGCCTGCGGTTGAGCAGGCGTTCGACCTTCGCGACCGTAGCTTGATGGATTGTAGTGAAGTCAGTGCCTTTCGGAAAGAAGTCGCGGATGAGACCGTTGGTATTCTCGTTCACGCCGCGCTCCCAGGCATGATAGGGGGTGGCGAAGAAGACGCCGGCGTTCAGGGTTCGGGCGGTTTTCTTGTGTG
>CAZIUB010000094.1:0-11055 GCA_964542425.1 uncultured Rhodospirillaceae bacterium | reverse complement strand
GACGGGCAGGTCGATTTCGGCGCAATGTTCTCCAAATTCGCCCAGTACGGTTATGACGGCTGGGCGGTTCTGGAATGGGAATGCTGCCTGAAGCATCCCGAGGACGGGGCGCGCGAAGGCGCCGAGTTCATCCGGCGGCACATGATCCGGGTGACCGAAAAGGCATTCGACGATTTCGCCGGCGCCCGAACCGATCAGGCCGCGAACCGGCATATGCTGGGCCTGGCCTGATCATTAGACGGAAATGGGAGGCGACATGACCATCACGGGGCGCGGCGATAGGGTTGAGCGGTCACGAATCCGCCTTGGCATGGTGGGCGGCGGCGAAGGCGCCTTCATCGGCGCCGTGCATCGGCTGGCCGCGCGCATGGACGACCAATATGTGTTCGTCGCCGGCGCGCTTTCCTCCACGCCCGAACGCGCGCTGGAATCGGGCCGGGCGCTCGGCCTCGATCCCGACCGGATCTACGTTGACTATCGCACAATGGCTCAGGCCGAGGCTGCGCGCGAGGACGGCATCGAGGCGGTCGCGATCGTGACCCCCAATCACCTGCATTACCCGGTCGCCAAGGCCTTCATCGAGGCTGGGATCCACGTGATCTGCGACAAGCCCCTGGCGATGAATACCGTCGAAGCCCGGGACTTGGCGCGTCTGGTGGCCGAAAAGGGCGTGATCTTCGCCCTCACCCATAACTATTCGGGCTATCCCATGGTGCGCCAGGCGCGCGCGATGGTGGAAGCGGGTGAGATCGGCCAGATCCGCGTGGTGCGGGCGGAATATGCGCAGGGCTGGCTCGCGACCAAGCTCGAGGAGACCGGCCAAAAGCAAGCCGAATGGCGTACCGACCCCTCGCGGACGGGCGCCGGCGGGTGCATCGGCGACATCGGGACCCACGCCTATCAACTGGCCTGTTTTGTGACCGGGTTGGCGCCGGAGATGCTGTGCGCGGAATTGAATGCCTTCGTCGCCGGCCGCCGGGTCGACGACAACGCCCAAGTGATGTTGCGCTTCAAGGGCGGGGCCAAGGGCATGTTGTGGGCAAGCCAGGTGGCGCTGGGAAACGAAAACAACCTGAGCCTGCGCGTCTATGGCGAGAAAGGCGCGATCGAATGGAGGCAGGAAGAACCGAACCATCTCTGGCACACGAGGCTGGGCGAGCCAAAGCGCCTGATCACGCGCGGTGGCGATGGCGCCGGGCCGGCCGCCGCCAGACTGACGCGGGTGCCGCCCGGCCATCCGGAGGGATATCTCGAAGGTTTTGCCAACATCTATGCCGAGATCGCACGCGCCGTTCTGGCAAGGCGCGCGGGCCAGACGCCGGGCCCCGAGATCGTGTTTCCCGGAATCGAAGACGGCGTGCAGGGCCATGCCTTCATCGAGGCCGCGATCGAATCCTCCAAGCGAGACAGCGCCTGGGTCAGGCTTCGAGCCTGAACGAATGGCCCATTCCGATCGATTGCCCACGGCCTAGAAAATGCCGCTTGTAATGTTTAGTAAAACGGGCCACGATAAACAAAAGAATAAACAAAGTTCGGGAGATGGGGGAGAGGCGGCGAGGCCGCGATTCCTCATATTGAACCCGGACCAAGGAATGGCCCGCCGCCCGCCATGGGCGGTCATTGCAACATGTTTCCGGACCGGTTTTTCTGCAGCCGCCCGGTTACCCATCAGACTTGGAGGAAACCCTAATGAACAAGCGGATGAAGGCGGCGATCGCCCTTGGATTCACCGGCGCTCTCTATGCCGGCGGCCAATCCGGCGCCTCGGCCGATGAACTTACGTTGTGCTGGGCCGCGTGGGATCCGGCCAACGCGCTGGTCGAACTTTCGAAGGATTTCGAGGCGCAATCGGACACCACGATGAAGTTCGAGTTCGTGCCCTGGCCGAATTTCGCCGACCGGGTACTCAATGAACTCAACTCCGGCGGCAAGCTTTGCGACCTGTTGATCGGCGATTCGCAGTGGATCGGCGGTTCGGCGGAGAACGGCTATTACGTGAAGCTCAATGATTTCTTCGACAAGGAAGGAATCAAGATGTCGGATTTCGCGCCGGCCACGGTCTATGCCTATTCGACCTGGCCCAAAGGAACGCCGAATTACTGGGCGCTGCCGGCCATGGGCGATGCTAACGGCTGGTTCTACCGCAAGGACTGGTTCGAAAATCCGGATCTCATGGTCGAATACAAGGCCAAGTACGGCCGCGACCTCGCCCCGCCCAAGACCTGGGTTGAGCTTAAGGAGACCGCCGAGTTCTTCCAGAACCGCCAGATCGACGGCAAGACGGTCTATGGCGCCGCGATCTTCACCGAGCGGGCGTCGGAGGGCATCACCATGGGCGTGACCTCGGCCCTTTACCCCTACGGCTTCAAGTACGAGAACACGTCAGGCAAGTACGACATGGAGGGCGCGGTCAACTCCGCCGACGCCATCGCCGGTCTGGAGATGTACAAGGCGATCTACAAGTGCTGCACGCCTCCGGGCTACACCGACAGCTACATGGGCGAAGGTCTCGACGCCTTCAAGTCGGGTCAGGTCGCCATGATGATGAACTGGTTCGCCTTCATGCCCGGCATGGCGAAAGACGAGAATGTCGGCTCGAAGACCGGCTTCTTCGTCAATCCGGGCCAGAAAGTCGCGGCCTCGACGCTCGGTGGCCAGGGCATTTCGGTCGTCGCCAACACCGACAACATGGACGGCGCATTGGCCTACATCAAGTGGTTCGCCGATCCCGAGGTGCAGAAGAAGTGGTGGGCGCTCGGCGGCTATGCCTGCCACAACGCGGTGCTCAACGATCCGGGCTTCAAGGCTTCGCAGCCCTTCGCGGCACAGTTCCTCGAGGCCATGGGCGGCGTTCAGGATTTCTGGCAGGAGCCGGCCTATGCCTCGCTCATGCAGGCCATGCAGAAGCGCACGCATGATTACGTCGTGGCCGACCAGGGCACGGCGAAGGAAGCCCTCGACGGCCTGATCGTCGATTGGACCGAAATCTTCAAGGAAGAAGGCAAGCTCTAAAGGGATCGCATTTGCCCCATTCGGTTCCGCCATCGCCCGGCTTCGGCTTGGCGGTGGCGGGCCGAACGTGGCAGAGGCGGCCACGCATGAACAATCTGAGCAAGATCGCCGACCGCGCCGCCGAGGTCACGCCACCGGGACTGAGGCGGGCGGCCTATGGCTTCTCCGACCGCGCGATCGCATGGGCGTTCATCGCGCCGACCATGCTGCTGTTGCTGGCGATCAACATCTTTCCGCTGTTCTGGACGATCTTTCTATCCTTCACCAACTACGCCTCGAACCGGCCCAACCGGGCGGTCGTCAATGTCGGCCTCAAATGGTACCAGGACATACTCGGTTCCCCGGAAGTTTGGGCCGCCATGCAGGCCACCGCCCATTTCGTGTTCTGGACCATCTTTTTCCAGACCCTGATCGGCTTCGGCCTTGCCTATCTCATCGACCGCAAGTTCCGCGGCCACGCCTTGTGGACGACGATCATCCTCATTCCGATGATGCTGTCGCCGGCGGTGGTCGGCAATTTCTGGAAGTTTCTCTACCAGCCCCAGATCGGGCTTTTCAATTACATCGTCTCGTTCTTCACCGGCATTCCACCCTCCTCCTTCGAGATGCTGGGCTCGGTTAGCCTGGCGCCCTGGGCGATCGTGATCGTCGATACCTGGATGTGGACGCCCTATGTGATGCTGATCTGCCTCGCGGGCCTGAGATCCATTCCGGACTACATTTATGAGGCCGCCGAAGTGGACCGGGCCTCGAAGTGGCGCCAGTTCTGGTCGATCACGCTGCCCATGGCGCTTCCCTTCATCATGCTGGCCGTGCTGTTTCGGGGCATCGAGAACTTCAAGATGTTCGACATGGTGATGTTGCTGACCGGCGGCGGACCGGGTTCAACTACCGAACTTGCCTCGATCACGCTGAAACGCCAGGCCTTCGAAGCCTACCGCACCGGCTATTCATCGGCCTTCGCCATCATTCTGTTCGTCACGGTGTTCGGCCTGGCCAACATTTACGTGAAGGCCTTGAACCGGGTGAAACAGCGATGAGCCGGTTCCAATCCACCGCCCATTCGGTGGTCGAGCCCACGCCGACCGTCAAGCGCGTGGCGGGGTTCCTGGTCATCGCCTACGCGCTCATATCGATGGTGCCGTTGCTGTGGATTCTCGCCACCGGCTGGAAGACGCCGCCAGATTCCATCGCCTATCCACCCAAGGTCGTGTTCGATCCCTCGCTCGAGGGTTATTGCAATCTCTTCACCACCCGCACCCGTCAGACGTCGGAATACATCGAATCCTTGGGTCCCCCGCAGGGCGCTTGCGACGAAGTCACGCGCCAGCGCGACATGGTGATCGCCGGGGCATCAAATTACGCGCCGCGCTTCGTGAACTCATTGATCATCGCCTTCGGCTCGACCTTCTGCGCGGTAGCGCTGGGTGTGTTCGCGGCTTACGCCTTCTCCCGGTTCAAGATTCCGCTGGCCGACGATCTGCTGTTCTTCATTCTCTCGACCCGGATGATGCCGCCGATCGCGGTCGCCATTCCGATCTATCTCATGTATCGCGAGCTCGGCCTTTCCGATACGGCGCTCGGCATGATCCTGCTCTATACGGCGGTCAACGTATCGCTGGCGGTCTGGCTGCTCAAGGGCTTCATCGACGAGATCCCACGCGAATACGAGGAAGCGGCGATGATCGACGGCTACACGCGGATCGGCGCTTTCTTCAAAGTGGTTCTGCCCCAGGCCGCGACCGGCATCGCGGCGACGGCGATCTTCTGCCTGATCTTCGCCTGGAACGAATACGCCTTCGCCGTGCTGCTGACCTCGGGCACCGCGCAGACGGCGCCGCCTTTCATTCCGACCATCATCGGCGAGGGCGGCATGGATTGGCCGGCGGTGGGCGCGGGGACTTCCCTGTTCCTGATTCCGATCCTGGTTTTCACCGTGCTGCTCAGGAAGCATTTGCTGCGCGGCATCACCTTCGGCGCGGTACGCAAGTGACGAACGGAAATGCATCGTTGATCGCGCGTTTCCTGCGCCTGCGCCGGGGACCGTGGGAGAACTTGGCCACCATTGTCATCGCGGCCGGCGTACTGATGCTGCTGCAGCCCTTCTCGTTGACGCTCTATACCTACTCCTTCGCGACCACGCTGGTCGGCACCGTGCTGTTCATTGCCGCCACCAAGTTCCCGGAGTAGGCGATGGCGGAAATCCGGGTTCAGGAACTTGAGAAGCGTTTCGGCGATTTCGTCGCGGTCAAGAACTCGAGCTTCGCGGTTCCGGACGGTGCCTTCTTCTGTCTGTTGGGTCCCTCCGGCTGCGGCAAGACGACGACCTTGCGCATGATCGCGGGCCTTGAGTTGCCGACCAGCGGGCGGATTTCGCTGGGTGGCGAGGATGTGACCTTCAAGCGCGCGGCGCAACGCGACATCGCCTTCGTATTTCAGCTTTTCGCGCTCTATCCGCATATGAACGTGCGGGCCAATATCGGTTTTCCGCTGAAATGCCAGGGCATGCCCAAGGTCGGAATCAAGCAAGCGGTCGAGGAAGCAGCGCGCATCCTGCGCATCGACCATTTGCTGGACAAATCGGTTTCGGGCCTGTCGGGCGGCGACCGCCAGCGCGTGGCCCTGGGGCGCGCGATCGTGCGCAAGCCGATGGCCTTCATGATGGACGAGCCCCTGGGTGCGCTCGACGCCGAGTTTCGCGCGCTCATGTGTGGGGAATTGCGCGCACTCCACGAACGGCTTGGCGCGACCACGGTCTATGTCACCCATGACCAGTTGGAAGCGATGGCCATGGCCGACCAGATCGCGGTCATGAACCGGGGTGTGATCGAGCAACTTGGAAGCCCGCGCGAGATCTACGAGCGCCCATCCAGCATTTTCGTTGCCGACTTCATCGGCTCGCCCTCGACCAACTTCCTGCCCTTCCTGGGACCGATCGCGCCCGGCGACCGGGCCATTCGCCTGGACGGGGTCACGGTCGCAATTCCGGAATGTCGAGAGGCGGCTCGGGGGCCGGATCTGGTTCTTGGCGCCCGGCCCGAGCATGTCCGGCTGGTGAGCGAGGGCGGGTTGCGCGGCGAGGTGTTCGGCGTGGAATACATGGGCACCACCCAGATCGTCACGGTGCGGACCAAATTGGCCATGATCAAGGCCCGGACCGGTTCCGAGTTCGGCATCAGGCCGGGCACGCCGGTCGGGCTCGGGTTCAGGCCCGAACGCCTGGTGCTGTTCGATAAGGCAACCGGCCGGGCCTTGCGCACCGAACTCCAGGACGGGGGCGCGCATGGCCGAAATTAGGTTGGAAAACGTGGCCAAGAATTTCGGCGCGACTCCGGCCGTGCGGGATCTCGACCTGATCGTCGCCGATGGCGAGTTCGTGGCGCTTCTGGGTCCCACCGGCGCCGGCAAGACGACGGCATTGCGGCTGATCGCGGGACTGGAGCGGCCGAGCCAGGGCCGCGTCTTTATCGGCGGCCACGACGTGACCAACGAGCCGCCGGCGACGCGCGACGTCACGTTCGTGTTCCAGCAATACTCGCTCTATCCCCATCTCAGTGTCTTCGACAATCTGGCCTTTCCCTTGCGCTCGCCCGCGCGCCGTGTGCCGGAAGCGGAGATAAGGCGCAAGGTGAACGAGGTCGCCGAATTACTGCGCATCACCGCCAAACTCGGCAATCGCTCGACCCAACTTTCCGGCGGCGAAATGCAGCGCGTGGCGATCGGTCGCGCCCTGGTGCGCCGGCCCGCGATCTACCTGATGGACGAGCCTCTCTCCTCGCTCGATGCCAAGCTGCGCCAGGAATTCCGCCTGGAGTTGAAGCGGATCCAGGCGGAGTTCGGCGCCACCATTCTCTACGTGACGCACGACCAGACCGAGGCGATGACCATGGCCGATCGGGTCGGGGTCCTGAAATCCGGCCGCTTGGTGCAGATCGGATCGCCGCGAGACATCTACGAGGACCCAGCCGATGCCTATGTCGCGACCCGGCTTGGCCAGCCCGGTATCAATCTCGTGCCGCGCCGGTTGTGGCCGAATTGCGCGGCCCCCGAGGGCACCACCACGATCGGTGTCCGCGCGGAGCATTTGCGGGTGACCCGCGTCGCCGGCTCGGGCAGCCGCGTCGAGCGGATCGAGCATCTGGGCGACCAGAGCCATCTGCATTTGAGTATCGCCGGTGAAAAACTGGTGACCCTGGCCGATCAGGATTCCGGGCTTGCGGTCGGCGATTGCGTGGACGTCGCCTTGCACAATCCGCTCTATTTCGCGGCCGACGGGTCGCGGCTGCGTGCCTGATCGGAAACGGGCGTGGGAACGAATGGATATTTGGAAGGATCGAGATGACAGAAGTGCCGGACTTGGATTTGAGCGCGCTCATTCGATCGGTGGCCGAGACGGTCATCGCCGAGGCCGATCGTCTGACCGCGCTTGACCAGGCGATCGGCGATGGCGACCACGGGTTCAACTTGAAGCGCGGTTTCGAGGCGGTTCTGGCCGACCTGCCCGCTTTGGCGGCAAAGCCCTTGCCCGAGGCCTTGAAGGGTGTGGGCACGCATCTTGTCATGAAGGTGGGCGGTGCCTCCGGTCCGCTCTATGGCACCTTGTTCTTGGCCCTGGGCAAGGAGCTCCCCGCATCTCCGTCGCTGGGCGATTTGCACCCCGCGCTGGCGGCGGCCATTGCAGCGGTCAAGGCGCGCGGCAAATCGGATGTCGGGCAAAAGACCCTGCTCGACGTGTTCGATCCGGTGCTGCGCGCCCTTGGCGATGGCGGCGCCGACCTCGCCGGCCGCGTGGCGCGCGTGGCCAACGAGGCGGCCGAGGCGACCGTGCCGATGCGCGCGATCCGCGGTCGCGCCTCGTTCCTGGGCGAAAGGTCGATCGGACACATGGACCCCGGCGCCTGTTCGGCGGCATTGATGATCGGTGCCGTGGCCGCCGTTTTCAAGGAGCGATCGACATGAGCGGGAACGTCGGCATCGTCATCGTGTCGCATTCGCCCAAGGTGGCCGAGGGTGCTGCCGATATGGTTCGCCAGATGGTTGGTCCCGAGGTGCCTCTGGCCTGGACCGGCGGCAACCCCGATGGCGGGCTGGGGACCAGCGTCGCCGAGATCATGGGCGCCATCGATCGGGCCTGGTCGAGCGCCGGTGTCGCCATCCTGGTCGATCTTGGCGGCGCCGAGACCAACAGCGAGATGGCGGTCGAGATGCTGCCCGAATCGCGCCGGCGTCTGATCGCCATCTGCAACGCACCGATCGTCGAGGGCGCGGTCATCGCGGCGACCGAGGCCGCCAGCGGCGCCCCCCTTGGCCTGGTCAAGAAGATCGCAGAGGAGCTGTCGCCCCAGTGAACGAGGAAAATGAAATAACCATGTCCTCGCGCGCGGTGATGGTCGCCGGAAAGATTCGCGTGACCCATGCCACCGGCCTGCACGCGCGGCCATCGGTCAAGTTCACCATGCTCGCCAAAACCTTCGCGGCCGACATCGAGATCTCCGCCCGCCCCGAGGGACCCTGGATCGACGCCAAGAGCATTGTGAAGGTGATGGCGACCAAGATGCCAAAGAATACGGTGCTTCACGTGCGTGCGACCGGCGTCGAGGCCGAGGTGGCGGTCTCGGCGCTGGTCGATCTGGTCCGGCGCGATTTCGACGAGGAATCGGGCGCGGGATGAGAGAGATCTGCCTGCAGGGGTTGCCGGCGGCACCTGGAATCCTGGTCGGGACGCTCCACGCGATCGCCTCTCAGGCGGAAAGCGGATCGCGCCCTGCCGGCGATCCGGCTATGGAGTTGGCGGCGCTGGAATCGGCGATCAACCGGTCGATCGGCGATCTGGAGGAACTGGCGGCTCGTGTCGCGGGCGACGGCGCCGATATCCTCGCGTTCCAGATCGCCATGTTGGGCGACGAGGAACTTGCGGGGCCCGCGCGTCGGGAAATCGGCCTGGGTCGGGCCGCCGATCTAGCCTGGATGGCGGCGTTGTCGGCCCAGATCGCCGATTATCAAGGGGCGAGCGACGAATACTTTCGCGCGCGCGCGGCCGACCTCGTCGATCTTCGCGATCGGGTGCTTGGCCATCTCGCGGGGAAGGCCGCGACACTGACCATGCCGCCCGGCGCCATCCTGGCGGCCGAGGAATTGCCGCCATCGCGTTTTCTGGCGCTGGATTGGTCGCAAGGCGGGGCCGTGGCGCTCGCCCGAGGCAGTCCGACCAGCCATGTCGCGATGTTGGCTAGGGCGCGCGGCGTGCCGATGGCGGTGGGGCTGGGCGCCGAATTGCTGCGCTGTGCCGATGGCGCGACCCAATCACGAGAAAAGACGGCCGCCATCGACGGCGGGCGTGGCGTGGTCGTGATCGGTCCGGGGCCGGAGCGCCGCGCGGAAATGTCGGCGCTCAAGGCGCGCGAGGACGAGGCGCGGGCGGTGGCCGCGACCTATCGCGACAAGCCGGCCAGCACCCAAGATGGCGCCAGGATTCAGGTGCTGATCAACGTGGCCGATCCGGCGGAACTGGAGGGCATCGATCCCATCTTGTGCGATGGGATCGGGCTGGTTCGGACCGAATTGCTATTTCACGGCCACGGGGCCTTGCCCGACGAAGACACGCAACTTGCTGCCTACCGTCGCATCGTGGAATGGGCGGCCGGCCGGCCGGTCACCTTCCGGACGCTCGACGCGGGCGGCGACAAGCCCATCCCAGGCCTGACGATAGACAACGAGAACAATCCGTTTCTAGGGTTGCGTGGGTTGCGGTTATCGCTCGCGCGACCCGAGATTTTCTTGGTGCAGTTGCGGGCTCTGTGCCGCGTCGCGGTCCTTGGACAGGTCAAGGTCATGCTGCCCATGGTTTCCCAACCCCGCGAACTAGCCCAGGCCAGGGCACACCTCGATCGCGCGATTGCCGATCTCGAGCGTGCCCGCGTGACCCACGCACGGCCGGCGCTTGGCATCATGGTCGAGGTTCCGGCGGTGGCCCTGACGCCGGGGCGCTTCGCCGCCGACTTCTTCTCGATCGGGTCCAATGATCTCACGCAATATGTCTTGGCCGCCGCGCGCGATCTCGATTCGGTGGCGGCGATCGCCGATCCTGGCGATCCCGCCGTCCTGCGCCTGATTGGCGAAGTGGCGGCGCATGGCCGCTCGATCGGGCGCGAGGTCAGCCTGTGCGGCGACGCGGCGGCCGACCCCGCTTTGGTTCCGGCCTTGCTTGGCGCCGGTCTGCGCACCCTGTCGGTGGCGCCCGAATCCGTGGGGCGGGTGAAGGCGGCCATCGCCTCGGTTCGCCTGTATGGCGTCGGGAGATGAGCGATGACCGCCAGGGGCGCGAGGCGCCAAATCCCGCCGTGGCGGCCTATAAGCGCGTTCTTGCCGATATCCTGGACAAGCGGCCATCGGGCACGCGCCAACGATTGGCGGCGGCGCTCGGCAAGAATCGCAGCTTCGTCTCGCAGATCGCCAATCCCGCCTATGCGGTGCCGATTCCGGCCCAGCATCTCGATACCCTGTTCGAGGTCTGCCTGTTCTTGCCAGTGGAGCGCGATGCCTTTCTGAAGGCCTACGCCCTCGCGCATCCGGGCAGGCTGGATCATCTGCGCCACCGCCGGGATCACCGTCTGCGGCCGTTGACAGTCTATGTGCCCGATTTCGGCGACGAGCGAAGGAACCAGAAGGTCGATCGCCTGGTTTCCGACTTGGTCGGCCGTCTGGCGCGGTTTGTCGACCATTCCTGAACCGCTCGCCGCCAGTTGAAAAGGAGCCAAACATGAAAAAGCTGATCAACGCCATCGACAAGGTCCTCGACGAGAGCCTCGAAGGCTTCGTCGCCGCGCATGGAGACATCGTCGCGATGGGCGAGGACCGCAAGTTCGTCCGCCGGCGGACACTTGTGCCGGGCAAGGTGCAGCTTATCTCGGGTGGCGGGTCGGGCCACGAACCGTTGCATGCCGGTTTCGTCGGCCTCGGAATGCTAGACGGCGCCTGCCCGGGCCAGGTCTTTACTTCGCCCACACCCGACCAGATGGCGGCGGCCGTCGCCGCCATCGCCCA
>CAZIUB010000093.1:0-16299 GCA_964542425.1 uncultured Rhodospirillaceae bacterium | reverse complement strand
GAAAAATCCCGGCTGGCTCGTCATCGGCGACCCCTTTGCTGCTGGAATCACTGAATCAGAAATCTATCCCGCGGAACAGGGGGTTTTTAGAGGTGGCCTCAATCACGGCGGCCACAACGTTCCCGAAGAAATCAGCCGCAGTCTGGAGAAATGCGGCTATGTCTGCCGGTACACGCTGCTGAACGCGGCTTGCTACGGCGTGCCGCAACTCCGCGAAAGGCTGTTTCTGATCGCGCACCACAAGACGGTGGGCGTGGTCCCGGCGTTCCCGGCCACAACGCATCGCGTCGAGTTTCCCCCCGGCTACACGGGGGTCCGTTTTTTTGCGCTCAAGCATGTTAACGGCAGGAAGTCGCACTATGTGCCGCCGCCGCCGCAGAGCGGCGATCTGCCCGCGATCTCCATGAAGGAAGCGCTCCGGGACCTCGCCGCGATCTGCCGCAAGAAATGGTCGTTGAAAGACGGCACGCCCGACCGCCGGATCACCGAGACGGCCGCCTATGCCGGCACCGCCGGCACATACGGAAAAGCGATGCGCGAATGGCAGGGCTTCGCGACAGGCGGGCAGGTCACGGCGCACATCGTAAGGCACACGCCGCGAGACTACCCCCATTTCAGCGCGATGATTCACGGCGAACAGTACCCGGAAATGCATCGCCGCGCCGTCAGGCGCTTCAGGCAACTGCTGGCACGGCATCGCAGGGCCGGACAGGAATTGCGCCGGAACACCAAGGCGTGGCTTCTCGCCAAGGCTTCCATCGTGCCGCCGTATGACCCCGGAAAATTCCCGAACAAGTGGCGGAAGCTCGAACCCGACAGGCCGTCCTGCACGCTCACGGCCCATCTGGGAAAGGACTCGTATTCGCATATTCACTATGACAGCGAACAGGCGCGGACCATTTCCGTGCGCGAGGCGGCGCGGCTCCAGAGCTTTCCCGATGGATTCATTTTTCACGGCGCCATGAACGCCGCTTTCAGGCAGGTCGGAAACGCCGTGCCGCCGCTGCTGGCTTTTGCCATCGCCCTTGAGATTGGGCGCGCGCTCCGCGTCATGACTGAAAGCGGAGCGATCTCGTACCGGGAAGCCGCCGAATGACCGGACTGACCGCGGCAACGGGAGCAGCATCCGCACCCGAAAACATAAGACGGCGGATCGAGGCCCGCATCGGTCAGGGCGAGTTCATCGCCGGACTGCTTCGGGTTGCCGGGCGGGAATCATCGCAGGTCCAGACGAACTTCGTCGATCGGCTCTCGCATATTGCCGCGATGATGCGCGAACTTCTCGACCAGAACGGGATGATCCGAAAGCTGCGGTACCGTCCAAACGAATACTGGCCGCAACAGAAGGGCCGCACAATTGCGTTCATCGACGGCGGCGTTGCGAACATCGATCTGCCCTCGGCGGCCCCGCTTGGCATCCGCGTCGGCAGCTACATCGTGCGCCCGGGAGACGAAACGGTAAACCGGGAACGCTTTAACATCGAACTGTCGCTGGTCGATGATCTGTTCAGTCCCGAAGGCGAGGTCTTTGACGACGATTTCATGGACACGGCGAAGCTGAGAGATGTCGCCCGGATGACAAGCGAGACGGCGGCGGCATACCGGCTGGCGCGGTCGGAGCAGCCGCCGGATGTCATTCTGCTTCATGGACCGCTGGTCAACCCGGTGTCGCCCTACGGGCTCGACGGCTTTCCGTCGTTCGGTATTGAAGCATGCCGCGTATTTTTCGACGATGAGAATTTCAGCGGCGATGAGGAGGCGCGCCAGTTCGTGGCGCTCTACCTCGATCTTCTCAACCGCATCGAACAGACCGGAACATCCGTCGTCGGTGTCGTCGAACGTTCGGTGGGACGCGATCCCGTTGTCGTAAGGCGCATTCTCAACGGGCTTCGGGACAAGGATCAGCTCAAGCGGGATGAAGCACGCGATATCCTCGATGAGGTCATGGCATACGGACTGAATGATTCATCGCTGTTTGATGTCGTGCTGGAAGACGGCGAGTACATCGCGCCTATCGCGGTTGAGCGGCAAGGCCCCGAGAACAAGTGGCCTGACCGCTGGAAGCAATGGATCAGGGACTATCCCGACGCTTTGACGACCTATCTGAAGCCGTCGGCAACCGTGCTGCCGTTCCGCGTGGAGGGCTTCGAGAACGCCACGGGGTTTGAAGCCGCGCTCGATCTGATTCTCCACACAAGCCGCCTGCTGCCGTCCTACGGATTCCCGGTCGGCCTCGACATCGTTGACAAGTTCGCCAAGGTGCCGGCGTGGATGAGCCGCGGCGTCAAGGGCCAGCATCAGGTGGTCCTGCTGCGAAAGGCGCTGGAAAGCGGCGACCCCCGTGTTGTGACCTTTGCAAAGCGCGTGCTTGCGGCCAAGGGACGTGACTGGTGGTTCAGGCCATCGGACTGACGGAGGGGAAAAAAGCATATGGCGGCGACACGGCAGGAAGGACCAGCGGCAGCGGCGTGGACGCGCATTGGCACCGTCGTGGGAAACACCTCGACGGGAAAATACTCGTTCATCCTGCGGAGTTTTCAGGCAAAGCTGGGTGATATCGTCGCGACACGCGTTGAGGTTCCGGACGCGCAGGGTGCCTCCCAGAGAATTGTCACGGTATGGGGCCGCATCGTCTCCATCGACCGTTTCAATCCGTTCTTTCCGGCCGAGGCAGCGCAGGAGCTGGCGGACGAAAATATCCGTTTTCTCGATACCGTGCTGTCGGGCAGCCGCGATCACCTTGAAGCGGAAGTGCTGATTCTGGGGACAACCGGCGAATCCGATGCGGCAACAGCGCAGCTCTCCCCGCTCACCTACCCCGTCAAACCCTCCGGCGAAGTTCTCTATCCGCCGGCGAACGATGTCCGCCGGCTTCTGACCGGCGACGACGACGGGTCGGCGAAGCTGAAGATCGGTACGCTCATCGCGCGCGGCGATGTCGAGGTGTCCTTGTCGGCGCGGCATATCGTCTCCCGGCATCTGGCGATCCTCGCCATGACGGGCGGCGGCAAGACGGTGGCGGCGCGGCGGATTATCCGTGAACTGATCGATCTCAAGTACCCGCTCGTCATATTCGACCCGCACGGTGACTATCTCGGCTTCTTTGAAAAGCGGGCGCTCTTCAAGGATACGAAAGTCCGCATCTTTTATCCGATGATCCGGGTGCGGGAGCACAATCTCGGCATTGTCGCCGATCTGATTGACAAGATGGGACGGAAGCTGACGGAAGCGCAGCAGCAGTTCTACCAGTACCTGGTCAGCGTCACCGAAATGACCGATGGCGAAGCAGCGACAGATTACATCCAGCGGCTCATCGATCACGCATCGAACATCGCGGGCAAACAGAGACGTGACGAAGAAGTGCCCGATGAAATCTCGAACATCAGGGGCACAACCATCAACGCGGCGAAGCGGTCGCTCGATTTCGTCCTCTCGAACCTGCGGCAGATGGAACATAATAACGAAAGGCTGCGGAGCCAGCGGCGCTTCAAGGATTACCTGTTTGAGGAGATGCCGGACCCGTTCGACGCGCCTGAAAACATCGTCAGGCCCGGAACCGTCTCGATTTTCTATCTCGCGGGATACGATCACCTGAACCAGTCGGCCATTGTCTCGATCGTGCTGGAAGCGCTGTTCGCGCATCGATCGACGCTTTCGGGGCTTATCCCGCCGTTTCAGGCCGTTATTGAGGAAGCGCACAACTTCATTCCCAGCCGTCAGGAAGGCACGGAAGAGACGCCTTCGCTGACGACGATCCGCAAGGTCATCACCGAAGGCAGGAAGTTCGGCACAGGCCTGGTGCTGATCTCGCAGCGCCCGTCGCGGCTCGATGAAACGACGCTGGCGCAGTGCAACAGCTTTCTCGTCCTGCGGCTCGTCAATCCGCGGGACAAGAATTTCGTGCGGTCGGTGATGGAAAATCTTTCCGAGTCCGATGCCAATATCCTTCAGACCTTTGGGCCTGGTCAGGGGATCGTATCCGGACAGGCGGTGCGGTTTCCGCTGCTGGTCAAGGTGAAGTTCGACAGCGATCTTGTAAGCGAAGCTATCGGGGATGAGGATTTCATAGCCGAGGCCGGCGCATGGACCCCTGATCCCCAGCGCGCCGCCAACACGGCAACCGTCAGGCGCCACGTTCCGCCCGCTCCACCGAAACCTGTGCCGCCGTCAAGGGATGGCGATGCCGGGAAACCGAAACCGGCAGCGGCTCCGAAACAGCGCAAGAAACCGCAGGGCCGTAGGGGCCGGATTCAACCCGAGGGATTCTGACTTTCAGTCCTGCCCGAGGTCCACGATGCCTGCACCGGCAGCCGCGCGCAGAACACGGGCGCCGATTCGGGCCTGCTTGACGGACGGGCGCTTCTGCCAGCCTTGCAGGGCGTAGCCGGCCAGCGTGAGGGCAACGCGCTGGTCGAACTTGGCAATGCTGCCCTTCTCCGCGCCCCACGCCACCACCCGCGTCCATCCCGCGCCGTCGAAACCGCAACACAGCCCGACAAGGTCTTCGCCATTGACCTCCTGAAGGGGTGACGCTTCCACGGATTCCTCCGCTTCGGTCACGACCTCGGACGGCATGGGATCATTTAGGGGAAAATCCAGACTCTTGATGTACGACCAGCTCTCGTCCTTTTTGCACCACTCGGTGACATTGCTGCGTCCGGCGCCCGTGATGATCGCGGCATGGATGCGCGGCGCCCAGTCATCGAACACGCGCACCAGCTCCGGCGAGATATCCTGATTTTCCCAGATGCCGGGCAGGTCAAGCTGCGTACCGAAATCAGATGACAGCTTTGCAATCATAAAGGTCAGGACGTTCGCGCCGTAGGACTGAAGCTTGGCGCGCCGGATCGCCGATTGGGCCGCCCGGAAGAGAATCGCCAGCGCCACAACCTCCTTGTAAAAGGACTCGTCGGGCAGCCAGTCCGCCGGAAAACGTTCCGGCAGTTCGGCCATCAGGATCGAGAAATTCTTCTGCGCGCCCCGGCTGACGGTCTGAGGCCGCAGCCACCACGACATCAGAAATTTCGCCAGATCGGTCTTGCTGAAGCGGTTTGCCTTCGGGCACTCGCGCTCGAATTCCTTGCGGCGCGCCGGTGTGGTGCCATGCCGCGCGGCGGCGACCTGATAGGCGCCGCGGGCTCTTTCGTAGAACCAGCGTTCCTCTTCGCCGGGACACCAGACCCTCTCCGATAGCTGTTCGGTACGGATGTGGAATTCGTTATTCGCCGACAGGTCTGAGACCTGTATGACATTCTGCGTGTTCGAGTAGCGCGCGATAAGCGGCACGAATTCGGTCAGCTTGGCAGGCTCGACAAGCGTCAGCTTCATGGACAGCGCCACCTTCCCGATGTCGATCTTGTCAGCTTTCTTGGCGCGGTGAATCGAAGCCGTTGTCTGCGCGCCGTTCACGATCTGCAGCCCGCGCACGCGGCTGATGGCGGTTTCCCCCATGAACAGCCCGACTTCGATTTCGTCGGCTGTCGCCGTGATCCCGTTGTTGTAGGCGAGGAACCTGTCCGGCTCGTTCTTGAGCGTCTCGCGCAAGCCCTTGTTCACTTTGCCCTTGGCCTGAAGAAACGAACGAACGTTGAATTCGAAGAGCCGCGCGCCGAACTCCTCGTACAACTGAAAAATCAGCTCGCCCGGCAGGATGACAAGATAGGTTTCGTATTCCTTGGGCCGGGGTTTCATTTCCAGACACGCGAGCGGCCGTCCCAGAAGCTTGGTGAAGTCGATTTCGATTCTGTCTCTGGTGATTGTCTCCCGCGAGGCCCTGAAAAGACGCTCAAGGTCCACCACGGAGAATTCGACCATTCTGCCGACAACTTCGATGGTGCTGACAGAACGGTCGCGGACCAGGCCGTTCGTGAGAACGTGAACCCTGACATCCTCGATACGCTTCAGCTCGTCCGCGATGTGGCGGGCAGCATTGGTGGCCGTGTCGTTGCCGGCGAAGCGGGCAAGGTCCCGGGCTGCGGCATAGCCAAAGAACCGGGCCGCCCGGCCGGCAAGACGTGATAGGTCGTCTAGGCCGAGATGCGTTTCAGCGCCATCCGGGAGAAACTGGGCAGTAAAGATTTCGAGGCGGCCGGAGTCCTCCGGCAGCGCATACCCGATAACCCTGCACCTGTTCCGGCCCGCGGTGTCTTCGTAAGGGCAGAGTTCATGCTCGGTGACGAGACCGGCTTCTTCCATGTAGCCAAGCATGATGTCGGCCAGAGCCGTGTCGGAAGCGAGCGCCGACTCCGGATCGAGTTCCGCAAGCCTTTCCGCGACCTCGGCTCTGAGGCGGACGGCGAATTCTTCAAGAAGCTGCTGTTCGAGCACCAAATCCCTCTGGCCGGCCCTCGATTTCCCCTGTCCTTGCCAGTCTGCCACAAGTCGCCAGGGCCCGGACCTCTTAATTTGGGCTTTAAGCCATTGTGGGAGAAATAGTTAAGGAACGTCTGAACAAGTAGCGCCGCCGCCGCCGCCAGGAAACGGATCGAGGCCTTGCGCGGCGCCGCCGTCTATTGAGATTGGCCCCCGCCGCGCGTCTGGTCCTCGAAACTTGCGAGCGTGGCTTCGGCCGCGGCGCGCTCATCGGGGCTAAGCTGGCCCTCGAGCGCGCGCAATTGCGCCGTCACATCATTCAATTCCTTGCCGGGCTTCAGCCGCCTCGCCGCCATACTGAGCCACGCATAGGCCTCCACCGGCCGCGCCTCGCCGCCGATGGCCCTGGCATAGGCGCGTCCGAGCAGGGCCTGCGAGGGCGCATGGCCCTGAAATCCGGCGTCCATCAGATACTCGTAGGCCTTGTTCGCATCGGGCTCGACGCCATCGCCGAACAGCAATCGGCGCCCGAGCTCGAATTCGGCGAGTAAAAGTTTGCCGTCGGCGGAAGCGGTGTACCAGCGCAGCGCCTCTGTTTGGTCGCGGCCGATCCCCTGGCCGGATTCGTACATCTGGGCCAGATAGAACTGCGCTAACGCATGCCCGCCCTGCGCCGCCGCCACGTACCAGCGCGCGGCTTGCGCATAATCGCGCTTCAATCCATCGCCGTTATAATAAAGATTGGCGAGGTTGAACTGGGCGTTAGGAAAACCGAGATTGGCCGCTTGCGAATAGAGCTTGGCCGCGGCTTCGATGTCGCGATCGACGCCGAAACCCTTGTTGTAAAGGATGCCGAGATTGTTCATCGCCTCGGGATCGCCGCCGGCGGCGGCTTGGCCCCACAATTTGTGGGCTGCGGCGTAGTCGCCCAGCATGAACGCCTTCTTGGCCGCATCCATGTCCTGCGCGTGCGCGCTAGGCGCAACGCCCAAGATCAAGGCGAATACGACGATGCCGCCGATACGCGTCAAGTTCATCACTATTGATCGCCTTTCCTGTCTAGACCCGCTATGCGGCTGCGCCGGCCGAGGGAAGTCAAATCATCCACGCTAAGGCAATGAGTGACCGTCGTTCCATCGGCGGTCAGGGGAAACAGGGCCCATTCGAACGCGGGATCGGGTCGCTGCCCCGCATCCAGTCCCGACAGTCCGAAAACCGGGGCCCGTCGCTCTAGGACCCGGGCATAGAGCGCCAGATTGGCATCCTTCGCGAACTCACCCCAATTTGTCTCGTGCAACCATTTCCCAGTGAAGTCCTCGCCCGTGAAGCGCGCGACTTCGGTCCCAACGACGCGATATCGAACGCGAAACGGATTGGGATGGAGTTCGATTGTCGACAGATACGGGAGCCATGATTTGAGCGCGACCGGGTCCAGATCGGCGCGCGCCGGCATTTCGCGCTCACCCCGGATCCGCCGCCAATACTCCTCGACAGCGGCGATCATCGCCGAGCGGATGGTCGCGCGCTCGGTAATGCAAATGCCAGGCGCGACCCATTCCATCCGGGTACCTAGTTTCCACCAGCGGCGAGATCTAGCCGAAGTATAGGTAATTGCCCTTGGCGCGCCAGGGGATTTCGGGGGACAATGTCCCCACGATTCGTGGGTGGCACGAAGGCTTCGCGCAAATGAGTGTGGGCACCAGGATTAGGACCTATTTCTTCGCCGGCATCCTGATCACGGCGCCGGTCAGCCTGACCATCTATCTGGCTTGGCAATTCGTCAGTTTTGTGGACGAACAAGTCTTCGCCATGATCCCCAGCCAGTACAACCCGGAGACCTATCTGCCGTTTTCGGTGCCAGGGATCGGCCTGATCCTGATCCTGATCGGGCTGACCATGGTGGGCGCGCTGACGGCGGGCCTGCTCGGGCGCATGTTGCGCCAGAGCATGGATGCGATCCTCAACCGCCTGCCGGTGATCCGGTCGCTCTACAGCGCCATCAAGCAGATCATGGAAACGGTGCTGGCCAATCAATCGGCGGCGTTTCGCGAGGTGGTTCTGCTCGAATACCCGCGCCGGGGCATCTGGACCATCGGATTCATCACCGGGGCCACGTCGGGCGAAATTCAAGGCCTGACCACCGAGGAAGTCATCAACGTCTTCGTTCCGACGACGCCGAACCCGACCTCCGGCTTCCTGCTGTTCGTGCCGGTCAAGGACGTAATTCACCTGAAAATGTCGGTCGAGGCCGGGATCAAGCTGGTAGTGTCCGGCGGCCTGGTCGTGCCGAATGACGTCGATGCGCCCAAGCCGAGGAAGCAACTGGATTACGAGCCAACGAGATAGGATCGCCCCCTCACCCCGCCCTCTCCCCGGCGAATGCGGGGCAGTGGGAAATTCCGCGAGACTTGATCAGACGCCCGCCGAGGAGCAAATGGTCAGCCCGAGCGCAGGGTCTTGACCATGGAATCGTGCTCGAACAGATAGAGCAGCACGCGCAAAGCTGCCCCACGCGGCGTTTCCAGTTGCGGATCGCGAGCCATGATCAGTTTCGAATCGTCCTGGGCGATCGACAGCAGATCGGCGTGCTGCGACAAATCGGCGAAGTGGAACTCGGGCAGGCCGCTTTGGCGGTGGCCGAGCAATTCGCCGGCGCCGCGTAGCCGCAAATCCTCCTCGGCGATGCGAAAACCATCCTGGGTCTCGCGCAGGATCTTGAGCCGCGCCTTCGCCGTTTCGCCGAGCGGCGCCTGATAGAGGAGAAGGCAGCTCGATTTGCGCTCGCTCCGCCCGACCCGGCCACGCAACTGATGCAATTGCGCCAGGCCGAATCGCTCGGCGTGCTCGACCACCATCACGGTCGCATTGGGCACGTCCACGCCCACTTCGATCACCGTGGTGGCGACCAGGATGGCGATGGTTCCAGCGGCGAAGGCGGCGATGGTGGCATCCCGCTCCGCCGATTTCTGCCTGCCATGTACCAGGCCGACCCGATCCCCGAAAATGCTCGACAAGTGCCGCGCCCGTTCGGCGGCGGCGGCGACATCGATCGCCTCCGATTCCTCGACCAGGGGGCAGACCCAATAGATCCGGGCACCCTTGTCGATCGCTCGGCTGAGTGCCGCCACCACCTCGTCCAGGCGCTCGAGCGCGAGCGTCCTGGTGTCGACGGGCAAGCGCCCCGCCGGCTTTTCAATCAGCCGCGAGACGTCGATATCGCCATAGGCGGTCATCATCAAGGTGCGGGGGATTGGGGTCGCGGTCATCACCAGGAGATCCACGCCCTGGCCCTTCTCGGCCAATGCCATGCGCTGGGCGACGCCGAACCGGTGCTGTTCGTCGATCACCGCCAGGCGCAGATCGGCGAAGGCCACTTCCTCTTGCACCAAGGCGTGGGTCCCGATTGCAAGTTTGATCTTGCCCGAGGCCAGGGATTCGAGGGCGGCTTCCCTGGCCTTGGGTTTGTCCCGCGCGGTCACGAGGGCGATTTCGATTCCAGCCGCCTTGGTAATCGGCGACAGCGTCTGGAAGTGCTGGCGCGCCAGCACGTCGGTCGGCACCAGCAGGGCGGCCTGGCCGCCGGCCTCCACCGCGATCAGCATGGCCAGAAGCGCTACTACCGTCTTGCCGCTGCCGACGTCGCCCTGGAGCAGGCGCAGCATCCGGTGAGGTGCGGCCATGTCGTCGGCGATTTCGCGCCACGCCGCATGCTGACCGGAAGTCAAGGCGAAGGGCAGCGCGGCGACCGCTTTCGCGGTGAGGGCACCGGTGCCCTCGGAGGCGCGGCCGGGCCGTTGCCGGTGGCGCTGGCGCATCAGGCCAAGCGCCAGTTGGTTGCCAAGAATTTCATCATAGGCCAGGCGCGACCTGGCGGGCGCGGCCGGGGCGAAATCGGCCTCGGCATCCGGGTGATGCAGGGCAAAGAGCGCCTGGCGCCAGCCAATCCA
This sequence comes from uncultured Rhodospirillaceae bacterium, assembly GCA_964542425.1. Taxonomy (GTDB): domain Bacteria; phylum Pseudomonadota; class Alphaproteobacteria; order Dongiales; family Dongiaceae; genus Dongia_A. The sequence continues at coordinate 6,040 of CAZIUB010000093.1, read as the reverse complement.
GTGGCACTTTGCCTGGAAGGCCGGGTCGAGCCATTCGGGAAGTTCGGGCAGGCGTTGCAGCGCGGCTTCGATCGCCTTGCGCAAAGTTCGGGGCGTCAAACCAGCGCTCAGCGGATAGACCGGTTCGACGATTTGGATCTTCGCCAGTTCCTCGGCGGGGACGATGTGATCGGGGTGGACCATGGACAAATCGGCGCCGAAACGTTCGATCCGACCGCTGATCGCGCGGCGCTCGCCCACTGGCAAGGTGCGCGCCAGGTAATCCTCGCGCGCGTTGAAAAACACCAGATCGACAAAGCCGCTGCCGTCGCCGCAACGGATCTTGTAGGGCTGGCGCGGATTTCTCGGCTTGGTGTGGCGCTCCACCTTCACCACCAGGGTGACGATGCGGCCGTTCTCGGCGCGGCCGAGATTGGCGCCATCGCGACGGTCGATGATGCCGTTTGGCAGGTGGCGGACCAGATCCAGGATTCGGGGGCCGCAAAGGCGTTCCATCGGCTTGGCCAGGCGTTGACCCACGCCCGGCAAACTGGTTAATGGCGCGAATAACGGGAACAGGATTTGTGGCCGCAAGGGAAACCGCCAGTGCCAACTTTCGAGAATGCGTGATACACGAAACGCGGCGATGCATCCACGAAAGTCGGGCCACATGTTGCCAAACGATGAGTCGCCCGCCGGCGTGTGCTGGCGGGGTCATCCTATGGAATCAGCCGTCAGCGACGGCGGGTACTGGGCCAACTTTCGAAAATGCGTGATACACGAAACGCGGCGATGCATCCACGAAAGTCGCGCCGCATGTTGCCAAACGATGAGTCGCCCGCCGGCGTGTGCTGGCGGGGTGAAATTGCCGAATCGCCCAGTCTCACGACGGCGGGTACTCGGGTGAGCATGATCGCGGTGCCCAGGCTAACCCGGCGGGGCGTCGGCTGGAAGGGGCAAAAATGTATGGCGGTCGATTTGGCGACGATCCGAAAACGGTTGAAGTTCCGCTCCTGGCACCGTGGCACGCGGGAAATGGATCTCCTGCTCGGCCAGTTCGCGGATTGGGCGGTGGACCAATATGATTTGGCGAACCTCGATCGCTATGGCGCGCTCCTAGAGGAAAGCGATCCCGACATCTATGATTGGGTGATCGGGCGCGGCGCACCAGAGAACGAGAGCCATGGCCCAATCCTTGGCGATCTGATTGCATTTCACACTTTGCGAGACGCCGGCAAATCATGACGCTGCCCTTCGTTCCGCCACCCTGTGCCCGCCGTCGTAGGATTGGCTGATTCAGCGCTACATGGCCGCCAGTGCACGTCGGCGGGTGACACATCACTTGGCAACATGAGGCCCGACTTTCGTGAAAACATCGGAACGTCTCATGTACCACGAAATTTTGAAAGTTGGCACAAAGGGCCGCCAAGAAATCGGCGGCGCCCCGGACGGTTGCGCGTCGCTGCTGGTGGCCGAGCTGGCGCTGTTGGTTCCCCACGCCGTCATGCATGTCGCGATCGACGATCTCAGGATGACGCGGATGGCGGAATGGCTGTCCTTCGTTTCGCCCGGCCTCGACGTGGTCATGTTTCCGGCCTGGGATTGCCTACCCTACGACCGCGCCTCACCGCATCGCGACATTCTGGCGCGGCGGATCGATGGGCTCTCTCGCCTCGCAAGGTGGCGCAACGCGCCTGCGGGCGGGCGGGTGCTGGTGACCACGATCGCGGCAATCCTGCAACGGGTTCCGGCGCCGGCATCGATCGAGGACCAGACCCTGGAACTGCGCCGCGGCCAGACACTGGATCAATTGGCGCTGGTGGAGTTCCTGACCGGGAAGGGATACGCGCGCGCCGGCACCGTCGGCGAGGCCGGCGAGTTCGCGGTGAGGGGTGGCATCATCGATCTGTTCCCGCCGGGAACGCCGGTGCCGTTGCGGGTCGATTTCCTCGGCGACGAAATCGAGGCGATTCGCAATTTCGACCCGATCACGCAGCGAAGCCTGGGGCCGATCGAGCAATTCACCCTGCGGCCGATCAACGAGGTCAGCCTGACCAAGAGCGCCATCGAGACCTTCCGCGCCGCCTATCGCGCCGAATTCGGTGTGGCCGGCGGCGACGATCCGCTCTACGAGGCGATCAGCGCCGGACGCCATTACCCCGGCATGGAGCATTGGCTGCCGCTGTTCGGAATCGAACTGCAGCCCCTCGATTCCTATCTGCCCCATGCGATCCTCACTCTCGACCACCAGATCGACGAGGCGGTCAAGGCGCGGCTGGAAATGATCGCCGATTTCCACCAGGCGCGGCGCGACCTGCAAGGCGCGGAGCGCGAGAGCGGGGGTGCCATCTATCGCCCCCTGGCGCCGAGCCGGCTCTATTTGTCCGAGAACGGGTGGGCCAAACTGGTCGAGGGGCATGTGTCGATGGCGCTCCATCCCTTCGCGGCACCCGAGGGGCATTGGCTTTCCGCCAAGGGCCGGTTCGGGCGCAATTACGCGGCCGCGCGCGCCGATCCATCGCTCAATCTCTACGAGCAAGTGGCGCGCGATCTCAGGGCCGAACAACAAGCCGGGCGGCGGATTCTGTTGTCGGCGACCAGCGCCGGGGCGCTCGACCGCCTCACGCATCTGCTTGTCGATCACGGCCTGGCATCCGGCGAAGCGATCGAGAACTGGGAGGCGCTGGGAGCGCTGGCGCCGGGCGCCTTGGGCCACGCGATCACGTCGCTGGAGGCGGGGTTCGCCACCGATAACTTCCTGGTCGTCACCGAACAGGACATCCTCGGCGACCGTTTGACCCGCATCGTGGCGCGCAAGAAACGCCCGGATGCCTTCATGGCGGAATTGGCGAACTTCCATGCCGGCGACATCGTGGTCCATGTCGATCACGGAATCGCGCGCTACGAGGGGCTGGAATCGCTGGATGTCGGCGGCGCGCCCCATGATTGCCTGCGCCTGATCTATGATGGCGGCGACAAGCTTTTCGTGCCGGTGGAAAACATCGACGTCCTCAGCCGTTACGGCAACGAGGACACCCAGGTCGCGCTGGACAAGCTGGGCGGGGCCGCCTGGCAGGCGCGCAAAGCGCGTGTCAAGCAGCGCATCCGCGATATCGCCGACCGATTGCTGAAGACGGCGGCGCGCCGGCAGTTGAAATCGACCGATGCCGCGACGCCGCCCGAGGGCGCCTTCGACGAATTCTGCGCCCGCTTCCCCTACGAGGAGACCGAGGACCAGCAGCGCGCGATCGGCGAGGTGCTTGCCGATCTTGCCGCCGGCAAGCCGATGGACCGGCTGATCTGCGGGGACGTTGGCTTTGGCAAGACCGAAGTGGCGTTGCGCGCCGCCTTCGTGATCGCCATGGCGGGCCGGCAGGTCGCAATCGTGACTCCAACCACGCTTCTGTGTCGGCAGCATTACCAGACCTTCGGCGACCGCTTTCACGGCCTGCCGTTCACCATTCGCCAAATATCGCGGCTGGTGGCTGCTAAGGATGCGGCGCGGGTCAAGGAGGAGGTGAAATCGGGCCGCGTGGACATCGTGATCGGGACCCATGCGCTCCTGTCCAGGAACATTGGCTTTGCCGATCTCGGCCTGCTCATCGTCGATGAGGAGCAGCATTTCGGGGTCGCCCAAAAGGAGCGGCTGAAGGAGATGCGTGGCGACGTGCATGTGCTGACGCTGACCGCGACCCCGATCCCGCGAACCCTGCAATTGGCGCTTTCGGGCATTCGCGAGATGAGCCTGATCACCACGCCGCCGGTCGATCGGCTGGCGGTCAGGACCTTCGTGCTGCCCTTCGACCCGGTAATCGTGCGCGAGGCCATCATGCGCGAGCATTTCCGCGGCGGGCAGGTCTTCTATGTCTGCCCGCGGATCGAGGATCTGGACGAGGTGGCGGAGCGGCTGCGCCGATTGGTGCCGGAAATCAAGTTCGGGATCGCCCATGGGCGCCTGCCGGCCGCCCAATTGGAGGCGACGATGACCGCCTTCTACGATGGCGGGTACGATCTGCTGCTCGCCACCAACATCATCGAATCGGGGCTCGATATCCCGAACGCCAATACCCTGGTCATTCATCGCGCCGACATGTTCGGCCTGGCGCAACTCTATCAACTGCGCGGCCGCATCGGGCGCTCGAAATTGCGCGGCTACGCCTATCTGACCACGCCGCCCGGCAAGACCCTGACCGAGGCGGCGCGGCGGCGGCTGGAGGTCATGCAGACCCTGGACCAGCTCGGCGCCGGCTTCTCGCTGGCCAGCCACGATCTCGATATTCGAGGCGCCGGAAATCTCCTTGGCGAGGAGCAATCGGGCCAAGTGCGGGAGGTGGGCGTCGAATTGTATCAGCAATTGCTGGAGGAGGCGGTGCGCGCCGCCAGGGGCGAGGTCGAAATGGCCTCGCGCGATTGGTCGCCGCAGATCAATCTTGGCATGCCGATCCTGATTCCCGAGGGCTATGTCCAGGACCTCAATTTGCGGCTCGCACTATACCGGCGGATCGCCGAATTGGCCGATGATGGCCAAGGCGAGGCCTTCGCCGCGGAGTTGATCGACCGATTCGGCACCCTGCCGGGGGAAGTCGCCAATCTGCTGCAAGTGGTGGCGATCAAGCGGCTGTGCAAGGCGGCCGGGATTGACAAGCTGGATGCCGGTCCCAAGGGCTGTGTCATGGGATTCCGCGAAAATCGTTTCGCGCGGCCCGAGCGCCTGGTGGAGTTCATCACGCGGCGGCCCGATCGAGTGACGCTCAGGACCGATCACCGGCTGGTCTATCGACAGGATTGGTCGAGGGCGGATCAGCGAATCCGAGGCGCGCGCCAATTGGCCCAGGAACTTGCCGCGCTGACGGATTAGGCGCCGACTTTCCGCGTTTCCAGGATCGGCGGGCGCGGCCGATGGGCAGTCATTGCCCCCTGGCGGCGCAGTTCGCGCAGGAAATCCGGTTTGGTGGCAAACCGGCGAACCGCGCGGATTGCCGTCTTCCGGCCCAGCCGGTCGAACAATTCCAGGCCACGTCGCAATTGTTCCGGATCGTCCGGTAGGCGCCGATCCGCGGCGCGTTGCAACAGCAAGAACAGCGTCGTGAAGGTCGACCGATCGAACGAGGCGGCGCGGCACGCGATGGCAAAGCCCTCCGCTTCTTCCTCGTAGACCAGGCGGCCCCCAAGTTCCGGCGGCAAATCCAGCAACTGGCAGATCATGGCGTCGAACAATGGCACCTCGCCTCGGCGCAGCGTCTGCACGACCATGTCCTGCTGCAATTCCAGGCGATCGGCCAGCAGGTTGGCGACCGAATGGGCGGGGTCCTCGGCGGGGATATTGGCAGTGGCCTTTTCCAGCGCTTCGGTGGTTGCCTCGGCCAGCAGGATGTCGAGTTCGTGCTTGTCCACCTCGAATCGCTTCACGATATACTGGCGCAATCCGGCGGCAACCCAGGGATACATTTTCTTGGCCAGCATCGGGTCGAGATCCTCGCGGCGGAGCAGAGGTTCGCGCAATTCGTCGACATGCCGGGACTGATCGGTCAAATAGGCAAGGGTCGCCTGGGAGATGCGGGCGCCGTGGTTGCGCAGCAGCGTCGTGATCACGTCGGGCTCGTTGCACGCCACCAGGGCACCGGAGAGATCGGGCCCGATCACCCCGCGCATGGCGATCGCCAATCGGTGGCTCCGGGTTCGGCGGCGAACGATGGCGATCAGCGCCTGGTCGGTCAAGACCGGCGAATACATCAGGACCGGCGATGCGATATCGATATCGTCGTTGGCGAGGGCGTCGATCACTTCCGCCGGGGTGAATTCCGAGCGGGCCATCTTCTCGGCCAGCGATTTTCGGATCGGTTTGGCGACATCCTGGATCAACTTGCGCAGGATGTCGCCCATCAACGCCACTTCCTGTGGCGTGAACCGGCGCTCGCCCGCCTCGCACCTTGTCCTGCCGCGATTGCGCTTTGCCCTGCGCCTGCTTGAAGCGGTAGCCCCGCCGCCCGCTGTTCCGGGCCAACTCCCGGCTCAACGCGCCCTGGCTGAACCCCAATGCCGCGCCGATCTCGCTTTGCGT
>CAZIUB010000092.1:0-11350 GCA_964542425.1 uncultured Rhodospirillaceae bacterium | reverse complement strand
GAGCGCCCAATCGTGGCGCGATCTGCTGCTCGATCTGAAACGCCGCGGCCTGACGATGGCGCCGGAGCTTGCGGTGGCCGATGGCGCGCTCGGCTTCTGGAAGGCGCTGGGCGAGGTCTGGCCGAACACCCGCGAGCAACGCTGCTGGGTGCACAAGACCGCGAACGTCTTGAACAAGCTGCCGAAGAGCCTTCACTCCAAGGCCAAGCGCGCGCTCCAGGAGATCTGGATGGCCGAGACCATGAAGGATGTCGTGGTCGCATTCGAAGCCTTTACCGAGGCCTACGGGGTCAAATACTGGAAGGCCGTCGATTGCCTGAACAAAGACCGCGATGCTCTGCTCGCCTTCTACGACTTCCCCGCCGAGCATTGGAAGCACTTGCGCACGACCAACCCGATCGAAAGCACCTTCGCCACCGTGCGGCACCGCACGATCCGGTCGAAAGGCTGCCTCTCAAACAAGACCGCCCTCGCCATGGTCTTCAAGCTCGTCGAGGCGGCGCAGAAAAGCTGGCGCCGCCTCGATGGCCACAACCAGTTGCCGAAAGTGATCCAAGGTGTAAGGTTCACAGACGGCGTCGAGGTCGCCGCCAAGCCCGACGCACCTCATGCCCAAGCCGCCGTCTGATCCTTCAGGCCGTCACCAAGAATCGGCGATAGCTCTCGATTGCCAGGTGATCGACGTGGGCGGGATCGCGAGCCTCGACAACGTGCTGAAGATCGAGGGCGGAGCGGGCGAGAACGACACGCTGACACTGGATGCGACCAGCGAAGGTTGGGTGGCGGCAGGGACGCAGCCGCTGACCGGCTACACGATTTACGAAACGGCCAATGTGAGGATTGCCGTCAACGACGAGATCGCTGTCACTTTACTCTGATGGAATCGGCCGGCCGCCGTTGGCAGATGAGAAAGGCTCGTGACCGTGCCAACAGCCTTGAAATTGCTACACTGAACTGTTAAACGAGATCACCAGTTTGGATCAAAAAAAGTCAATAATATCAGTCGTTTCAGGGTGAAGGAGTCGAATCTCACCCTCTCCGCCAACTAGCTATACCCTGAAGTGCCACCGTGTCCCATTGCGTTCCAGGTTGGGCGAAAAGACGGGTAGTTTCTTGAAGCCATAAAAACTGGTCGAGAGGCCATCAGGCTTGGGCATTACAAAGATGGAAGCAGCGCGACGTCAACTCGACGCAGCAATCGGGCTGCTTCTCGATGGCGAAGATTCCTTTGCCGTCCACACGCTCGCGGCGGCCGCATTCCGAATTCTCAGGGACTTGGCTGAACATCGAGGTTCACAAATTCACCAGGGTTTTAAGCTCTATATCAAACCGAGCATGGAGCGGAAGTTTTGGAAAGAGTTCAATCGTCCAGCGAACTTCCTGAAGCATGCTGATACAGATCCCGAAGGCGAGTACCTGAACTTCAAAGAAGAGGCGAACGACGGAATACTGGCGCTTGGTGCGCTGTACTATCAGTCGCTAGGCAATGCACTGACGCCTGAGATGGAGACAATGTTGGCATTTTTCGCCATTGCCCACCCTGAATTTCTCACCGCAACTGCGCTGCCAGGTTATCGGGAGGTAGCAACCAAGGTTCATGAAAGCTTTGGACAGAACTCACGCGCTGACCAACTGGCATTCGCCAAGAGAATGCTAAACCGATAGCGCAGTGCAACTCGCTGACCCCGCTACGGGTGAAGTCTTAAACTTGCTGGAAAAAGGGTTGGGGTGCTCCCTTGCTGGAGGCCGGTCGCTAAACCGGGCCTCGTTGATTCGCCTGATCAGGCGAGGGTGCACCCCAACCCTTTTTCCAGCAAGTTTAAGACTTCACCACGCCAAGCGCGCCTCTCGCAAATTTTAGCGAGATTGTCCGATTTCAATCTGCTTTCTGCGGAGATTTTTCGCGCTCGCGCTCGCGACCGGTTTGTGTTGCCGGTCACAGAGATTTCCCCGCCAAGCGTCTATATTGAAATCGTGACGGGGACGTCCCCAACGAAACCGTCACGGCATACCTCCCTATGTTTGCGATTGTTGCCTTTGCGTCTGAAAATTCCACCCGGGATTTGAAAGACGCCGCGCCGGCGGGTGATCCCCGTCCCCAAGACAGCCCACCGGCGCGCCCCTTTTTCCGGCCCCTTCCCCGCCACGCCCGGAACCCTATCGGGCTTCGTCTTCGATCAGTCCATATCCCTCAGGCATTCTCGCCTTGGCGGTAGTTAGGCGGTCCTTTTCCAAGGGAATGTCGATGCGCGTGGCTTGATCCAGATCGAGGCGCAGAATGATCGAATTGTAGGTTTCCTCGGGGGGCGAATCGCTGGGGACAAAGACATGGTCCGTGCCCTCGGGTTGATCCCCAGTCACCCAAGACAATCTGGGAATCCAATTGAGGATCGCATCGGCATTCCTGTCCTCGGGCGCGGTCACGATCAGGCGCTGCAACATGCCTCTATTATCGGCATATGTGATGGCGATCACACGCCGCTCGTCCTCGCCCAATTCCTCGAGATCGGAGAGCGTCGGCGCGACATGGAGCGCGACGTAACGGCTCTCGCTGGGCCGGCGCCGGCTGCCCAAGGTGATCCAATCGCCGAATGCGCCTTGGCCGGTGGCGCTGAACAGGCGCTTGCCCGTCAGCAATGAATAGGCGGCGTGCGAATCCTGCAGCGCGCAACAGCCCCAGCGAGTGACTATCAGGAACGGGCCACTGATGGCGGCCGCGTCGCCTGGCACCGCGATGTCGAGCGTGGATGCGCCCAGCCCCTCGGGGCCAATCGGGCGCGCGCTTGCGTGCACAATGGATGCCAGGATCTCGGTTTCCTGGTCCGCTGCTTCCCGCGTGGTGCGATCGGTCTCGATCGCAACCAGGAAATGCCGGATTTCCGCCTTGGCCGTGCGATCGTCGGCGACGATCGCCGGCTCGAAACGGTGGTTGACGACATGGATGTCGAGCGTTCCGCCCCGGTCCTCGATGGTGACCCGCGATTCCCGGCTTTCCTCGATCACCGGCTCGGCCTGGGTGGGGCCTGCCAAGCAACTGGCAAGAATCATCGTCAGGAGAAACCGTGTAATCATGCCGGTGCCAACTTTCGGAAAAGTGTGATCCATGAATCGCTCCGATGCCTCCACGAAAGTCGGGCAGCAAGTTACGAGATGATGAATCGCCTTCCGGCGTGCGACTTCCGGGATCATTTGGCTCGAATCAACCAGTCGCACGACGGCGGATACTAGGCCTTTTCCTGGAACATCTCCGCCGCCACCACGCCTGACCAGGGCGAGGCAAGATCGACCGCGCCCCGGCGATTGCCCTCGGAATCGATCATGGCGGCACTCGGGTTGGCGAAATGCGCGGGATAGGGCAGCAGATCGACGATCGCCGCCGGGCCGGTGGCGATCACCGCGCGAACTCCCTCCGGCAGCCGCCGGTCGATGAACGTCGTTCCCGAGGCGCTATTGTCGATGCGCGGCTGTTGGAAGGCCTGTTCCAGGTCCATCTTGAAATCGATCAGGAAGGAAAGGATTTGCGCCACCGCCGGCATGATCTTGCGTCCGCCCGACGCGCCCAGCGCCACCGCGCCCAGCCGTGGCGAAAGCGCGATCACCGGGCACATATTGGTGAGCGGCCGGCGCCCCGGCATGATCGAATTCGGTCGATGCGCGACGGGATCGAACCACATGATCCCGTTGTTCATCAGGATGCCGGTCGACGGCGAGATCACCTTCGATCCGAAGCGCGACAATAGGGTTTGGGTCCACGACACCATGTTGCCGCGCTTGTCGACGATGCAGAAATGGCTGGTGCAACCCCCGCCTGATGGCGGCTCGCCCGCGCCCATCTTGGTCAGGCGATCGCGATAGGCGGCCTCCAGGCCCTGATCGAAGGCGCGGTAGATACGCCCCAACGACATGTCCTTGGCGATAGGACTGGCTATGGCCCCCTGCCAGAGGCCGAGCACATGCGCGAGCGTCGGCCCGGCGGTCAATCCGCCCGGGGCATGGATGCGGGCGTCCCGATAGGTGATTTCCATCGAACGGACGATCTGCGCGCCATAGGTCTCCAGGTCCTTCATTTCGATTTTGGAGCCGGCCTCGACCAGATCTTCGACCAATCGGCGCGCCAGCTTGCCATGATAGAAACCGGCCGGACCGTCCTTCTTGGAGAGCGCCTTCAAGGTTTCGACCAGTTTCGGCATTTCCAGACGTCGCGTCGATCCATCGAGCGCCGGCAATGGCGGCAGGCGCTCCTTGAGATAGAGCTTCTTGGCGACCGGAAACTGCGCCAATTCCCGCGCTTCGGACAGAATCGACAGCGTGCCGTACCAATCGATCGGCAGCCCGGCCTCGGCAAGTTCGATGACCGGGGCAAGGATCTTGCTCCAGGGCAGCGACCCATAGGTACGGTGGGCCAGCGCCAATCCCGCGACCAGGCCCGGGACCGCGATCGAGTAGGGGCCCTTAAGATTGCGATCCTCGAGCACGGAAGGCCAGGTAAACAGACCCTCGGTCGATTTGGCGCCGGTCAGCGGGTAATCGGCGGGGTTCAGTCGGCGCGGCGCCACCATGCCGAAATCCAGGCACAAGGTGGCGCCCGATTGGCCATCGCGGAACATCGCATAGCCGCCCCCGCCAAGACCGCTCATCCATGGCTCGACCACGCCAAGGGCCAGGCTGACCGCGACCGTGGCATCGGCGGCATTGCCGCCCATGGCCAGGATCGAGGCCCCGATCGCCGCCGCATCCTTGGATTGCGCGGCGACCAGGCCGTCCTGCGAGACAACGACCGGCTTTCGATACTCGTGTTGTGGCGCGAAGTGTAACACCTCGGACTCGGCCCCTTTTCTTGCCCGGCTCCGATGCTAGACTGCCAATAGGCTGGGGGGAAGTGGATGAAACGCGGTTCGGACATCTTGATCGGCGCCCTGGTGCTTATCGGCGCGCTCTATGTCCGCAATCTCGATCCCGTCCCCATCCAGCAATTGCGCAATCTCGCCTTCGATACCTATCAGAGGTTGGCGCCGCGCGCCTGGTCGCCGGAATTCCCGGTGCGCATCGCCGCGATCGACGAAAGCTCGCTGGACCAGCTTGGCCAATGGCCGTGGTCGCGCGCGACTCTGGCCAGGATCACCGATCGACTGACCGAACTGGGGGCGGCGGCGATCGCCTTCGACGTGATCTTCGCCGAGCCCGACCGGACCGCGCCCAAGGCACTGATCGAAAACCTTCCCGAGGGCCCCGACTATGATGCGGCGAGGGCCGAAATCGCGCAATTGCCCGACCCGGATCGCCTGTTCGCCCAATCCCTGGCCAGGGCGCCGGCAATCCTGGCCTTCGCCTATCTGGACACGCCCGAGGATCAGGAGAACTATCCCATCCCGGAAAAATTCGGCGTGGCGGTCATCGGCGCGGCCGATCATCCGCCCGAGGATTACGTCGTCGGGGCCTCGAGGGCGGTGACGCCATTGCCGGAATTGATGGCGGCGGCACCGGGCCTTGGCGAAGTGCACGCCGGTATTCCCGATTTCGACGGGGTGATCCGGCGTATTCCGATGTTGGCCGCGATCGGTGGCCGGCTCTATACCAATCTGGCGGCGGAGTCCTTGCGCCTGGCGCTGGGCGGCCAGACCGCGCAAGTCAAGATGTCCAGCGGCAGCGGCGAGTTCGGCGCGGGAGAGGTCGCGGGCATCGCCAAGATGCGGATCGGCGAGGCGATCATCCCGGTGAACGCGCGCGGCGAGCTGCTGCTCCATGATTCCGGCCATGTCGCCGAGCGTTATTTTCCGGTGGCCGATGTTTTGCGGCCGGATTTCGATGCCGGAATGGTTTCCGGGCGCATCATCCTCATCGGCGCGACCGTCGAAGGCCTGAAGGACATCCGCACCACGCCCAACACGCCCTTCACGCCGGGGGTCACGATCCATGCCCAGGTGTTGGAGCAAATCTTGAGCGGCACCTATCTGAACCGGCCCTATTGGGCGGGGCTGGCCGAAGGCGGTTTCCTGCTTGGCTTCGGGGCGGTCCTGCTGGTGGCCTTGCGCCGGCGCAGCGCCATTCCCGGCCTCGCCGTGGCGCTCATGGCGCTGGCGCTGGCCGTCAGCGGTTCGTGGTGGGCGTTCAGGGCAAAGGGCTTCCTGTTCGATCCGGTTTATCCGGCATTGGTGGTGGCGGTGCTGTTCCTGGGCGGCACTCTGGTGAATTTCCTGCGCACCGAGCGCGAGAAGCGACAGGTCCGCAACGCCTTCTCGCGCTATCTCTCGCCGGTCCTGGTCGACCAATTGAGCGAACATCCCGAACAATTGAAGCTGGGCGGCGAGATGCGCGACCTGACCCTCATGTTCTCGGACATTCGCGGCTTCACCAAGATCTCGGAATCGCTCGATCCCCAGGCGCTTACCCAATTCATCAATTCCTATCTGACACCGATGACCGGAATCATCCAGGCCAACGAGGGCACCATCGACAAATACATCGGCGATTGCGTGATGGCCTTCTGGAACGCGCCCCTGGACGTGGCCCAGCATCCGCGCAAGGCGATTCTGGCCGCCTACGCCATGCGCGATGGCTTGACCCGGATCAACGCGAAAATGCGCCAAGAGGCCGCGGCGGGCAGCGGGCGCGCGATCGAACTCCGGGCCGGAATCGGCCTCAACACCGGGCCCTGCTGCGTGGGCAACATGGGCTCGGACCAGCGCTTCGATTATTCGGTGCTGGGCGACGCGGTCAACATCGCCTCGCGGCTGGAAGCGCTGTCGCAAAGCTATGGCGTCGATCTAGTGATCGGCGAGGAAACCGCGCTGGCCGCACCCGATCTGGCGCTCCTCGAAATCGATTCCGTGCGCGTCAAGGGCAAGGTGCGGCCGATCCGGATCTTCACCGGGCTAGGGGGCGACGGTCCGGCCCAAGCGCCGGAATTCAAGTCGCTGGCCGCGCGCCATGCGACCTTTCTCGCCGCCTATCGAGGTATGGATTGGGGCCAGGCCGAGGCAGCGCTTGCCGAATGTCGCGCCCTGGCACCGGCAACGCTTGCCGGCTACTACCCGATAATGGCCCATCGCATCGAGGAATTCCGCCGCGAACCCCCGCCTTCCGATTGGGACGGTGTCTACGTTGCCACGTCCAAGTCCGGATAAAGGCCAGTGCCAACTTTCGAAAATGCGTGATCCATGAAACGAACCCATCGTTCCACGAAAGTTGGCACATATTACCAAACGATAGTACCCGCCGGCGTGCAGGGATCGGACCATTTGGCTCGATTCAACCGTCAGCGACGGCGGGTACTGGGCCAACTTTCGAAAATGCGTGATCCATGAAACGAACCCATCGTTCCACGAAAGTTGGCGCATTCCGTCCGATCACAATACCCGCCGGCGTGCACTGGCGGTGTCGAATTGCCTTATCACCCATCCGTGGCGGCGGGGACTAGGGGGCATGCACGACATCGGCCTGATCGTCTTCGGCCTCACTGGATTGCTGGCGCTGACCAGCCTGCTGCCGCCGCTCGCGCGCCGGCTCAGGCTCCCCTATTCGGTGCTGCTGGCGGTGGCGGGGAGCATTCTTGGAATCCTGGTTTTGACCGGGGGCGGTCCGGGTTCGATGATCGCCACCGACTTCCTGCGTGCCTTGTCGGAGCTCAGGATTTCCTCCGAGGCCTTCATCATCATCTTCCTGCCGGTCCTGCTGTTCGAGGCCGCGCTCGCCGTCGATGTGCGCCGCCTGGTCGAGGATTGGGCGCCCATCCTGTTGATGGCGGTGGTGGCGGTGGTGGTCTGCACCTTCGTCGTCGGCCTGGCGCTCTCCGGCCTGTCGGAATACGGTTTCATCGCCTGCCTGTTGTTGGGCTCGATCGTGGCCACCACCGACCCGGCCGCCGTGATCGGCATTTTTCGCGAGATCGGCGCGCCCAAGCGCCTGATGACCCTGGTCGAAGGCGAGAGCCTGCTCAACGACGCCGCAGCGATCGCACTCAGCTCCATGCTGCTTGGCATCCTGGTCAGCGGCGAGGAAGCGGCCTGGGTCCAGGTGGTGATCCGGTTCACGGCGAGTTTCCTCGGTGGGGCGCTCGCCGGCTGGGCCATGGGCCTCATCGCCTGCGCGGTGTTCCCGATGTTGCGGCGGGTCAGCCAGGCCGAGATCACTCTGACGGTGGCGCTCGCCTATCTCGCCTTCTTCATTCCCGAGCATTACCTGCATGTGTCGGGGGTCGTTTCCTGCGTTGCCGCGGCGCTGACCGTGGGCGCACTCGGACGCACCCAGATGTCTCCGCACACCTACGAGCAACTGGAGGGCGTGTGGGGGCAATTGGGATTCTGGGCCAATTCGCTGATTTTCATCATGGCCGCGATGCTGGTGCCCAGGATCCTGGCCAACACCAATTTGGTCGATCTGGGGCTGATCCTGGCGGTCTATTTCGCGACCCTGGTTGCCCGGGCGATCGTCGTGGGCGGATTGCTGCCGGCCCTCTCGGCGGTGGGCATCGGCGCTCGCATCAACAACCGGATGAAGGTGGTGGTGCTGTGGGGGGGCTTGCGCGGTGCCGTCTCGCTCGCGCTGGCGCTCGCCATCCTTGAGCATCCGGGCGCGCCCGATGCGGTGAAGCGGTTCATCGCCATCTCCGTCACCGGCTTCGTGCTGCTGACCCTGTTCGTCAATGGCTCCACCTTGCGCCTGCTCATGCATTGGCTGCGCCTGGACCGGCTGTCGGCCCGCGATCGGGGCCTGCGCGACCGGGCGTTGTCCTTGGCGATCAAGGAGATCGAGGCCGAATTGCACGCGATCGCCCGGCGCGAGATTCTGGATCCGCGCGTGGTCGAGACCGTTTTCGGGCGCTACGGCGAGCAGATGCGCCGCCTCGATCAAAGGCTCGAGGGCGGCGGGTTGAAACTGGACCATCTTCTGTCGATCGGGCTCACCATCTTGTGCGCCCAGGAGGAGATGCGATATCTCGAGAACTTCAGATCAGGGATCATGCCGCGATCGCTGGCCTTTCGCTTGCTGGCCGAGGTGGTGAAACAGCGCGAGGCCGCCCGATCGATCGGGCGCATCGGATACATGAGTGCCGCCCAATCGGCGATCGGCCACGATTGGCGATTGCGGATGGCGGTCAGGCTCAATCGCCTGATCGGTTTCGAGGGCTGGCTTGCGGTGGCGCTCGCCGAGCGATTCGAGATCCTGCTCAATCGCCGCCTGGTGATCGGCGAATTGCTGAACTTCAGCCGTGAACGGCTGGCGGCCATCCTGGGCGAGGAGGCCGCCGCCGAGATCCGCCAGATGGTGATTGGGCGCCTCCGCCTGGTCGATGCGGCGATGACGGCCTTGCGCCTGCAATATCCCGATTACGCCCGCGACGTGCAGGCCCGGTATCTCGGCCGCATCGCTCGGCAATTGGAAGCCCGGCACACCGCCGAACTGACCGAGCGCGCGATCATCAGCGGCGAGGTGGCGGACGCGCTGGAACGCGACCGCGAGGAGCGCTGGGCCGATCTCGACCAGCGACCGCGCCTCGATATCGAACTGACCGCGCCCCAGCTGATCGGGCGGGTGCCGCTGTTCGCCGATCTCGACCCGGCGATCAAGGAGCGCATCGCGCGCCTGACCAGGCCGCGTTTCGCGCTCCCCGATGAAACGATCGTGCGCCGGGGTGATCGCGGCGAGGCCATGTACTTCATCGCCTCGGGCGCGGTCTCGGTGCTGGTCCACGGCCATTCGATCGAATTGGGCAGCGGCCAATTCTTCGGCGAACTGGCGCTCCTGACCGGCCAGCCCAGGAACGCCGACGTGGTGGCGCTCGGCTATTGCCGGCTCCTGGAATTGAAGGCCCGCGACTTCCAGGAATTGCTCGGCCGCAACGCCCAGCTCAAGGCCACGATCGAACAGGTGGCGGCCGAACGCCTCGGCCCCGACAAGAGATAATCTAGGTTCCAGGAGTTGGTATCAGCCCGCGCGGGCGCGCTGCGCGGGTTTGGCTTGGTTGGCCCCGATTGCCGGCAGGGCGGAATGCCGGTGCCGGATTTCGCCCATCACGCGCCCGAGAATGCCGGGCCGAAGCGGCGCCAGTTGCAGCCGCTCGGGCCTGGTCTCGCCGGGCATGGAAAAGCCGTGCGGGCTTGCCGGCACGAAGCCGAAGCGCTGGTAGTAGTCGACATCGCCGACCAGCAGCACCAGATTGTGGCCCATTCGTGCGGCGATCTCCAGCGTGTGAAAGACGAGCGCCCGACCAATGCCCTTTCCGGCCCGGTCCGGCGCGATCGCCAGCGGACCCAGGAGCAGCGCCTGGCGGGCGCAATCGCCGATGAGGATCGGCCAATAACGGATCCCGCCGACTAGCCGTTGCGCCTCGAAGACCACGAAGGACAATTCGGTAATCGCCTCGATTCCTTCGCGATAGAGGTAGGAAGCCTTGTGAAACCGCGCCGGGCCAAAGACGTCGTCGTAGAGCCGCTCCACGGCGGCGCCCAGCGCGGGGCCTTCAGGTTTGATGAGGTGCATGCCGGAGATCCTTCCAGGTCGGGGGTTTTAGAAGTGGCTGTCACGATGGCCCTTCGACCCGCCCGGTTCCGGATCGCCGCTAATGGCGATGGTCCGGAACTCGCGCGCGGCCGACCGGCCCCTCTGACAGCGGTCGTCGGATTCCTCGTCGGTGGCGCAAGCTGGACATGAACGCACGCGTTCGCCGTTTCAACTGGGGAGCGACCATAACGGAATCGTGGCGCGCCGCGCAATAATAAATCCGCGCCCGTTCAACGCACCACGGTGACCGGGCAATGGGCACGCAAGACGATGTCCTGAGCGACCGAGCCCAGCAGCATCCGCTTGGCCCCGGTGCGTCCCTCCGATCCGACCACGATGTGGTGATAGGAATTGCGCTCGGCGTAATCGACGATGGCACTTGCCGCCTGGTCGCCATGGGCGCGGACCAGCCGCACCCGGCGCCTTCCGGCCTCGAGCGCGGTCTTGAGTGCCGCCAGCAATTCCTTGTCCGGGGGCAGATTGCCGGCCAGCACCTGGTCCTCGTCCCAGACCAGGGCGGTCGCGGCCGCATCGCCGCTGATCACCACCAGAAAGGTGAGCGGCACATCGAGCCTGGCCGCAAGCTGCACGGCGAAGGCCACCGCCTTCTCGGCCGAGTGCGACCCATCGGTGGCGCAAAGCAGGCGATCGCTGGACATGGTTCGTGGAACTCCCTTGCCCGGCGGCCGAATCGAAAGCCGGCCCTCAAGCCTAGGGAGCCTCTGAATAAATTGAAGTTTGAAGATTTAAGGCTGATTTTTGTGACTTTTCTGCTTGTGCGTGGTGTGTATTTGGCTTGATCGGCGCTCTTTTGCGCCGAGATCGCGGTATTCGGGCGCGGCTCGGGCGT
>CAZIUB010000091.1:0-11112 GCA_964542425.1 uncultured Rhodospirillaceae bacterium | reverse complement strand
GCCGGCGCGTCTGCTTGCCATGAATTTCAAAACCCAAACTCGAAAATGTCTTCTGGCGCATGGTTTCCTCCCAAAAACACTCGAATCACTTGAATCAGAATGACAAATCAAGTGCAAGCGATTAAATCAGAGGCTTCTTAGGCTAGAATCGCCACTCGATTCGCGATCCGCCCCATGGAGTGACGATGTTTCGTGCCGTGCACTTGGCGGCGCTCGCCTTGTCCCTAGTTTTGGCCGTGCCGGGCATGGCCGAGGCCAAGAAGGTGACGCTCACCTATGTCGGCTATTTGGCCGGATTGCCGGTGCTCGATCTGCTGGCCACGATCGATTTGGCGGAAGTTGCGACGCCCGCCAAGGGCGCATACCGCATCACCGCCGAGATCGCCACCAAGGGCGATCTGGCTAGGCTCTATCCCTTCCGCCAGAGCATGGAAACGGTCGGACGTTTCATGGCGGGCCTGCCCAGCCCACAATCGCACCGGGTCGGCCAAACCATCTGGAACCAGACGCGCTCGGTCACCCTGCGTTACGTTTCCGATGGCACGGTCAGGGTCCTGGCCGACCCGCCCACATTGCAGGCCGCCCGCGCGGCGCGCGAGGGCTACGCCAACAACACGCTCGATCCGGCGAGCGCGTTGGTCGCCCTTGCCCTGCTGTTCGCCGAACGCAAGAGTTGCGCGGCCACGGTCGCGGTCTTCGATGGGGCCAGGCGATTCGACCTCGCCTTGACCCAAGGCGCGCTTTCCGATCTGGGTGGGCTCGAAAGATCGTATTACGTGGGTTGGGCGGCCGAATGCCGGGTGACGCCCAGCCTGAAGGGCGGCTTTCAGGAGGCGGCCATCGCGGCCAATCTCTATCCGCGTTCGGCGCGTCTGTGGCTGGCCGCGGCGATTCCCGATTTCCCCGGCGTTCCGGTGCGCATCGTGACCCGCAATGCCTTCGGTGAAATGATGCTGGACCTGGTCGGCGCCAGGACCGAATAGCGGCCCCTACAGCCCCGAAAGCGCCGCCGGGAGTGCCACGAAATCGGGGATCGTCAGCGCTCTTGTCACCGGCACCATGCCATAGCCCGATGGGATGATGATCGCCGTCATGCCGGCCGCCTCGGCGGTCGCAAGATCCACCGCGCTGTCGCCGATCATCACCGAATTCTCCGGTTCGCCGCCCAGTTCCTTGACCACCGCCAGCAACGGTTCGGGCGAGGGCTTGCGTTCGGCCATGCTGTCGCCGGTGACGATGGCGCTGAAAAAATGATCGAGGCCGAAGGCCGACAGCACGTCCAGCGTCGGCCGGTGTGCCTTGTTGGTGCACAGGCCGAGCCGGCAATCGAGTGCCACGAGCTCACCCAGCGTTTCCAGCACCCCGGGATAAAGCGTGGTGAGCCCGGAGGTATTGGCGGCGTAATGCTCGGCGTAGCGCTCCATCAGTTCGGCCGGATCGAGGCGGCTCCCGGCCCGTTCGAGTGCGCGGGCAAGGAATATCGGCGCGCCGTCACCCACCATCCGGCGCACTTGCGCGACCGGAACCGCGGCAAGCCCCAGTTCGGCGAACAGCGCATTGATCGCGGCGGCGATGTCGGGGGCGCTGTCGAGCAGCGTTCCGTCGAGATCGAACACCAGATTGGGCTTCCGGAATCGCCGGATTATGGCCATGATTTCGCCGTCTTCCTGGGCCTAGTGTTCCGTAACCGACATTCCGCTCTAGGGACATGCCGGCCCGGAACACTAGCAAACGGGAATGGCATGTGTTGTGGTTCCAACGGGATTGATTGGGAATCAAATGGTGGAACCACAACACTAGGATGGTGGCACTTGGACAGCGCCGGGGGATATGGCATTTTCCGGTTTCACGCAATCGATCTAGTACCCGCCGTCGCCGCTGGCTAGTGGTTCGATTCTGACATTCCGCTCCAGGGACATGTCAGCCCGGACCACTAGCAATATCAAAGCGTTGTGGTGCGACGCCAACACAATGAGAAGGACAAGAAGCGCTGGCATCGCACCACTAGTTCGAACCCAATGACCCCGCCTGTACACGCCCGGCGGGTACTATCGTTTGTCAGGATGTGCCAACTTTCGTGGAACTATAGGCGCGGTTCATGTATCACCCTTCCATGAAAGTCGGCACTAGGCGGTTAGCCCCGCTGGTCAACGAGCCCCCATGAATTCCACCGACCTCGCCGTGATCGTGCTCGCCGCGGGCAAGGGCACCCGCATGAAATCGCGCCTGCCCAAGGTCATGCACCGCGTTGCCGGGCGCACGCTTCTAGGCCACGTGCTGGCGCAAGTGACGGCATTGAAACCCGCCCTCATCACCATCGTCGTAGGGCCCGACATGGAGTTGGTGGCGGCGGAGGCCGCACCCCATCCCACCGCCCTCCAGGCCGAACAGCTCGGCACCGGCCATGCCGTGGGTGCTTCGCGCGCGCTGCTCATGGGGCACCGGGTGGGGCACCGGGGTCTCGTGCTGGTGGTCTATGGCGATACCCCGCTCATCGGCGCTCGGACTCTGCCCCGCTTGATCGCGCGCGCCGGTGCCCCCGATGCCCCTTCGGTCGTGGTCCTCGGCATGCGGCCCGTTGATCCCGGTCCTTACGGCAGGCTGGTCCTAGCCCCGGATGGCGGCCTCGAGCGCATTGTCGAGGCCAAGGATTCCAGTGCCGACGAGCTTAAGATCGCGTTCTGCAATTCCGGAATCATGGCGATCGAGGGCGAGCGCCTGTGGGGCTGGATCGACCGCCTGGGCAACAATAACGCCAAGAGCGAATATTACTTGACCGATGTGGTGGCACTGGCCCGGGGCGATGGCTGTCGGGTGGCGGCGATCGAGGCGCCGGCCGAGGAATTGCTCGGCGTCAACAGTCGCGCCGAACTGGCCGCGGCCGAGGCCAATTACCAGGCGCGCAAGCGCGAGGACGCGATGGCGGGGGGCGCCACCCTCATCGATCCCGGCAGCATCCATTTCAGTTTCGACACCGTCTTGGGCCAGGATTTGGTGATCGGCCCCGATGTGGTGTTTGGGCCGGGCGTCAGCATCGCCGATGGCGCGATCATCCGGCCCTTTTGCCATATCGAGGGTGCCAGCATCGGCGCGGGCGCCATCATCGGACCCTTCGCGCGGCTGCGCCCGGGCAGCGTCATCGGCGCCACCGCCCATGTCGGGAACTTCGTGGAGTTGAAGAAAGCCAATCTCGGCGCCGGCGCCAAGGCCAATCACCTTTCCTATCTGGGCGACGTCAGCGTGGGCGACCGGGCCAATGTCGGGGCCGGCACCATCACCTGCAATTACGACGGGTTCGAGAAGTTCGAAACCGTGATCGGCGCCGATTCCTTCATCGGCTCCGATACCGCGCTGGTGGCACCGGTCACAATTGGCGAAGGTGCCATGATCGCCGCCGGCTCGGTCATCACCGAGGATGTGGCGCCGGGCGCGCTCGCGATCGCGCGCAATCGGCAAATCGAGAAACCGGGCTGGGCGGAGAAATTTCGGGCCCGCAAGAAGGGTGCTTCCGGGGCCAAGCGGAAAGGGCGCTGATCGATGTGCGGGATCATCGGCATCCTGGGCAAGGAGGATGCGGTCTCGCGGCTGGTCGAGGGCTTGAAGCGGCTCGAGTATCGGGGCTACGATTCGACCGGAATCGCCACCCTGGTCGGGGAGGGCATCGATCGCCGCCGTGCCGAGGGCAAGCTCGCCAATCTGGAGCGGGTTCTGGCCCAGCAGCCGCTTTCCGGGGCGACCGGGATCGGGCACACGCGCTGGGCGACGCATGGCAGGCCGAGCGAAAACAACGCGCATCCCCATGCAACCCATAGGGTGGCACTGGTCCATAACGGCATCATCGAGAACTTCCAGGAATTGCGCGCGGAATTGAGCGCCGAGGGTTGCGTCTTCAGCACTGACACCGACACCGAGGCGGTGGCCCATCTCCTGACCCGAGACCTCGATCGCGGCGATACGCCCGAACGGGCGATGGCCCACGCCATGGAGCGCCTGCACGGCGCCTTTTCGCTGGCCGTCATTTTCGCCGGCCGGCCCGATCTGATGATCGGGGCCAGGCGCGGCTCGCCACTGGCCATCGGCCGTGGCGAAGGCGAGATGTTCCTCGGCTCCGACGCCCTGGCGCTGGCGCCCTATACCAACAGCATCTGCTATCTCGAGGAGAACGATTGGGCAATTCTCACCCGCGACGGCGCCACCATCTTCAATCGAGGCCGACGCGTGAACCGCGAATTGCGCCGGACCGCGCTTTCCGGGGCCCTCATAGGCAAGGGCAATTACCGGCACTTCATGATGAAGGAAATCGCCGAGCAACCGGCGGTCATCGGCGAGACGCTGCAGGCCTACGTCGATCCCTTGCGCCGGCGCATCGAATTGCCACCGCTTCCGATCGATTTCGCGGCGCTCTCGCGGCTTACCATCGTCGCCTGCGGCACCGCCTATCTCGCGGGCCATGTCGCCAAGTATTGGCTGGAAGGAATCGCGCGGCTGCCGGTCGACCTCGACATCGCTTCCGAATTCCGCTACCGCGCCCCGCCCCTGGATCCCCAAGGCGCTACGCTCGTCATCTCGCAATCGGGTGAAACCGCCGACACGCTAGCCGCCCTTCGCTATGCCAAGGCCCAGGGGCACAAGGTCGTGGCCATCCTCAATCAGCCGGAAAGCACGATCGGGCGCGAAGCCGACGCGGTCTTGCGCACACTGGCCGGACCGGAAATCGGCGTCGCCTCGACCAAGGCCTTCTCGACGCAATTGGTGGTGCTGGCGGCGTTGACGGTTGCGGCGGGGCGAGCGCGCGGCGTGCTTGCGGAGAGCCGCGAGGCCGAATTGTCGGCGGCACTCCTCGAAGTGCCGGCGCGCGCGGCCGAGGTGCTGAACCACGATTCCAAGCTGAAAGCGATCGCGCTCAAACTGGCCGAGGCACGCGACGTGCTGTTCCTCGGGCGGGGAACCTCGTATCCGATCGCGCTCGAAGGCGCGCTCAAACTGAAAGAGATCTCCTACATCCACGCCGAGGGCTATGCCGCGGGCGAGATGAAGCACGGCCCCATCGCGCTCATCGACGACCAGGTGCCGGTGATCGTGGTCGCACCCTCGGACGACCTTTTCGAAAAGACCGCGTCCAATCTCCAGGAAGCCCATGCGCGCGGCGGGCGCGAGGTGTTCCTCTCCGATGCCGCCGGGATCGCGCGGCTGGGTGCACTCGCCGAGGACGCGGTCGAATTGCCCGCAATCGATCCCTTCGTGGCGCCGATTCTCTACGCCATTCCGGTGCAACTCCTCGCCTACCACGCGGCGGTGGCCAGGGGCACCGATATCGACCAGCCGCGCAATCTGGCCAAGAGCGTCACCGTCGAATAACCGACGCCGCGCTGGATAAAACGCCTGACCGCACATCGCAGTGTGGTGGTTTGGCTTTGTTTGCGGGGGTGACCTGAGCTAGAATTGTTGCAAATGGCCGCCGAGCGGCCATCCGAGGAGGCTCATCACCGATGGCGACACCGACCGCGAATTTCGTGCCGACCCAGACCTACGCGCTTTCGGGCCTGGTCCGGATCGACGGCCTGCTTGATGGCGTCCGCTGGGGAAACGGGGGCATCGGCACCGCCGTGGCGCTGACCTACTCCTTCCCCGGCGATATCGGTTATTGGCTAGCGGTGTACGGCGTCGGCGAGCCGGATTCCTATGGCGCTCTGAACGCAACCGAGCAAAGCGCGGCACGCTCGGCGTTGCAAGCCTGGGCCAACGTCGCCAACGTCACCTTTACCGAGGTTACGGATACCGACACCGAAGTGGGCGAAATCCGCTTTGCTTACTCAACCGCCGTAAGCCCCGACGCACAGGCGCACGCCTATCCGCTCTTCGATGGCCCCGAGGCCGGCGACGTCTGGCTCAACAGCAACGCCGATTGGGATGGTTTCAGCAAAGGCAGTTATGACTACTTTACGCTGGTGCACGAGATCGGCCATGCGCTCGGCCTCAAGCATCCGTTCGAAACCTCGGCCTTCAACGCGACATTGCTGCCGGTCGCCGATGACGCGACTTTCCTGACTGTCATGAGTTACAGCGCTTGGCCCGGCGATCAGCTCTCCGGCGTGAACTACAACCCGACCACGCCGATGTGGTACGACATTGCCTCGGCGCAATACCTTTACGGCGCCAACAATACCTACCACGCCGGGAACGATGTCTATACCTTCGTTCAGGGCCGCTTTTACAACCAGACCATCTGGGACGCGGGCGGCGTGGACAAGATCGTGTGGTCGGCGACCACGCAGGGCGCGACCATCGATCTCAGGTCCGGGCAGTGGAACGATCTCGGCAATTCACTCACCTATACTCTCGCCGATGGAAGCCGGTTCACCGACAAGGACACGGTCATCATCTATGAGGGCGTCGTCATCGAGAACGCCCAAGGCGGCGCCGCCGCCGACATCATCCGGGGCAATGCCATCGCCAACAAGCTGATCGGCGGCGGTGGCGCCGACCGCCTGATTGGCGGCGGTGGCGCCGATGTCCTGACCGGGGGCGTTGGGGCGGATAAGTCTTTTGGCGGTGCAGGCGCGGATCGGTTCAAGTTCAACAAGTTCGGCGAAGTCTCGAAGCTCTCGGCGCGCGATCTCATCGGCGATTTCGATGCCGCCGACATCGTCGATTTGTCTGGCATCGATGCCAACTCAAGGGCGGGCGGCAATCAGGCGTTTCGTTTCATCGGCGGCCATGCCTTTGGCGGCCATGCCGGAGAGCTTCGTTTCGGCGGCGGGACGCTTTCGGGCGACATCAATGGAGACGGGGCGGCCGATTTTCGGATCGAGGTCGATTTTAAGGGCATTTCGCGACTGAGCGCCCTCGACATCATCGAGTGACGGATCGTCGGCCGGAATTGCTCACACGCCCACGCAGGGGCTCAAGCCGGCAGTCGGCAAATTGGCGTCGTTGCCTGGTGCGGTCTTTAGGCTGAACGAAGCCAGATAGCCGATGCCGTCCATATCCACCGAGACGAACTCGATTCCGCCACTTTCCCTTCGCATCAGCAGGAAGCAGTTGGGCGCGCCCTCATTGTAATTAGGGTACGCGTAACAGATGCGGCCGCTTTCCATCCACCAGAGTCCGGGATAGGTGCAACCCTTTTCCCAATAGGCCGATCGCCCGTCGGGCATGTGGTATTCGATCCAGTTCTCGCCATCGGTATAGCGGCCGTAGATCGTGAGATTGTCGAGGACTCGCTTGATTTCGGCCGGATCGGTGATCGGCCGGGAATCCGGCGCCACGTCCTCGGCCAAAGGCGGGACCAATCCCTGATCTTCGATTGTTTGGGCCAGCGCCGCGCCACAGGCGAGCGCGAGGCCGCAAAGGATCAACGTCTTGAAGCCACGCCACATGATAAGCCCGCTCGTTCCAATCCAAGGATGTGCCTAAGGCCAGGAATACTAGAACCGGAATCGCGACAAATCCATGGCGGAGTATCGTACGGGAAAAGCGCTAAAAAACAGAATTTTTTATGGCCAACACGACAGAAACCGAATATCATTCGTTTGGTTGGACCAAACCGCCAAGAATCATGATTTCAGATGAGATCGATCGCCGGCTTCTGGCGCGCCTGCAGGAAGATGGCGCCACACCCTACGCGGAGCTGGGAGCGCTGGTTGGGCTGTCGGCTTCATCGGTCAATGAAAGATTGCGCAAGCTGCGGGCCAAGGGTCATTTGCGCCGGGTCACGGCGGAAATCGACCCGGCTGCCTTCGGGCTTGAAATGCTGGCCTTCGTGCTGGTGGTGGTGGAGACCCAAGAGGCAGGCTTCCGCGCCTCCATGCAGGGTTGCGCGGAAGTCATGGAATGCCACCATGTCACCGGCGAGTTCTCTTATCTCCTGAAATTGCGCATGGCCAATGCCGCGGCGCTGGAGCGCTTTCTCGCCGATCACTTGAAGGCGCTGCCGGGGATCGGCCGGACCCACACCTTGATCGCGCTTTCCAGCGTCAAGGAAACCCATGTGCTGCCCACTTCGATGTCAAAGGCAGCGCATCCGTGATCGCTTTTATTCTTGGCAATTTCTGGGTGCTGTTGAAGGGTGGCGCGATCGGCTTTGCGGTCGCGGCACCCGTCGGCCCCATCGGCATGTTGTGCATCCGCACCACGTTGGAGCGCGGCCGGATGGCGGGCTTTAGCGCCGGCCTCGGCGCGGCGCTAGCCGATGTGCTGTTCGCGGCGGTGGGCGCGCTCGGCCTATCGCTCATTGGCGCTTTCATCGCCGACAACGCGTTGTGGTTCAAGCTCGCGGGCGGGGTGTTCCTGATCGGCTTTGGGCTGCACCTGGCGCGCCACCGCATCGATCCCCACGCCGGCGAGGATCGGCCGGTGCCACCCGGCCTCTTGCGCGAATTCGGCCTGACCTTCGTCCTCACGCTCGCCAACCCGACGACGATCCTTTCCTTCGCCGGCATTTTCGCCGGCGTCTCGGGCCTGCGCCGCCTCGATGTCGAGATGGTGCCGGCATTGCTGTTGGGCGTGTTCGTGGGTTCGGCCGCGTGGTGGCTGACCTTGAGCGGGATCGTCGGAATCATCCACCATCGCATCAGCGACCGGGCCATGCTGTGGATCAACCGCCTGGCTGGCGCGGCGCTGGTCGGCTTCGGTCTGGTGACGCTGTCGGGCGTGTTCTGGCCGCCGGTTGCGGGGGCCGCCTTCGGATGATAGTTTCGCCGCCTTTCGCCACCTCCACCTTCATTTGAACGCGGAAAGCCCGCATGTCGCTCGGCACCAAGGACGTCGCCCATATCGCCACCCTGGCGCGGCTTCGCGTCGCCGCGCCCGAGTTGCCGCGACTGGCCAAGGAATTGTCCGGGATCATGACCTGGATCGAACAATTGAACGAGGTCGACACCAGCGCTATTGCGCCGATGACCGGCGTTTTGCATCGCGACCTGCCCCAGCGCGAAGATGCGGTGACGGATGGCGGGCAGGTGGGCAAGATCCTGGCGAACGCGCCCGAGTCGGCGCACGGCTTTTTCACCGTGCCCAAGGTGGTGGAATGAGTTCCGATCTGACCGGGCTGACCATCACGCAGGCACTGGATGGCTTGGGCGCGGGCACCTTCAGCGCCACCGAATTGACCGAGGCGCATTTGCAGGCGATGGCGACTCATCGTAGGCTCAATGCCTACATCACCGAAACGCCCGACAAGGCGCGCGCGATGGCCGATGCCTCCGATAAGCGCCGCGCGCGTGGCGAGGCGCTGGGTTCGCTGGACGGCATTCCGCTCGCCATCAAGGATCTGTTCTGCACCGAGGGCGTGCTGACAAGTGCTGGCTCGCATATCCTGGACGGGTTCAAGCCGCCCTATGAATCGAGTGTCACCGCCAATCTGTGGCGGGCGGGCGCCATCATGCTGGGCAAGGTCAACATGGACGAGTTCGCCATGGGCTCCAGCAATCTCACTTCGTATTACGGCGCCGTCATCAATCCGTGGAAGCGCCGGGGCGATAACAAGGCGATGGTGCCGGGCGGCTCCTCCGGCGGCTCGGCGGCTTCGGTCGCGGCACGCATCGCCATGGGTGCGACCGGCACCGATACCGGCGGCTCGATCCGCCAGCCGGCGGCCTTCACCGGCATCGTCGGAATCAAGCCTACCTACGGGCGCTGCTCGCGCTGGGGCATCGTCGCCTTCGCCTCGTCCCTGGACCAGGCCGGGCCGATGGCGCGCTCCGTGGCCGATTGCGCCATCCTGCTCGGCGCCATGGCCGGCCACGATGCCAAGGATTCAACCTCCGTCGATCTGCCGGTGCCCGATTACCGGCGCGCCATGAATGGCGACATCAAGGGCCTCAAGATCGGCATTCCGAAGGAATACCGGGTCGAGGGCATGGCGGCGGAAATCGAGCAATTGTGGGCGAAAGGCGCGGATTGGCTGAAATCGCGGGGCGCCGAGATCAAGGAGATTTCGCTCCCCCACACCAAATACGCGCTTCCCACCTATTACATCATCGCGCCCGCCGAGGCCTCGTCCAACCTCGCGCGCTACGATGGGGTGCGCTTCGGCTTGCGCGTTCCTGGCGGGACCCTGGACGACATGTACGAACTGACGCGGGCCGCCGGCTTCGGCACCGAGGTAAAGCGGCGCATCATGATCGGAACCTATGTGCTCTCGGCGGGCTACTACGACGCCTATTACCTGAAGGCGCAGAAGCTGCGCGCGTTGATCGCGCGCGATTTCGACGAGGCCTTCAAGTCGGTGAACGCGATCCTCACCCCCTCGACGCCCTCGGCGGCCTTCGGCGCCGATGAGAAGGCCGACGATCCGGTCCAGATGTATCTGAACGACGTGTTCACCGTGACCGTCAATCTAGCGGGGCTTCCCGGCATTTCGGTGCCGGCCGGGCTGGATTCGACCGGCCTGCCCTTGGGCCTGCAGGTAATCGGGCGCGCCTTCGACGAGGAAACTCTGTTCCGCGTGGGCGGCGTGATCGAGGAATGCGCCGGGTTCACCGCACGGCCCCAGTACCCGCCGACGTGAGACAAGCTGATTCAGCAATATGACCAAGTCGATGCGCGTCGGCGGGTACACTCACTCAATAGAATGTGCCGACTTTCGTGGCAGCATCGAAGCATTTCATGTTTGACGCTCTTTCTAAAGTTGGCACTGGGGCGTTTAGGCGGGGACTGGGATGACCGACGACAAGAACTTGATCGAAGGGCGAAAGGGCAAGTGGGAGCTGATCCTGGGCCTCGAGGTTCACGCCCAGATCATTTCGGAATCCAAGCTGTTCTCCGGCGCCTCCACCAAATTCGGCGCCGATCCCAATACCCAGGTCAGCCTGGTCGATGCCGCGTTTCCGGGCATGCTGCCGGTCATCAACCGGCATTGCGTCGAACAGGCGGTCCGGACCGGGCTCGGCCTCGACGCCCGGATCAATCTCCGGTCGGTGTTCGACCGCAAGAATTATTTCTATGCCGATCTGCCGGCCGGCTATCAGATTTCGCAATACACCCAGCCGATCGTGGGCCAGGGCACGATCGCGCTCGATCTGGGCGACGGCGCCAGGCGCGACGTGGGCATCACCAGGCTGCATCTGGAACAGGATGCCGGCAAGAGCCTGCATGACCAGCACCCGACCA
>CAZIUB010000090.1:0-10514 GCA_964542425.1 uncultured Rhodospirillaceae bacterium | reverse complement strand
CAATGCCGCGCCGATCTCGCTTTGCGTCTTTCCAGCCTTCGTCAGCGCGTGAATCTGGCACCTGTCCTCGTACTTGATACGCCGATACTTCTTGCTCATCCGTAACCTCTTGTTTTGCCAAGAGGTTGCTCCATCCGGACTTTCCCTAAATTATGCACTGGCTACTTGAATCCGCGTGTCCTTTCGTGGCGGGTTCGCAGCTTTTTCGCATCGCGCGATCAATTGCCCGAGATCATTCCAGCCATAGGCGATGTCCGGTTCGCCCTCGTCTAGCCCCTCGGCGACGATCTGGCCGCCCAGTTTTTCGTAGAAGGCGCGGAACTTGTTATCGCGATAAGCCCAGAGCACTAGGCCGCGCTGCCCGTGATCCTTGAAGGCACGAACTAGGGCCGCAATTAGCGCTCGGCCCAGGCCCTGCCCCTCGATCTCCGCCCGGCAATGGAGGATGTAAAGCTCGCAGTCAAAGCCATCGAGATTGCCTTGCGTGAATTCGTGATCCAGGACCGGGCCCGCGCTGACGAAACCCTGGATCGCGCCGGCCTCGTCCACGCCCACCAGCACGATCCGGGTCGCATCCGCGATCCAATCCCGCCACAGGGGCGCGCGTTTCTCCGGCGCCTTCTCCGCCAATTGGTCGGGGGTGAGAAAATCGCCATAGGCGCGGCGCCAACCGGCGAAGTGGATTTCGGCAATCGCAATCGCCTCATCGGGCGTGGCATGGCGGATCTCGAAGCCAGCCGCCTTGGGTGCCCGCTCCAGGATCGCGGCGAAGAACCCGTCGGTGCCGTGACGGGCCGGCGTGAGCGAGAGGTAGTCGCTTTGGAGAAGGGGTTGGGTGTCCGATGCGGCCGGCGATGCGCCCTCACCCTCACCCGTGAGGCTTCGCCTCACGCCCTCTCCCGGAGGGAGAGGGAAATGCCTACTCCTTCTCCCGCCCTGTGGACGAATGTCCGCCTTCGCGGACGGGGCGGGAGAGGGTTGGGGTGCGGGCAGCAATTTGAATTGCGGGTTCGCGGCCAGGAACCAGGCGATCTGTTCCTCGTTTTCGGCGGGCAGCAGCGAACAGGTGGCGTAGACGAGCCTGCCGCCGGGTTTCACCAGGCGCGCGGCACTTTCCAGGATGCGCCGCTGGAGTTGCACGAGCTCGGCCAGATCCTCCGGCTGCAGGCGCCATCGCGCATCGGGATTGCGCCGCCAGGTGCCGGTGCCGGTGCAAGGCGCATCCACCAGCACGCGATCGAACCCGCCGGCATGACGCTTGACCCAGGGATCGCGTTCACCGCTGAGCGCGCGGCGCTCCACATTGTGCACGCCCGCGCGTGCCAGCCTGACGGCGGAGCGCTCAATCCTCCCCTCAAGGATGTCCAAGGCGACGATCTTGCCCTTGTTCTTCATGCCGGCGGCGATGGCCAGCGTCTTGCCTCCAGCGCCTGCGCAAAAATCGACCACGCGATCGCCGGGCTTGGCATCGAGGAGAAGAGCCACGATCTGCGAGCCTTCGTCCTGCACTTCGACGATTCCGTCCTTGAAACAGGCAAATGTCGCCAAGGGCGGCCTGCCCTCGACACGTAAGCCGACCGGCGAGAGGCGGGTCTTCGTGGCCACAATGCCGTCTTGCGCCAAGGCCGCGATCGCGTCGTCGCGGGTTGCCTTCAGCGTGTTGACGCGAAGATCGGTCGCGGCCGGGGCGAGCGCCGCGCGCATCTCGAATTCCAGCGCCGCGCCGAAGCGTGCCTTCAGCAGTGGTTCGATCCAGGCGGGATATTCCAGGCGTACATCGATCGGCTGATCGTCAAGGTCCAGCGATTTTCCGGCGAGCGATCCGGCCAATCTGCGCTCGGCCTCGCTCAAGGGCGGCGGCCGATACTGCCCGCCGTCGAAGGAGCCCGCGATCTTGTCCGCCGACCAGCCATCGATCATGGCGAGATGCGCGATGAGGCGCGCGCGTTCCCGATCATCGGGATAGGCGCGGTAGCGGTCGATCCACCAATCGAGCCTAGCCTGGGCCCGCAGAATGGAATAGGTCAGATCCATGACCGCGCGCCGATCCTTGGCGCCGACATAACGGCGATCACGGAAAAACGCCGCCACCGCCCGGTCGGCGGGGGCGGTTCCCCCATGGATGGCGCGCAGGAGATCGATGATGGCCTGGAGCCTTGCGCCCGGGGTCATTCCTTCATGATTCCCAGTACCCGCCGGCGCGGACGGACGATTCGGCGACGCGGCATCACCGGTCGCCCGCCGGCGGGTACTATCATTCTCGGGTATGCGCCAACTTTCTTGAATACATCGGCGTGTTTCATGAGTCTCCGTTCATCGAAAGTCGGCACTGAGTCATAGATTCTCGCGATAATTCGGCGCCTCGCGCGTGATCTGCACGTCGTGGACATGGCCTTCCTTCAATCCGGCATTGGTGATGCGCACGAAGCGACATTTCGACTGCATGTCGGAGAGGGTGGCGTTGCCGGTATAGCCCATCGCCGCCTTCAGCCCGCCCACCAATTGATAGATCACGGTCCCGGCCGGGCCCTTGTAGGGGACGCGGCCCTCGATGCCTTCGGGGACCAGTTTCAACTGGTCGGAGACTTCCTCCTGGAAATAACGATCGGCGGAACCCCGCGCCATCGCCCCCAGCGAGCCCATGCCGCGATAGGATTTGTAGGATCGGCCGTTATAGAGGAACACCTCGCCCGGGCTTTCGTCGGTGCCGGCCAAAAGCGATCCCACCATCACGCAATCCGCGCCGGCCGCGACCGCCTTGGCGATGTCGCCGGAATATTTGACGCCGCCATCGGCGATGACTGGCACGCCGGCCTTGCGCGCGCGCTCGACCGCGTCCATGACCGCCGTCAGTTGTGGGATTCCGACTCCGGCCACGATGCGGGTAGTGCAGATGGAGCCCGGGCCGATTCCGACCTTGACCGCGTCGGCGCCGCAATCAATCAATGCCTGCGCGCCCTCGGCCGTCGCGATGTTGCCGGCGATGACCTGGCAATCGTTGGACAAATGCTTGATCGCGCGAACCGCGTCGAGCACGCCCTTGGAATGGCCATGCGCGGTGTCGACCACCACCACGTCGACCCCGGCCTGGAGCAAGGCTTCGGCCCGGCGCATGCCATCCTCGCCCACGCCCACGGCCCCCGCCACCCGCAGCCTGCCGTCCTCGTCCTTGCAGGCGTTGGGATAGGCTTGCGCCTTTTCCATGTCCTTGACCGTAATCAGGCCGACGCAACAAAAGGACTCGTCCACCACCAGCAGCTTCTCGATCCGATACTGGTGCAGCAGGCGACGGGCCTCATCCGCGCCCACTCCGGACTTGACCGTGACCAGGCGGTCCTTGGTCATCAATTGGCTCACCTTCTCATCGGGATTGCTGGCGAAACGCACATCGCGATTGGTGAGGATGCCGACCAGCTTGCCATTGCCGCGCTCGACCACGGGGATGCCGGAAATCTCGTGCCGCTTCATGAGGGCGAAGGCGTCGGCCAGGCTCTGATCGGGATGAATGGTGAGCGGGTTGACCACCATGCCGGATTCGAAGCGCTTGACCTTGCGCACTTCCTCGGCCTGGCGGGCGATGTCGAGGTTCTTGTGGATGACGCCCATGCCGCCATGCTGGGCCATGCAGATCGCCATGCGGGCCTCGGTCACGGTGTCCATGGCCGAGGACATGAGGGGGATGTTGAGCGCGATGCGCCGGGTCAGGCGCGAGCTTGTATCGGCCTGGGCGGGCAGCACGGAGGAAGCGCCCGGCTCCAGGAGCACGTCGTCGAAGGTGAGGGCGTCGCGGATGTTCATGCCGAACCTCGCTTTGGGGCCGGGGCGGCCCGTGGGAAACGCGAATCCAAGGTTGGCGCGCAATCATACACAGGAGGGTCGGCCCCACAAGGCGAAAGAATTAGGTGTTTTCAACCGCTTGGTCAGCCCCACGAAATCCCAGCGCCAGCACATAGATTTCCGCCGAATCGGCGCGGCTGGCAGGGGGCTTCACATGGCGCACCTGGGTGAAGGCGCGCTTCAAGCGCTTGAGGAGATCGCCGGTAGCGCCCCCTTGCAGCACCTTGGCGACAAAGGCGCCGCCCGGCGCCAGCACCTCGCGGGCGAAATCGAACGCCGCCTCCGCCAATCCAACGATCTTCAGATGATCGGTCGGCGCGTGCCCGGTCGAAGGCGCTGCCATGTCGCTCAAGACCACATCGGCCGGGCCGGCGAGTGCTGCCCTGAGGGCGGCGGTACTGCCTTGCTCGATGAAATCCATTTGCAGCATGACCACGCCCGGCACCGGTTCAACGGCCAAGAGGTCGATGCCCACGACACGGCCGCGGCCGGGTTTGAGGACGCGCTCGGCCGCGACTTGCGACCAGCCGCCGGGAGCGGCACCGAGATCGACCACGCGCTGGCCGGGTTTCAAGAAATGATAGCGATCATCGAGCTGGATGAGCTTGAAGGCGGCGCGCGAGCGAAGCCCAAGTTTCCGCGCCTCGTGCACATAGGGGTCGTTCAACTGGCGATCGAGCCACAGGGTGGAGGCCTGGCTGCGGCGCCCCGCCGTCTTGACCCGGACCTTCAATCCCCGTCCCGAGGGTCCGGATCGGGTGGGTCCAGGTCCGGAAGCGCCGGATCTGGCACCCCTGCCCCCGCCGCGCCGCTGCCGATCGCCGGCCATGCTTGTCAGCGTCGCGAATAGACGCGGTCGGGCGCGGCGCCGGACATGAGGCTCATCAGAATGCCTTCGCGCACTCCGCGATCGGCGACGCGGAGTCGCCCGACCGGCCATTGCCGGCAAATGGCCGAGAGGATGGCGCAGCCCGAAACGACGAGGTCCGCGCGTTCGGTCCCGATGCAGGGCGAATTGGCACGCTCGGCGCAATTCTGCCCGGCCAACATGCGCGAGATGCGGTCGACCTCGCCGAAATCGAGATAGCTGCCATCGACCCGCGAGCGGTCGTAGCGAGCAAGCCCCATCCGAATGCCGGACAAGGTGGTGACGGTGCCCGATGTGCCGAGAAGCTGCACGCCGCCTTGGGCGATCAGGCGATGGGCGCCGATCGCCTGGGCGAAGGGGGCGAGCGCCGCTTGCACTTCGGCCACCATGCGCTCGTAATGTGCCTCGGGGCTTTCGCCAGTGGCCTCGGCGCCGAAGGCCTCGGTCAGGGTGACGACGCCGATCGCCATCGAATGCCAGGCAACGATGCGAGGGCCTTGGCCCGGCGCCAGCAGGAGCCAGCCGAGTTCGGTCGAGCCGCCGCCGATATCGAAGACGAGCGCGTGGCGGCGGTGGGAATCGAGAAGCGGCATGCAGCCGGCGAAGGCGAGCTGCGCCTCCTCGGATGGCGTGATGATTTCGAGGTCGATCCCGGCTTCGGTGCGCGCACGATCGACGAATTGGGCGCCGTTGGCGGCGCGACGGCAGGCTTCGGTCGCGACCGCGCGGGCCAAGCGGGCCGAGCGGCGCTCGATCTTCTGGGCGCAGATCTTGAGGGCCTCGATGGTGCGATCCATGGCGGCTTCATCGAGTGCCCCGGTCAAGGACACGCCCTCGCCCAGGCGGACGATGCGTGAAAAGGCATCGATGACCTGGAAGCCTGTACCGCCTTGCCTGGCAATCAGCAGGCGGCAGTTGTTGGTTCCCAGATCAAGAGCCGCCATTACCTGGCCCGGTCGGGCGGCGCGGGGGCCTCGAAGAGCGGCCTCGGCATCGCCGACCGGCGCGGAAGATTGATCCAGCACTCAGCCTACGCCCCGACTAGTGCCAACTTTCGAAATTGCGTGATACACGAAACGCTCCGATGCCGCTTCGAAAGTTGACACATGTTACCAGATAGATAGTACCCGCTGGCGGGGCCAGATTGCTAAATCAGCCATCCGCGACGGCGGGCACTATGCGACAATCAACCGGCTGATCGGAAAGGGTTTCTTGGCCCCCGATCAAGGTCGCCCGGCGTGTCCTTTCGGGAGCGATCCTACAGGGCACTACGCCGTCACGACAAGGACCAGTTAGGGGTGTGGGTTGGGGCGGGCGCTTCGATGCGGGCGATAGGGAGGGATAGACCGGCGCTAAAGGTAGAGGTTGAACCCGGGGCGCCGGCAAACTAGATTCCCGCCCGCCTTCGAACCGCCCCGCGCGGGCGACCTGGAGGCTCCCGATGGGGGATCGTCTAACGGTAGGACAGCGGACTCTGACTCCGCCAGTCTAGGTTCGAATCCTAGTCCCCCAGCCAAAGCCCCGCTCACCTTTCTTCATCGCGACTTCGACCGCGACCGATCGAGGAACCTTGTCAAGCGGGCGATGTAGGCTTCCGGCTCCTCGTGCATCGGCAAGTGCGAGGAATTCGGGAAGATGGTGATCTCGGAATTCGGCAAGGCGAGATGCATGCGCATTGCGCAGGCTGGTGTCAATTCGTCATGCTGGCTACTGAGGATCAGGCAGGGAATCTTGATCCCCGGCATCAGCGGAATTCGATTCCAGTCCTTGAGGTTGCCGACATAGAGAAACTCGTTCGGTCCCTGCATGGTGCCATAGACGTCGGGATTCCAGTCACCGAGGGACTTCTTGACCGATGCCGGCCAAACATCCAGGCGCAGCACATGCCGGTAGTTGAGGATCGTGATCGCCGCCTGATAGGAAGGGTGCGTGAAATTTCCCTCGGCCTCGAAGCGCTGCATCATCGCCACCGTCTCCGCGCCCAAGGCCGCGCGATGCCGATCAAGCTCCTGGACCAGATGCGGCATGTCTCCGCAGGTGTTGGAGAGGATCAGCGTGCGCAGATTACCCTGGTATTTGAGCGCGTACTCTATGCCTAGCCAGCCGCCCCACGAATGGCCGAGAAGATTCACGCGGCCAAGCCCCAGGCCCGCGCGCACGGTTTCCACCTCCTCGACATAGCGCGCGATATTCCACAGCGACTTGTCCTTGGGCCGATCCGAGGCGCCGCATCCAAGCTGATCATAGGTGACCACGCGGTATCCGGCCTCGACCATGCACACGAGCGGATCGCGGAGATAGTCGCAGGGCAGGCCCGGCCCGCCGTTCAGCAGAAACAGGACATCACCCCTTTCGCCGTAGGAATAGGTCTTCACCTTGTAGCGGCCGATCTTCACGGTGGCGGTGCGGGCCTTGGGAATCTTCATCGGATGCTCCTTGCTGGACGCCTGGGCTAAGGCTCAGACCGCGATCGGCATGGCGGCGGCGGCATTGAACTTGCGCCACATGTCGCGAAAACCCGCATGCTGGAAGGAAAAATTGCGGCGCTCGAGATCGGCGATCCAGCGGTCGGTCGCCTGCCCGGCCTGGCGCCAGCATGCCTCCATGAACCCGGCCTTCTCCTGGTCCGGAGCCCCGATCAGCGATCGGCCCTGGGCAAACCAGGCTTTCTCGATCGCCTCGAAATCCTCCCGCACCTCCTTGGCGAGCGATTGGAAGGCCGCCATGGCACGGCGATGCAAGAATTCGTGCTTCCACCACAGGCTGCCCTCGGTGAAGCTTTCCTGGGGCGTGCCGCCGATATCGGGCATCCGCACGCCAAAAAAGATCGGCTTGAAGATGGAAACGCAGGTGCCGGAGGTCGCGGTGGCCCAGGCCATGGCGCCGCCGGGCGTCGATTCCATGATCATCGCCCCGCAGGCCTGCCAGAACCGGTTCGGGTGCGGACCGGCATGCATGCAAATATTGGTGCAAACTTCGCCCTCGGCCGGATCGTAGCCGTCGTGATGCTGGCGCAGAAGATCGGCCATCACGCGGTGGTCGATGCGGCCCTCGCGCGCCTTCAGCCAGTCATAGGCGACCTGGCGGCGCTGATGCGCGCCCACCGCCGCGACCTTGCCCTTGTCCTCGAACCGGCGCTCGAAATTCAGCTTCTCGCCGCCGTTGCCGCCGAGCGAGCAGCGCTGCCAATCGCTGCCTATGGTCATGGCATTGGAAATGGCGCCCACGCCCTCGACCGGCCGCGCCGCCCAATCGCGCCCCGCCGTCTCGATCACATAGGCGCGCCTGGCATCGGAAACGAGGTAGCTGGAATCGAAATGCGAATTGCCGCGCAGCTCGCAATTGCCGCCTTGGCCGTGCCGGGCCAGGACCTGGCCAAAGATCTCCAGGGCCTCCTCGCAAGTGCTGGCCCGTTCCAGCATCAGGCGCAGCAGGTCGCCGGTGATGAGGCCGTCCCCATCCGGCGCGGCGTTGGAGAAAATGGCCTCGTTGCCGATTGCCAATCCGTGCTCGTTGAGGCCGATCTCGCCGCCCCAGGTCCAGAACGACTTGTCCAGGATCACCTCGTGGGTCTGACGGGCCTGCGCAATGACGATATGCGTCGTGCGCAGCATCGCGCCTTCGGGATAGGTCCTTCGCGCCAGGCGCACGACCGCCTGGGCCTCGTTGATCTCGCAATCGGCGTTCTTGGCCGCCAGCGTGGTGCCGGTCGTGGTGGCGCCTGGCAGGGCAACGAAACTATCGCACATGGCTTTGCTCCTTGGTTTGATCGCGATCGCTCTGGTACCCGCCGTCGTGAGACCGGCTTATTCGAGCCAAAGGGCCCCGGAAGTCACACGCCGGCGGGCGACTCATCATTCGGTAACATGTGGCCCGACTTTCGTGGCAGCATCGGAGAATTTCATGTATCGCGCTTTTTCGAAAGTTGGCACTAGGGAAACTCCGGAAAATGGCAGGCGCTGACCTGGCCGGGCGCCACCGTGACCAGCGGGGGATCCAGGCGCCGGCAGATGTCGGCGGCCTTCGGACAGCGCGGATGAAAACGACATCCCGGCGGAATATCCAAGGGGCTCGGAATGTCGCCCTTGAGCACGGCGGCACGGTGGCGCCGTTCCGGGATCATGCGCGGGACCGCGCGCAGCAGGCTCTGCGTGTAGGGATGGCTGGGCCGGTCGAAGATTTGCCGGCTCGGTCCGATCTCCACGATCCGTCCCAGATACATGACCGCCAGCCGGTCAGACATGTGCCGCACGACCGACAATTCGTGCGCCACGAACAGCATGCCGACGCCGGAACGCTCCTTGAGCTCCTTCAGCAAATTGAGGATTTGCGCCTGAATTGAAACGTCGAGTGCCGCCACCGGTTCGTCCAGAACAATGAAGGACGGCCGCACGGCGAGCGCGCGGGCCAGCCCGACGCGCTGGCGCTGTCCCCCGCTCAGCGTGCGCGGCAGCCGGTCGAACAGATTGCCGCCGATCCCGACCGAATCCAGCAGCTGGAGGGCCGCATCGCGGGCCGCGGCACCTTGCGCCAGGCCATGAAATTCCAGCACCTCGCACAGCGCGCTTCCGATCGACTTGCGCGGGTTGAGCGAGGAATAGGGATCCTGGAACACCATCTGCACGCGCCGAGAGATTCCGTCGGGGCCGAGCCGGGGCAGATCGGCAAGCGGCTTGCCCTCGATCGTGATCGTGCCTTTGGTCGGGCGATAAATACCGACCAGCGCCCGGGCCAGGCTGGTCTTGCCGCTCCCTGATTCGCCGACCAGCCCCAGCGTCTCGTCGCGGCGGATCGAGAGATCGACGCCATCCACCGCCCGCAATACGCGCCGAGGGGCGCGCATCAGCCATTCGGCCCATCCCCGACGCCGCGGAAAGTGCAGCGAGAAATCCGCGACCTCGATGAATGAGGATGCCGGCGCCTGCCGGGCGATTTGGTGGGTACCCGCCGTCGCGGATGGATGATTCAGCAATGTGGCTCCTCATGCGCACGCCGGCGGGTACGGTCGAATTGTAACATTTGCCAACTTCCTCGGAGACAGGGGAACGTCTCATGTATCGCGCATTTTCGAAAGTTGGCACCGGACAATGCGTTCATGGGATGGCTCCGGCGATGCGCTCGGGAAAGAGGCAGGTGCTGAGATGGCCGGGGCCGATTTCGCGCGCGACCATGGGGGTCGTCACGCATTCCGCCGAAGCGAAGGCACAGCGGGTCGCAAACGCGCAACCCGGTCCGAGCTCGGCCAAATCCGGCGGTTGACCCGGAATCGGGCGCAAGCGGTCGGCATCGTCGGCCAGATGCGGGGTCGATACCAGCAAACCCAGGGTATAGGGATGGCGGGGCGCCAGAAAGATCGATCTGGTCGGGCCCGATTCGACGATGTTGCCGGCGTACATGACGGCCATCCGATCGCAGGTCTCGGCGACCACCGCCAGATCGTGCGAGACCAACACAAGCGTCATGCCGGTCGATTCCTGAAGTTCCATCAGAAGGGCCAGGATCTGATCCTGGATGGTGACGTCGAGCGCGGTTGTGGGTTCGTCGGCGAACAGGCATTTCGGCGTCCCGGCCATCGCCATGGCGATGGCGGCGCGCTGCAACATGCCGCCGGACCATTGATGGGGATAATCGTCGACCCGGCGTTCGGGGCTGGGAATTCCCACCCGACGCAGCATTTCGATGCCGGCGTCGCGCGCGCTCGCCCCCGACAGGCCATAATGCACGCGCAGCCCCTCGGTGATCTGGTCGCCGATCGGCCAGACCGGGTTCAGGCCCGACATCGGATTCTGGTGGATCATGCGCAATTCCC
>CAZIUB010000089.1:0-20938 GCA_964542425.1 uncultured Rhodospirillaceae bacterium | reverse complement strand
CTTTGCGTCTTTCCAGCCTTCGTCAGCGCGTGAATCTGGCACCTGTCCTCGTACTTGATACGCCGATACTTCTTGCTCATCCGTAACCTCTTGTTTTGCCAAGAGGTTGCTCCATCCGGACGTCTAAATTATGCACTGGCTACTTGAATCCGCGCAATCATTCCCGTTGGAACCACAACACTAGGGTTATCGAAACCCGAGCATATTCGATGACATCCGAGGCAATGGCCGCGCCACGACACCGCCCGAATTTCCTTGGAGCGCGAAAATGTATTGATGTAAGTCGGCGCGTGGGATCGCGCTGGCCACAATACCGCCTCGGCGATCGCGCACGGCGTATTTTCCGACCGGGGAATTAGCATGGGAACCTGGAGCAAGGCAGTCTCGCGGCCGGTTCGATTTGACCCAACGGACCACGACCACACCATGAAGGCCGTCGGGCGCCGCGCTGGCGATGGGCTCCGCTCCGATGGCCGTCGCGACAACCGTTCAGACGGATTCAAATGCGGAACCGCCTCTAATTGCCATTGGATGAAGTAAGGGGCTCAGGTCCGATGGTGCGGAACGCAAACACTCCCGGACGGGCAATCCGGGGGTGCAATGACCGGCCCGGGACATAGGTGACAGTTCGTACCGGACACATGGGTAACACTTTTCACCTGCGACTGCATGCGGGAGGTGGCAACTCATTCCTCGTTCATATCATGCGCTCCCGTGCTGGCGCGGATCGCCGGCCCACGGATTGGATAACGCCTTTCCTCATCGCCCGCCCGCGAACGCCGACCCTTGCGGACCCGGGATCGCATCCGAATAAGGTCCGGGCTGATAGGGCCGCGCCGATCCCGGCAGCGCGCGCCATACCGACCATCTGGGCTCTTTCAACTGGTGAACAAGGGTCGATATGATCTCGCTAAAGGCCTCTATGGTGCCAGCGCAGGGTTTGGGCAAATCCGAGCGCACGATCTCGTGAAGTCGAGGCAGGGCATGATACGGCACCATGGGAAACATGTGATGTTCGACGTGATAATTCATGTTCCAATAGAGAAAGCGGAACACGGGATTCATATGGACCGTGCGCGAATTCAATCGGTGATCCAGGACATTCTCGGCAAGGCCGGCGTGCTGGGTCAGGCTGAACAGATGGCCCAGCCAAGCGCCGTACATGCTCGGAAGCAGGCCTACATACATCAACGGCAGCCATGATCGGAGATAAAGGGCCAGGGCAAACAGTCCGGCGTGGATGGCCAGCAAGATGCGGGCCTCGACAACGATTCGGCCCCATTCGCCTTCCGGCACGAAACTCTTCTCTCCGGCTTCCAGGTATCCCCCGGCGTGAATCACAAGTTTACGCAGAGTCCTGGGCACACTGATCAGGCCGAACAAATCGAGCAGTACAGCCAGGATATTCGGTGGACGCGTGGTGACGATTTCCGGGTCGCGGCCGACGATGAGCGTATCCGTATGATGGCGGGGGTGGCTCCAGCGCCAGATGGTCGGTTCGCGCACCATCATGAAGGATGCGATCTGATAGATGAAATCGTTCATCCACCGGGTGGCGAACGCGGTGCCATGACCGCACTCATGCCATCGGCTGTCGGACGCCGATCCATAAAGCACGCCATAGAAGACGAAAAACGGCACGCTCCCCCAGCTGCCCCAGAAGAGATAGCCGCCATATCCGGTCGCCGCGAGCAGGACAAACCAGGCAATGGTATCGCGCATGGCGGGCCCATTTCTCCGCTTCATCAGGTCCTTTATCCGCCGTCTCGGAATTTCCGGTCGATACCACTCGGCATTGGCCAGGCCGATTTCAACGGCCCGCCGCGCCTCACCGCCGGTCAGGCTGTAATCACGGCTGAATGAAGGCATCTCTAAATCCCCCGATCGGACCGGCCGTCCGCCCGCAGTTCGTCGCGCAATTGCCTCATCCCGATCACCTTGAGTCCCTGGTCACCATTTACCCATCGCCATCAAGTGCTACGCCATGAACAAGACGACCTGATCGGCCCCGCCTACGACTTAATGGTCGCCAACAGCCTTTCGATTTCGCCTTCAACCGCCCGCAAGTCCTCGCCCCCGGACATCATCGTAACGACCTCGTCGCGCGTGATCTCCGATTTTCGGAACGTGCCTTGGCTGCGTCCGCGATTTAGCAATGTGAAAGTGTCGCCGACCGGGTAAGCGTGACGAATGTTGTGGCTGATGAAAATGACCGCCAGGCCACGAAGACGTGCCTCAACCACGAATTTGAGCACCATCGCCGCCTGATGAACCCCGAGGGCCGATGTCGGTTCATCCAGGATCAGGACCCTTGCGCCGAAATAGATGGCGCGGGCAATCGCCACCGATTGGCGTTCGCCGCCCGACAGGGTCCCCACGGCTTGGCTTGGATCCCGGACTTCAATCCCGACATCGCCCATTGCCTGTTTGGCGATGGTTCCGGCGCGCTCCTTATCGAAGCGTTTGAACGGAAAGACGCCACGAACAGGTTCACGACCGAGAAAGAAATTCCGCGCGATACTCATGAGCGGAATCAGACCAAGGTCCTGGAACACCGTGGCGACGCCATATCCCGCCGCGTCTCGCGGGCTGCGGAACTTGACCGGGTGGCCGTCGACAACAATTTCACCGGCCGTCGGTTGATAGACCCCCGACAGAATCTTTATCAGCGTCGATTTTCCGGCGCCGTTGTCGCCAAGAAGGCAATGCACCTCGCCCGGACTGACCTTGATATCGATATCCCTGAGGGCGATGACAGACCCAAAGCGTTTCGTTACCTGTCGAAGTTCGATGGCCGGAATACTGGTCATCGTCCCGCGCCCTCACCAAGCGCCTTGGCGCGGGTGTAGTTGTTGACGAGAACGGCCATGAGAATGACTATGCCAAGGAAGACCTTGAACCAATCGGTATCGATGCCGGTATAGAAGATCCCCATCTGCACCAAACCAAAGATCAGCGCGCCACACGCCGCTCCATAGACGGTTCCATAGCCCCCGCTCAGCAGCACGCCGCCGACCACCACGGCGATGATGGCCTCGAATTCCTTGAGCATGCCGCGCACGGTGTCCGCCGAGCCGGCTTCCATTACTTGGATGCACGCGAGCAAGGTGGCGGCGCAGGCGCTGCCGATGAACAGGGTGATTTTCACTCGCGACACGGGTACGCCGACATTCCGTGCCACCACCGGATCTCCGCCCGAGGCATATATCCAGTTACCGAATCGCGTCTCGGTCAGCACCCACCCGGCAAGAATGGTGAGGCCGATCCACCAAACGATGGACATCGGCACGCCAGTTGCAAGGGCTGTTCCGTCGCTTCGTACAGCGATCCAGCCCTGCGCGCCCATCCAATTGAACATTCCCGTAAG
The DNA here is from genome assembly GCA_964542425.1 of uncultured Rhodospirillaceae bacterium. Classification (GTDB taxonomy): domain Bacteria; phylum Pseudomonadota; class Alphaproteobacteria; order Dongiales; family Dongiaceae; genus Dongia_A. The sequence goes on along the minus strand of CAZIUB010000089.1, from coordinate 17,571 downwards.
AACATGGCCGCCGAAGATGTCCGCCACCCAGGGATCCGGCGCATCGTCGAGAATATAGGGAATCTGCGTGCGACCGGTGACCGCGCGGGTTATGCCGATTGAGAGCCCACGCAGAATGAAGAGGGAGGCCAGCGTAACGATAAAGGACGGAAGTTTGGTTTTGACAACGATGAGGCCGTTGAAATAGCCGACGACGATCGCCACGGAAAAAGCGGAAGCGATACCGGCCCAAAGCGGGAACCCCAGATGCTTGACCGTGAGGCCGATCACTACGCCGGAAAAACCGATCATCGAGCCTATCGACAAATCGAATTCGCCAGCAATTATCAGGAGTGCCACCGCCGCCGCTAAAATGCCCAGCTCGGCGGCCAACGTAAGGAATGTCATCGACCCCTGCAGCGAATAGAGCGCGCCAGCACCGGGCAATAGGGCGAAGATGACCATGGTGGCGACCAAGCCGCAGACAACGCCCGATTCCGGCCGGCGCATCATCCGGACCAACCGGCCGGTTCTTGCAAGTCGTTCGTCAGCCCCGGCGCGCCCCATGGGAGCGATGTCTATCTTCGCCGCGGCTTGGTTTTCGTTTGGGCTAGCGGACCCTGGACGAACAGTTGCCATGGCTTTGCTTCCTGTTGGCCTCTCAATCGGTCCCCGTGAAGGAAGCGAAAAAATGGGTTGAACGGCGCGGATCTCCGCCCAACCCGGAACGATTCACGATGAGCTCTAGTGTTGTGGTTCCAACGTTTGATTCCCAGTCATTCCCGTTGGAACCACGACACATGCTATTCCCGTTTGCCAGTGTTCCGGGCCGGCATTCCCGTTTGCTAGGGTTCCGGGCCGACATGTCCCTGGAGCGGAATGTCGGTTGCGCAACACTAGCGAATGCCCTGCTTGGACAATGCCAGGACGCCATTCGCCTTTTCCGGCGTGTCGATAAAGAGCGGGCCGGTAAAGACGTTGTTCTGGACCCAGAAACCGTGGGTGGCATTTTCAACAAGAAACAGAACCGGCAAGTAGCCCATCAGGTACTGCTGGGCGTCCATGCCAAAGCCCATCTCACCAGCAATGATTGAGTCGAGAATTTCCGGTCCGACATCAAAGGTGTAGAGTTTGAGCTTGCCAAACAACTCGCGATCCTTGAAGTACTTGATCAGCGGATTGGCCGAGGCGGTGCCGGTCGCGAATACCGCCTGGATCTCGGCATGAGCGGAAAGATAGGCCTCTACCCGCCGGGTCACGTCAGCGGGATCCTGCGCCACGGCGACGACTTCCGAACTGCCTCCCGTTTTCGCAAGGCCGTCGTTAATTCCCTGACAGCGTTCGTCAAGGCTGATGTTGCCGACCTCGTGATTGACGCATATTACCTTGAGCGTGCCTTCGTTGGCGAGCCGTTCGCCGGCCTTGACGCCGGCCAGATACTCGGAAGTCGTCCCGACATAGAGCGACACGCCGATGCTCTCGCCCTGTTTTTCACCGGAATCGAGATTGATGACCGGAATGCCCGCGGCGAGGGCACGCTGGATCGGTTCTTTCAGGGCATCGACATCCGGAATCGACACCGCGATTCCATCGGGATTCGTGGCGATCGCCGCATCGATCAGGCGCGCATGCTCGACGCTGTCAAATACTTGCGGCGCGTAGTACTGCACATTGGCGCCGGTCAGGGCGGCGGCGTCGTCCACACCGCGCTTGACCACCGACCAATAGGCGTCAGACGCCGCGCCATGAACGACGACGGCGATCTTGACGTCCTTGGCTTCCTTCAATCCCTCGGCGTTCACCCCCAACGCCATGCTGCCGAGAGCGAATAGGGCGATCAGGCTAGTCTTGATAAGATGTCGCATAACAGTCTCCTCACCTGTCTGGTTGATTGATACACGTTGAAGTAAATCGCTTGCCTCGAGTGGGCGTCACGACATCGCGGCCATTGTCGGCCTCGATAGGATATCAAATTTCCGTTCGTCGACTGGTGTTACCTCTCGCAGATCGGCCTCCGCCAGGGACATGCCGCCCAGCACGACCCGTGCCGCGACACCGATATTGTGAGTGATGTTTTCCACCTCTGCTTCGCTGTGCAACGGATGGGTCGCAACCATCACCGTTCGATCGGCTATTTCCAACGAACGAGCGCACATCTCCTTCGAGTAGGTCCTTCGGCAGCCCGCATTGGCGGGCATGTTAAACGGATTCATCGCCGGATGGGCGGCGCCGGCGCCGATCAAGACCTGGTCCCATTCGGTATAAGTGTGGCGGCCGGTCCTGCCGGCTATGACACTCGGGCAAATCTCGGCGAAACGGATGGCGGCCTCGGGGGATGGCATCGTGTACATCACCTGGGTGGCGCAGTCGTGGTCCGGGCTGCGCATGGGCGATGGAAGCAGCCCGAGATTGGCGAGCCCGGCCGTGCCTTTCAGGATCTTCCGCTTCTCCGCCCGCATGTTGGCGATCATTCCTTCCAACCGGTCGAGCTGGACGTTCAGCATTGCGCCCATCAATTCCGAAGCCCGCGCGCCCGGTCCAGCGAAGGGTTTTTTGGCATCCTCGCGTCCGTTCCAGTAGAAATGGCAGGGATCAATGGCACCCCGGACGCGCGTGGCGATCGCGGGGTCATTGACGGCAACGCCGCCGCCCTCGCCGCAAGTCAGGTTCTTGTAATAGTTGAAGCTGAACGCGCCGATATGCCCGATTGATCCGAACTTGCGCCCTTCGAAGCCCCCGCCCACACCCTGGCAGGCGTCCTCGATCACGATAAGGTCGCGCCGTCCGGCAATTTCCATGATCGAGTTCATGTCACAGGCGGCGCCCCACATATGCACCGGCACGACGGCCCTCGTGCGCGGGCCAATCGCCGATTCGATCGCCTTCGGATCAATGGTAATGCTCTCGTCGATATCGACGATGACGGGGATCGCGCCGACGGCAAGCACCGATGTCGCCGTCGCCATGTAGGTATGGGCCGGGATCAGGACCTCGTCGCCAGGTCCCAGGCCAACGGCAATCATCGCGGCGGCAAGGGCGTTGCTGCCGCTTGCCGCAAGGGCGAAGTGTTTGACTCCGAGATAGGCGGCGTATCGCGACTCGAAACGCTCGCATTCATGGCCGATGCCATAGCGGAACAAGGTTTTGCCCCGGATCACGTTGGCGATCGCCTCGATTTCTTCCTCGCCTACGATATACATTGCCCCCCGCTCCTCCCCAGATGAAGTCGCCCAGTCCAGGGCGGCCGTGCCCCGGCGGTCCACCGCTCCCATGGCCCATCAAACAAGACAATATCACAGGCGCGGTGTATTGCAAGCGCTTGCAAAATTGGCTTTTCCAGGCAATACTTAGACACCAAATCGAGATGGCACCGGGTTGGCGCTTTGCCCAACCCGGCGCAGTCGGACCAGGGGCCGAGACGATACATGCGCCGCCGGGAAGCGACACCTTCGTCCAGCCCATGCCTAGGAGTCCCAATTTGGAACATCGCCGGCGCAAGAAGCCCGCCACGTCGACGGAGGCTCCACCGCGGGATCGCCGGGTGACCGCGAAGGTAGTCGCGGAGCTGGCGGGGGTCTCCACTTCCGCCGTCTCCCGTGCCTTCACGAAAGGCGCCAGCGTTTCCACGGCGACGCACGGCAAGGTCATGCAGGCCGCGCGGTCATTGGGCTATCACCCGAATATCCTGGCCCGTAGCCTGACGACCAAGCGCACGGAATTGATCGGGCTGGTTTCCAACAATTTTGATAATCCGGCCTTCATGGAGATTTTCGACCTTTTCACCAGGCGTATCCAGCAGCGCGGCCGGCGACCGATTTTGGCCAATTTGTCGGGAGGCACCAGAGTGGAGAGCGCCCTGGATATGCTGCGGCAATATAGCGTTGACGGCGTCATCGTTGCCTCATCGACACTGCCGAGGCAATTCATCGAAGCTTGCATGGAATCGTCCCTGCCAATCGTGCATGCGTTCGGCCGAGCCGGGGGCAAACCTGAGGTCAACACCGTGGGGTCCGACAACATTCAGGGTGGTCGGCTCGCGGGCGACCTCTTGCTTGAGCGAGGTTATCGCAAGATCGCCTTTCTTGGCGGCCCGCGGACGGCAATCTCGACAGAGGACCGGCTGCGCGGTTTGCGAGCGAGCCTAGAGGCCAAGTCCATGACACCCACGGCGAAGATCTTCGGCCATACCTATTCCCATGAGGCCGGCGTCTCGCTAATGCGGGAATTGCTGCGGGGCGGAGGCATCGACGCGGTGTTTTGCGGCGACGACATCCTTGCCATGGGCGCACTCGATTTCTGCCGCGATGCAGGAGTGAGCGTTCCGCGCGACCTGGGCATAATTGGCTTCAACGACATGGCAATGGCCGCCTGGTCTTCGTTCAATCTTACGACCATCCGCCAACCGATCGGCGACATCATCATCACCGCTGTCGATCTGGTGCTTGATCTCATCGATCGGTCGGGGCGCACCGCCGAATCGCGCCTTTTTCCCTGTGAAACAGTCGTTCGCGGAACGCTCAGAACCGTCAAGAGCTGAGGCCGAGCCTTTCGTTCCCGCCAGGGCTTCATCATCCCCGCAAGAGTGGCGGTACCGCGTCCTGCCAGGCTCCCCCGCTTCTTGCCGAGCGGGCGGCGGCATCGACCACTGCGACGCCGCGCAGGCCATCCTCGGCTGTCGGATAGCCGAGCGCCAGCGGATCGGGGCGGCGCCCGTCGCGCCGTGCCCGAAGAACTTCGGCGAGGTCGGCGTAAATATTGCCAAAAGCCGCGAAAAAACCCTCGGCGTGACCAATGGGAGAGCGCGAGGCCCTACCCGCCGCCGCCGACAGCCCCGAGGCACCACGCTCGAGGATCCTTGTCGGCTCGCCGAGTGGCGTGAAAAATAACTGGTTGGGCCGCTCCTGTTCCCAGCGAAGCCCGCCCTTCTCGCCGAAAACTTGCAGGGTCAAGCCATGCATGCGCCCGACGGCGACGGCACTGGTCCAGAGCCGACCCACTGTTCCGCCGGACATGCGAAAGGCGACCAAGGCATCGTCCTCGAGTTCGCGGCCCGAGACCGTGGCGGCAAAATCGGCCGATACCGTCTTGACATTCTCACCCGTGACAAAACAGGCCATGTGCAGTGCGTGAATGCCGCAGTCGCCAAGGACCGAGGAAACACCGGCTAGTTTTGGGTCGTAACGCCAGCGGATGCGCGGGTTGTCGGCATCGGCCGCGTCGGCGTGGTGTCCATGGGCGAATTCGGCGACGACCACACGAATTTTCCCGAGCTCGCCTTGCCTGACCATGGCTTGCATTTGGCGAACGAGGGCGTAACCGGAATAGCCGTAATTGACAGCGATGATTCTGCCCTGCTCGCGCGCGGTCCGAACGATATCTTCGGCTTCCTCGAGTGTTGTCGTCAACGGTTTCTCGCAGAGGACGTCGAACCCCGCCGTGATGAAAGCCTTGGTAATGGGATAATGCGAGGCGTTGGGGGTCGCCACGGTCACGAGATCGACGCGGTCCTTTCGTCCCTTCTCGCCGGCAAGCATCTCGCGCCAGTCACCATAGGCGCGATCCGCCGGCACTCCGAGCCGGATGGCGTATTCGCGCCCGCGCGCCGGTTCGACGTCGAGCGCCCCGGCGACCAGATCGAAGGCGCCATCGAGACCGGCACTGATGCGGTGGGTCCCGCCGATCTGGCTGCCCTCGCCCCCGCCAATCATGCCCCATTTCAGTTTCACGGCCGCGCGCGCCCCGACACCATGCCGACTGCCTTCAGATAGTTGAGATTGGCCGTGGCGTCCGCCAATGGCAGGGTCGCCCCGGCTGGATCACAGTCCTGCTCGACCGTCGCCCAGCCGCGGTAGCCCTTGCTTTCCATGGCCGCCTTGAGCGCCACGAAATCTACCGCACCGGTGCCCAAATTGCAGAAAAGACCCTCGGCGCAGGCCCGGTAAAAACCGATGCGGTTCTCGACAACATGTTTCCTCACCAACGGATTGACATCCTTGAAGTGAAGGTAGGCCACGCGCTCGGCATGGCGCAGAAAAAACGCGACGGGATCAAGACCCGCGAAGACGCTATGTCCCGTATCGAGGCAAATACCAAGAAGGTTCGGATCGATCGCCTCCAAGATGGTCTCAAGTTCGTCCTCGAACTCGATCCAGCCGCCGGCATGCGCGTGGATCGACGCCTTTAAGCCGAATTCCTCCACCGCCATGCGCGCTACGGTTCGCAGGCGATCAATAAAAGTGGTGAGATCGTTGCCGCTCATCCTCGGCGCCTCGCCACCGCGCCCGGACGCCGGCTCACGTCTTGGCGAGATCGAATCAATCAGGACAAGCTGAGTGGCACCATGCGCCCGCAGTGCCTGGCAGGTCCTGCGTGAAGCATCCTTGACGACTTCCCACTGTGCCGGGTCATGAAACGGCCGGAACACGACGCCCCCGACAAGCGCCAGACCGCGCTTGGCCAGCGCCGGACCCAGTATTGTCGGATCTTCCGGCATGAAGCCGATGGGGCCTAGCTCCATCCCCTGATAGTCGGCGGCCTGTGCCTCGTCGAGAACCTTCGTCCAAGACGGGTTCCGGGGGTCGTCGGCGAACTCGACCCCCCAGGAGCACGGCGCATTGGCGATTGAAACCTGCATGGATAACTCCGCGAAGGACGATCGCTAAATATCGGACACCCGCACCCAGGATCGTGCCTGGTGCGATTGAACGGCGGCGGCAACGACCCGGCTGACTTCCAAGCCGTCGCGAAAAGTCGGAAAGACGGGACGGCCGGTTTCGATGGCCCGGAGAAAATCCCGTGCCTCGATCGCAATTTGATCGTTGTAACCGGTCCCGTGTCCCGGCCCCTGGCAAAACGAGCCATAGTCGGGATGGTCGGGAGCGGTCAGCAATTTGCGGAATCCCTGGCGGCCGGGCCGGCCGCTACGCTCGTAAAACCACAAGGCGTTCTGATCCTCTTGGTCGAACCGCAGCGCGCCCTTGATGCCTGTAACCTCGTAGGCGTAGCCCATCTTGCGTCCCGTCGCGACCCGGCTGATGTTCAACGACCCCATCGCGCCGCCTTCGAACCGACACAGTATGTTGGCCTGATCGTCATTTTTGACTGGCTCAGGCCCATCGGGGCCCAGGCGAACGGCGTGGACAGTCTGAATATCGGCGACGAGCGATTCGATCGGCCCGACAAGCCTTAGCGCGGCATTAATGATATGGGGTGACAAGTCCCCCATCGTACCCGAACACTGGTCGCGAGTTCGCCAGTTCGCCGGCTGGTCCGGGTCGGCAAGGAAATCTTCCGTATGCTCGGCGCGAAAATGCACGATCTTGCCGATCTCGCCCGCCGCAATGATCTCGTATGCCAATTGGCTGGCCGGAGTGCGGATGTAATTGAACCCCACCATGTTGGGGACACCGGCCTTTTCCGCTGCCGCGGTCATCGCCCTGGCATCGCTCAGGGTTGCTCCAAGGGGCTTTTCGCAAAAGACCGGCTTGCACGCGGCCAGGGCGGCGAGAACGATGCCGCAGTGCGTGGTCTGCGGTGAGGCAACGATCACGGCTTCGATCATTGGGTCAGCGACGAGGCTGCGCCAATCCGCCGTCGAGCGATTGAATCCGAGCTCGGCCGCCAGGCGTGCCGCTCCGACCTCGTTCGTCGTGCATAGCATCTCGCAAACGGGACGAAGCGCTGTGCTGAAAATGGTTGCCACGGCCTTCAGGGCCATGGCGTGCGCCTTCCCCATATAGCCGGCGCCAATCAACCCGATCCGTATGTCCTTCACCGCGATTTCTCGACTTTCCCAGACCACAGTGCAAGCGCTTGCAAGAAGAGTATCACTCGACTATGGTTTGGCGTCAAGGTTCCGGAAATCTTGCTGCTCCAGTGGTCCGGCGCGCAGGCGGCACTACGTGAGACTGGGGCACCATGATCGCAACACCACCACAGGATACCACCCGCCTGACCATGGCACATGCCCTCGTTCGCCATGTTTCAATGCAGTACATCAACATCGATGGCCGTGAGCAAAGGTTGTTTGGCGGCGCCTTTGCCATATTCGGGCACGGAAACATCACCTGTCTAGGGGAAGCGTTGTATGAGGCGGGTGAGGCCCTGCCGACCTGGCGCGGGCAGAACGAGCAGTCGATGGCGCTGGCCGCCGCAGCCTACGCCAAGACCTATCGTCGTCGGCGCATCATGATCGCCACGTCATCGATCGGGCCGGGCGCAACCAACATGGTAACGGCCGCCGCGGTCGCCCATACCAACCGGCTGCCGCTGCTGATCCTGCGTGTGGATCGGCGCGACGGGATGACCCCCGATCGGCGGTGGGTCATTCCGCGAACAAGCCGGCATTTCTCAGGTTTCTTTCGATCCAATGGGGTCGGTTGGACGCCGATCCGGGGTCAACCTTGAACGCCGATTGCCATCCGGGCTTCCCGATCCGACCGGGACCAAGCCAGGCCCCGTTCGGTGAGCGCGCTTCTAGTCGAGTCGCCACGGCCTGTACAGCGCAAAACCCGGGAATAGTCGGAAGCACCGCCGGTACGTGCTGGGAGATCCCCGATTTCCCCACTTCAAGGGACCCAGGAATTCCCAAGGCCGTCCAATCATTCCGGGCGCGGTGGGATCAGAACGAAATTGCCGAAATGACCCTTCTCCAGGAATTCCTGTTGCGCGGCCGCGATGCTCTCGAGTGGAAAGGTCTTGGCGACCAGCGGCTTTATCTCGCCTCTTTCGATATAGGACATGAGGTTCGGGAAAACCGGCTCGTCCCAAGCGGTGCAGCCAACCAGATTCAGATCATGAAGATAGAAGGTACGCATATCAAGCGTCACCAGTGGCCCACCGATGGCACCCGAGGATACATATCTCCCGCCTCGCTTCAAGACTTTCAGCATGCCACCAAAGGCCGGTCCCGCCACGTTGTCAACAACGACGTCCACGGATCTTTCGCCAAGACAGAGGGCCACGTCTTGATCACGATCGATGACATGATCCGGCCCGATTGAGCGCACCTGATCCATTTTCGCCCTGGCGGTGATCGCCGTCACCACGGCGCCGCGTCGTTTTGCGAGTTGCACGACCGCCGAGCCGACACCGCCGGAGGCGCCGGCGACCAGGACATGTTCGCTCCTGGCCACCTTCGCTCGATGCAGCATGTTCTCCGCCGTCCCAAAGGCGCACGGTATCGAGCCCAATTCGACATCGCTCCAATCGCATCGTGCCTCGAACACTTCCAATTCCGGGACCTTGACGAATTGCGCGAATGCGCCGTCAAAATCCGAGCCCATCCAGATACTGTCCAGGGACGCAAATCCCGCCGGGCGCATGCAGGGTCGCACCAAGACGCGTGCACCGATGGCCCGTGCGTTGCCACCGGCGGCGACCGCCACAATGCGACCGCAACAATCGGTGCCCTGGATAAAGGGAAATGGCGTGGATCCGCTGCTCCAGCCGCCATCACCCACTGCCACCAACTTCTCTTGTTGAGCAGCGGCGGCACGCGCCGTGCCGGTGGTGACCGTCTTCGAATACCAGCCGACACGCGTGTTGATCTCCGTGTTATTGACGCCAGCCGCCAGAACTTGAAGCAGCACTTCGCCGGGCGACAATCGAGGGATGGGGACGTCGCGGTAATTGAGCTGGTCATACCCGCCATTGCCCATGGTGACGACGGCCTTCATCGTCGGTCCGTTCCTTGCAGCATCGAACCGGGTGCGCCGTGGACCTGGATTTCCTTCACTTGCCATGCGGCTGCTTGCTCCCCGTTGCGTTACAGTCCGGGCCCCGCGCAACGGCTGGTTCACGCGCGGCGCCGGCGCCCATCATCATTTGGGATTGGCGATTCGACGAGACAATTATCGGCGAAGGCGGCGCGTGATTCCAGTGGCCTCTGTCGGCTCCGGCTTTTGCATTCGCGCTCGGTCAGGATGGCGCGGGTGAGCGCGACAATTGCGAGCTCAATGGCGAAGCTGCCGACGATTTCGGCTTGTGGGTCGGCGGCAGGGCCGCGGCGCGAGGCCATTGACCGCGGGGACGAGAAAACCTATAGTCCCGTTTGTCGGGGTGGCGCAGACTCCCGGCTTTCCCAAGATGCCTCGCGCATCCAAGCTCTGCTCCAGATCGCGGCCGTGGCGCCTCGGCGCCAGGACCGGGAAGGAGAGCTTGTCATGTCCGATACCCAACATTCCATCACACTCGATGAATTGGCCGCGACCCTTGGCTCGGCCGCCCACCCGATCGTGATCGATGCGCGCCGAGAGGCCGCGTTCCGGGAGAGCGAGCGCATGATCTGCGGCGCGCGACGGGTGCCGCCGGAAAAAATCGAGGCTTACGGAAGGGGCCTGAAACCGGGCTCCAATATCGTCACCGCTTGCGTCCACGGACATGAGGTCGGGCAGAACGCGGCGGCGCAATTGCGAGCGTTGGGCCATCACGCGCGCTACCTGGCGGGCGGTCAGGAAGCATGGTTTGGCGCCAATCAGCCTAGCTGGCGCAAGTCCTCATCGGTGGATTTCACGTGCCCGACGCGATGGGTCACCCGCGCAAGGCCCAAGATCGACCGCATCGCCTGCCCGTGGCTCATTCGCCGCTTCATCGATCCCGACGCGGAAGTTTTCTATGTCCCGGCTTCCGAAGTATTGGAGTTTGCCGAGGCGCGCGACGCCACGCCCTTCGACATCCCAGGCGTCGCGTTCTCCCATCGAGGCGAGGGCTGTTCGTTCGATGCCTTTCTCCAGGCCTTCGATCTTGCTTACCCGCCGATCCAGCGCCTGGCGACGATCGTGCGCGGGGCGGACACCTCCCGGCCGGATCTGACGCCGCAATCGGCCGGGCTGCTTGCCATCTCGCTCGGCCTCGGTGATCTGATCGCCGACGACCTGCTGCTCCTCGATTCCGGCATGATCCTCTATGATTCCCTCTATCGCTGGCTGCGCGATCGGCAAGACGAGGAACATTCCTGGCCGCCCAGGGAATTCGCCGCGTGAGTTCGGCCCAGCCGATCACCTTCGCCGAGGCTGCCCGCCTGTGGTTCAAGATCGGTTGCCTCGGTTTTGGCGGCCCGGCCGGCCAGATCGCGCTGCTGCACAAACTGGTGGTCGACGAAAAGAAGTGGGCCAGCGAAACGCAATTCCTGCACGCGCTCAATTATTGCATGCTGCTCCCGGGGCCCGAGGCGCAACAGCTGGCCACCTATCTCGGCTGGCTGTTGCATGGGCCCAAGGGCGGGCTGGCCGCCGGCACGCTGTTCATTCTGCCCGGTTTCGTGGTCATCGCCGCCCTCTCCATGCTGTACGCGGCATTCGGCGCCACCTCGTGGCTGGGCGGCGCCTTCCTCGGCCTGCAATGCGCGGTCATTGCGCTGGTCATCGAGGCCTTGGCTCGCGTAGCCAAGCGCGCGCTGCGCTCGCGTGCGGCTCATGGCATCGCTGGTGCCGCCTTCATCGGGCTATTCGTGTTCCAGATTCCGTTCCCGCTGATCATTCTCGCCGCCGCCGGGCTTGGCCTGATCTGGCTTCGGACAAGCGAGGCGGGGGCGAGCGATGCCGATCGAGTACCGGCAAGATCGCTCCGCGCGGATTTGCCGCGGCTCGCCCGGACGACGCTCCTTGGGTGCGCATTGTGGCTGGGGCCGATCGCCTTCTTGGCCTGGCTCCTTGGCCCCGGCGATCTATTTGTCGCCATGGGCCTGTTCTTCGCCAAGATGGCGATCGTGACCTTCGGGGGCGCCTATGCGGTGCTGACCTACGTGGCCCAGGAGGTCGTGCATTACCATGCCTGGATTGGCCCACGCGCCATGATCGACGGCCTGGCGCTTGCCGAAACCACGCCTGGTCCGCTGATCCTGGTGCTTTCCTTCGTCGGGTTCCAGGCGGCCTATGCCGGTGCCGGCGGCGAATGGCCGATGCTGATCGGCCTCTTGGGTGCGATCTACGTCACCTGGATTACCTTCGTGCCGAGCTTCCTGTGGATTTTCCTCGGCGCCCCCTATGTCGAGCGCCTGCGCGCTAACCGCAAGCTTTCGGCCGCGTTGGCCGGGGTGACCGCTGCTGTTGTGGGCGTCATCGGCAGTTTGGCGTTGTGGTTCGGCCTGCACGTATTGTTCGCGGCCACCTTCGCGGCCGCGCCCTTTGGCACGCTGCTGCCCGATCCCGGATCGCTGCGCTGGCCTGCGCTGCTGCTCACCATCGTCGCCGCACTGGCCTTGTTGCGCTGGCGCCTCGGATTGACGAAGACGCTGCTGGGCTCCGTCGCCCTGGGCTATCCGCTGGCGATGCTGGCGGGGTGAGGAGGCACCCAACGAAGGTGGCTCAAATGAGCCCGAGTTCACGCAAGTTGCGCGCCATTTCTGGCGGCAGGCGGCGCTCCGCCCTTGCGTCCACCAGGGCTCGTTTCTGGTCGCCGAGATCCGGGGGTGCCTCGTCGGCCTCCAGATAGCGCCAGCCCTGGAAGGCGCGCCTCGGCCGCGGCTGGACCAGGATGGGCTTAGGGTGATAGACGATGGCGCAATACTCGGTGCCCTCCCGGTCCCGCACGTCATCCAGGCGCAAGATGCGGTGGCGCGCCCGAATGATCCCGCGAACGACCCAATAGAGCGATCCTCCGTCCAGGACCTCATCGGCGCGCTTGGGGCGCGAGCGCGTCCAGTGGCTGGCCTCGGGTTTCTTACCCTTGGCCCGCGCCGCCTTGGCCAGGCGCTCGTATTCCCGAACCAGTTCCGTCACGTGATCGACGCCGACGCAGAGCTTGATAAGATTGACCGTCATCGCCAAGTGCGTTTGATGTTGTTCCATGCCCAATGGCAATCGTGCCGACCTTTGCCGAAGAGGGAGTTGATGTCCAGAGCCACGATCGTCGTTGCCGCGCTACTGCTCCTCGCCGGTTGCATGCCCGGACGCGTTGACCGCGTCTATGTCTCGTCCTCCTATGCGCCGATGCAGCATCATAATCTGCCGCGCACGCATTACCTGAGGGCGGATGTTTCCGGCAACCCCTTCGCGATCGAGCAATCCGAATTCGATGCCCTGGTCTCGGACGCGATCCAGCCGCGGCCCGATTTGCAGCCCACTCATGCCGGTTATCGCGTTCGCCTCGCCTTCAATGGCCCTGCGACGACCAGCGCCGACCACGCGTGCGGCACCACCGGGGGCACGGGCAATACGGGCGGGGAGATTCGCCTGATCGCCGCCTTCTGTTCCGGCTCCGGCCAGGCACTTACTTATCTGGTCGGATCGGTTTCCGGAATCACCGGCGCGCACGATCCCCGGTTCCGCAAGTTCGTGCGCTGGGCGATCGTGCGCCTCTTTCCCCCGCCCTCGAACGACGAGCGCGACAACGACAATGACATGTGCTGGATGATCGGCTGCTGAGCGGCCGCAAAGATCAACGGATCAGTTTGACCATCCTTCGGAAGGTATCGGTCCCGGCCCTGCGCATCCATTCGAACAGCACCATTTCGGCGGTGGCGATGCGCACGCCCGCGCGCTCCATGCGCCGAAGAGCTGCCTCCCGACTTTCCACGACTCGCGACGAGATGGCGTCGGCGACCACCGTCACGTCGTGGCCCGCCGCCTTCATCTCGAGCGCCGTCTGCATCACGCAGACATGGGCCTCGATCCCGAAAATTACCGTCTGGCGACCGGGCAAGCCCAATAGATCCTTCAGCGCCGGATTGGCAAAGCACGAGAACTCGATCTTTTCATGGGTGCGATTGGCCCCGACGAGTGCCGCCAGTTCCGGCACCGTCCGGCCGATCCCCTCGGGATATTGCTCCGATACCACGACCGGCACCGCCATTTCGGTGGCACCCTTGAGCAGCAGGGCCCCATTCCGAAGCACTTTCTCGGGTTCGGCCATCGCCGGCAGCAGGCGCTCCTGCACGTCCACCATCAGGATCTGGGATCGGTCGCGGTCGAGAAGCATGCGGGCCTCGCCCTTGGTTAACAGTCGGTAAACATAGGGTATACGCGGGATCGGCGTTTGACAAAGCCCCGCCCGACACTATGATGCGCCGCATTCGCCGGGGCGCCCTGCCCTGGCTTCATAGCCGCGCGTGGAGCCCGGCGTTGCGAGACACATGACCTTTTCTGAATTGGGGCTGAGCCCCGAAATCCTGCGAGCCGTCGAAGAATCCGGCTACCAGATCCCGACCCCGATCCAGGCCCAAGCCATCCCCATCATCCTGATGGGCCGGGATGTCCTGGGTTGTGCCCAGACCGGAACCGGCAAGACCGCCGGGTTCACCCTGCCGATGATCGAGATTCTCAATCACGGGCGGGCGCGGGCGCGCATGCCGCGCTCGCTGATCATCGAGCCCACGCGCGAACTCGCCGCCCAGGTCGCGGAGAATTTCGAGAAATACGGAAAGTATTGCGAATTGAGCCATGCCCTCCTGATCGGCGGCGAAAGCTTCGGCGATCAGGAGAAACGCCTGGATCGCGGCGTCGACGTGCTGATCGTGACGCCCGGCCGGATGATCGACCTCTATGAGCGCGGCAGGATCCTTCTGTCCGACGTGAAAATCCTGGTCATCGACGAAGCCGACCGGATGCTGGACATGGGATTCATCCCAGACGTCGAGAAGATCGTGGGCCTGTTGCCGAAGCTGCGCCAGACGCTGCTCTTTTGCGCGACCATGGCGCCCGAGATCAAGCGCCTGGCCGACGCCTTCCTGATGAACCCGAAGGAAATCACCGTCTCCCCGCCCGCAACCACCGTCGCGACCGTGGTCCAGAAGCTGACAATGATCAACCAGATGGATAAGCGCGAGGCGCTGCGCCGGTTGATCCAGTCGGAGGGTGTCACCAACGCGCTCATCTTTTGCAACCGCAAGCGGGACGTCGATATCCTGTTCAAGTCGCTGACCCAGCATGGCTTGGCGCCGGTGCGGCTGCATGGCGACATGCCCCAGCCCGTGCGCAAGGAGACGCTGGACAAGTTCCGCGAAGGCGAGACCAAGCTGATGGTCTGTTCCGACGTGGCGGCGCGCGGCCTCGACATCAAGGGTCTGAGCCATGTGTTCAATTTCGACGTGCCGATTCACGCCGAGGATTACGTGCACCGCATCGGGCGCACCGCGCGGGCCGGCCTCGAGGGCCGCGCCTTCACCCTGGCGACACCCGCCGATGTGAAGCACGTGGCGGCGATCGAGAAACTGATCGGCCAGCCGATTCCCCGATTCGAGATCGAGGGCCTGGCGCCGCCCTCACCCAGCGAGATCGAGGATGGCCGACGCCCGGGCCGTCGCCCAAGCCGCCACCCGAGCCGCCACCCTGGGCGGGGCGAGCGTGGCCAGGCCGAGCAGCGCGCCGGCCGCGATTCCAAGCCGGAGGATGTGCTGCCCCATGTCGTGATCGAGCAGACACGCCACGCCGAATTGGCGCTTCACGCGGCGCTCCCCGAACCAGTGCTGGAGCTTGCGCCCGTGAAGGCAACCCCGCAGAACCGCCATCGGCGCCGAGCCAAGGGCAAGGATAATGCCGAGGTGGCACCCGTACCGCTCACGCCGGTGCGCCAAGGCGTTCCCACGATCAGGCCCGAGCGCCCGTTGCACGATTTCGCGCGCGACGATCATCGCCTGCACGGACACGATCATTCCCATGGCGCGGGCGGCGCCTTCGGCGACCACATGCCGGCCTTCCTGCTGAAATCCGGCCGCTCCAGCGCCGCGCGGTGAATTGGGACTGACCTGAGCTAATCTTGTCTTTCGAGTATTTTCAACAAAGTCATCCCGACCTGCGTCGTCAACCGCCTTAGATCGAACATTTCCAGAATGGCGCGTAGATGTTCGTCAGTGCCCGCTTCAACTTGACCATTTTCCAAAATATGCCGCGCTACATACCGCAACTCACCTGGGGGTATTTCTTCAAATGTTCTGGGACCTCTGCGTCGAGCCTTGATAGGAGGACTTCCCTTGGTCCTGACCGTAGAGTTGATCAATCCGGTCTCACCCGGTTCATTCTCCGAAATCACACGTCCCTGCCGGATAGCGTTCGTTAGAGCCTTGTTCAATGTGCTTTTCAGTTCGCCACCGAGTCGCTTAATCCCGCAACCAAGCAAATAAATGTCGTATGCCCGCTTCGCAAGCATGGGACCTTCAACATCGATGATACGACAGAGGCCGACGGCCACCGTGTCTACATTGACGAGACGGGGGTCTGGGCCGGCTACGCCATGAAGGGGAATATATTCTGCGAGCAGTGAATGCATTGTTTGTTTCGTGCTTGTGGGCTCATCGCTCCCTTTGGGAACAATTTGATCTTGCTCTATTCGCGCGCGTTCCGTACTCGTCGCACGTACATCGGCATCTGGCGCATTCGCACTGTCGCCTGTATTGGACGGTATTGGGATGACGGGAATGGCCTCTTCAATCTCCCTTTGTCCAAGACTCAGACTGTCCGCAGGTGGTGGCGGCTCTGCTGCGTTTTCGTCGATCCCTCCAGGCCTGATGCCAAGGCGATCTAGCTCCGCCCAAAGTGGTTCCATAGCCTTGACCCGATCGCGATAAAAATGGCCACCGCGGATGCGGACGAATTGCCATCCAGCCCGCTCAAGATCGCGTTGACGCGCCATGTCCTTCTCAAATTGTTCGGCACCATGCCATTTGTCACCGTCGCACTCGACCGCGAGACGTCCCTGCATGCCCTCCACAACCAAGTCTATTCGGTAGCGATGGTTTGTCGGATCGCCGATACATACCTGGGTCCGAATATAAAAACCCTTGTCGCTAATTAGTCGGTAAACATCTTCCTCAAATTTGGACTCGAACATGTTCAGCCCTGGCGGCGGTGGTTGCCGTCCTGGGGCAAGCATATAGCTCAATAGCGAACGCCGCATGCAGGTCGGGCTAAGATCGCCAACGTTGACAGAATGAAAAAGCCAAAGCTGATCCTGGGCGCGACTGGCGGCCACGTTGAAACGCTGACGCGCGGAGTCATTGGATAGTGCGCCGATACGCTCATTGGGCGCGGCTACCATGCTCAAAAAGATTATATGCCGCTCATCGCCCTGGAAAGCATAGGCGTCGCCACAAATCAGCCGACGCTCTTCGATTTCCTCCGGCTCAAGCACTTCAAGGAGTTTATGCTCGATAAGCTTGGCCTGCGGTTCACCTTGCAAGCTAATCACGCCCATCGTGCGTCCGGCATAGCGTGGATCGGCAACACATGCGACAATCTGGGCCAATATTGCATCCGCCTCTGGCTCATTTACCGCGTTCACGCTGCTGCCAGTGCGATATCCACTTTGCACATGGCGAAGAACAAGCGGCTTCAGTCGATTAGCCGGGTACGCACGCAACGGGTCAAGCGGTGTGCCGTTGCTAGCGTAACAGAGGTCGTTAGAGAATTGGATGATTTCCGGCATGCAGCGGAAGTGCTCGCGCAGCACGATGTTTTGTCCGAAACGTATCTTTGCATTCGCGTAAAAGCTGCTCTGCGCCGAAAGCGCGTGACAGTGTGTCAATTCGCTTCCAATCGTGACCCCCTTTTCGCGTCCAATAATGACCCCTCTGGGGGGTAGATTTGGGCTTATCCACCGTAGTGCATAGGGGGGACCCGCGGCCGGCGCGGCACGCTCCATTGCGCAAGCGGCGGCGGC